>PMKM01000124.1:7261-22512 GCA_003157745.1 Bryobacterales bacterium | reverse complement strand
TCATTTCAGGATTGGAAAATGCTGTCGTTTGCTACCCGAGGCGGAGAGTAGTTGGCGGTCGCAGCGTGCGGCGCTTGGTGAGACTTGGTTCTCCCGGCCCCAACTTTCCCTTGTTCTTACGGCCTCGGTATCTCGTCCTCCGACGTAAACGGCGACGCCGGCAAGCCTTCCGAGTTGAATAGGTTGACTTCGGGCGCATTGGACCAGCCGTAGCGCACGCACTTAGGGGCGGTTAGTTGCGGATTGCTCACTAAGGCTGTGTTACCGTCAATGCGCGCGGTCGCGGTCACAAAGTGACCATCTTCGCCGGCGATTTCGAAGCCTTGGAGTGACGTGCCTTTGGCGACTAAGCCATTCGCGATGTGATCGAACCAGACGCGGACGGCGTCACTCTCGGGCGTGGCCTGCCGGAAGGCGGGGCCGGAATACTCGACGTTTTCGCCGTAGGCTAACGCGCGGGCGGCGAGGGCGAGGCGCGTGCCGACTGTCTGCTTGTCGGCGGGATGGACGTTGTCCGGATCGCCGACGTCAATGGTGACGGCCATCGCCGTATTCGCGACCGAGAGAGTGCGGCGCTGCGCCTCGCGGATGATGGGCCAGTTCTCCGACGGCACCGACGTGTAGCTCGATATCTGCACGAAGAGGAACGGGAAATTGCCCTGGCGCCAATGCTCGCGCCAGTCGGCGATCATGGCCGGAAACAGCTTGGCATACATGGGAGCGAACCCCTGGCGGCTGTTGGATTCGCCCTGATACCAGATGACGCCCTTGATGGTGTAGGGCGTCAGGGGCGCGACCATCCCGTTGAACAACGCGGCGGGTGCCCAGGATTCGGGACCGGGGTGCCAGACGTGTTTCGGCGCCGGCTGGCCGGCCTGTTGCGCGGCCACGTCTTCGCGCTTCTCCTTCGCGAGAATGGCGGCGACCTCGTCTTCGGTCCGCATCATGTGGGCGCGCGTCGCGAAGACCGGCATGAGTCCGGCGTCGCCGGAGATCGCTTGGAGGCTCGTCCAGGCTTCGACCACGGTTCCGCCCCAAGTGGAATCGATGAGTCCGATGGGCACGTGTTCGCGGGCGTTCAATTCGCGTCCGAAGAGGTAGGCCACGGCGGAAAAATCGGCGACCGTCTCGGGTGTGCAAACCTTCCACGCCGTTTCCCTGTTGAAGAGCGGGAAGTCGGCCGCCTTGTGGGGGATAAAGAGCAGCCGAATCTGCGGCTGCGCGGCGCTGGCGATTTCCCGCGCGGAGTCCTTCATCGGCGCGCCTTCCCAGCCCTTCAACGGAAACTCCATGTTGGATTGGCCCGACGCGAACCAGACGTCGCCGATTAGAATATCGTCGAGGACGATCTTATTACTGCTGGCTACCGTGAGCTGGAACGGACCGCCAGCAGATTCGGGCGGCAGAAATGCGCTCCAATTCCCCAGAGAGTCGCCGATGACATCGCGGCCAACCCCGTGAAAATCGACCGAGACTTTCTCGCCTGGGTTCGACCAACCCCAAATGTGAATGGGCCGGTCGCGTTGCAGCACCATGTGACTGCTGAGTATTCCGGGCAGCCGGACCTCGCACATTGCAGTGCGCGGCAACAAGGCCAGCGCCAGGACGAGCGCGACGAGGCGAAGAGCAGTATGAATCCGCATACGTTCATTCTGATACAAAGAGCGCGCCAGATGGGGGACGGAACGCGCCGGCGATGGATGCGGCCACGTGCGTAGGCATTGGTCGGGCAAGCGAAAACGCGCCCGACTTACTCTTCGTACAGCGGGGGCTCGCCGGGGGGGCGGGTCTTCCAGCGGCGATGGATCCACAACCATTGATCGGGATAGGCGCGAATGACGGCTTCGAGGCCGGCCTGCAGCGCCGCTGTGTCGCGCGCGGCGTCGCCAGTGATGGGCATGGGTGGATTAAAGCGGAGCAGGTAGCGGCCCTCGTCCTCCATCCAGAGCGCGTAGGCCTGAATCACGGCCGCGCCGCTGTGCGCGGCGAGTTTGGCAAGGCCGGTGCCGGCGCACGCGGGCACGCCGAAGAAATCGACGAACACGCCGGAATCGAGCGACGCGTTCTGATCGATCAGAATGCCGACCTTATCGTTGGCGGCAAGCGCCTTCAGAATCGGCCGAGCGAAGTCCTTCTTGAACATGATGCGATTGCCGGAAAGGCCGCGGCGGCGCTCGATCAGGCGGTCGATCAGCGGATTGTCGAGCGGGCGCACCAGTATGCTCATGGGTCCGGAGGCCAGCGCGTGAGCGAACGCGCTCAGTTCCCAATTGCCGAGGTGCGCGGTGGCAAACAGCACACCGCGGCCCCGGCGCAGAGCGGCATCGATATGCTCGGTGCCTTCGATGCGGACCCAGCGGTCCAGGTTGTGAATGCCGATGGAAGGGAAGCGGGCGATGGTCACCAGCAGGCGCGCGATCGAACGGAACACGCCGTCGACGATGGCGCGGCGCGCGGCGGCGTCCAACTCCGGCATGGCCATCGTGAGGTTCCGCTCCGCCACGCGGCGCAAGCGCGGAATGGCGCGATCGAGCAGCCGAGTGTAGAAGCGGCCGAGCGAATGGGCAGCCGCAATCGGCGTCCATGCGAGCGACTGCAGGACCGCCAGGGCGAGCGCGTATTCGACCCGGTTCCGGAGACGAGAACGCTGCTGCATCAAACGCATTGTACCGTGAGAGGCGACCGGCCGCCCGGACGCGCCGGATGTGGCGCCTCGACCGCGAACTATTCCGGCGGTTCGTTCTTACGGCCCGACTTGAGAATCCAGTGGTGAAACATGGCGGTGTAGCCGCGCGCTTCCGGGTCGGCGCGCAGTTGCTCGATCGAGAAGCGCATTTTGCGGCTCCAGTTGGGGTATTGCCAGGTGGTTCCCGGCAGGTTCTGCTGCTCGGTCTCCTTGGTGAGATCTTCCTGATTGATGGCGAGTAATTGCGATGGCGTCAGGGCCAGGAAGCCGACCACGGCGTTGTGCAGTTCGCCGGACAGAACGGGATATTCCGCGGCGCGGCGCGGCAGCGCGGGCGGCATCAGATCCAGTTCGAAAAGCATGTCGAGCATCTTCTGCTTTTCCTCCATGCGCGCGCGGGATTGCGCGTCGAAAGCGGTCTGGTCCAACATGCCGGCGGCGCGGCGCGCGTCGAGATCGGCGCCTGTCCACATGCCCGCCAGCGTGGGCAGGTCGTGCGTGGTGGAGGAAACCAACGCCTGCCGCGGGTATTCGCGGTAACGGCGGAACTCGCCGCGCGCGTCCTTTTCGAAATAGAACAGGCGATAGCTGAGTACGCCGAATCGCTCGAGCGTCTCGCGGATGGCCGGATCCACGGTGCCCAAATCTTCTCCGACCACGACGACGCGATTGCGCACGCTTTCGAGCGCCAGGATGCGCAGAAAATCGAGCGAGACTTCCTTGACGTAAGCGCCGTGAGCGGCGTCGCAGCCATCGGGAATCCAGTAGAGGCGGAACAACCGCATCACGTGATCCATGCGCAGGGCGCCGCCGTGACGGGCGTTGCGGCGGATGGTTTCGGCGAACAGCCGGTAGCCGTTGGCGCGGTGGGCTTCGGAGTTGGGCGGCGGAAAGCCCCAATCCTGGCCGCCGAGCGCGAAATCGTCCGGCGGCGAACCGACGCGGCAGCCGGAGACGAAGAACGGGCGATGCGCCCACAGGTCGGAGCCGAAACGGTCGGTCGCGAGAGCCAGATCGTGGTAAAGCCCGATCGACATCTTGTGCGCGCGCGCCGTGCGCTGCGCGCGCTGCAATTGCAGGCCGATCTGCCATTGCAGGTAGGCGTAAAACATGACCGATCGCCAATGTTTTTGGCAAAATGCGTGTGTCGCTTCCGAATCCGGGTCGCGGTATTCCTCCGGCCAATTGGGCCAGATCCACAGCTTCGGATCGCGCCGGTGCAGCCACTGGTCGAGCGCGCAATAGGCGGCGAATTTTTCCAGCAGGTCGCCTTCCCGCACGCGAAAATCGTGAAACGCCGCGGCGCGCTTCGAGCCGGTACGCCACTCGCGCAGAAACTGCACGAACGCCAGCTTCAAGAAGCGCAACTTGAGCGCGGCCACACCTTCGTATTCGACAAACGGGGACTCGCGCAGCCGAGCGATTTCGGCTTCCACCGCGGCCTCCCCGCGCAGCAGGCGGGCGCGGCGCGAGCGCACGAAATCTTCCATCCCCTCGACGTCGAGGTAAATGAAGTTCTGATAGTAAATGCAATTCGGCAGGTAGGGGCTCGAATTGAACGGGCGGCGATTGTGAATCGCGTGCAGCGGGTTGAGGCCGACGAAGCTGGCTTCGAGATCGTTCGCCACCCAATCGATCACGCCCAGCAGGTCGCGGAAATCGCCGCATCCCCAATTGCGCTCGCTGCGGACGCCATAGAGGCTGATGGCAACTCCGGCCGCGCGCCGGCCGCGCGTCGGCAGGTGATCGTTCCACGCCCGCTCCGGCGTCACGATGTAGCGGGTCTCGCCCGTCGCCTCGCCCACGGTCGCCTGCACGCGGTGGTAGCCGAGCGGCAACGGCAGCGGCAGGTGCGCCACCTTGCGGACCCAGGTGCGCCCGTCGATTTCGATCGAAGCCGACTCCGGCAGGTCCGTCAGAGGCAGTTCGAACGCCGCTTCGCCGCCATCTTCCCGATGCACCACGACGTGCGCCACGGTGTGCGGGCAATCGTCGGAAACATTTAGCGGCAATTCTGTTTCAGCCGCCGCGGTGACCACCACGACGGGCGGCAGCAATCGCTCCCATTCGGCGCGCGCACGCCGCGCGAGCGACCGCTCCAATTCCGCCGCGTCGCCGGCCTCGACGCCGCGCGCGCGCAGCAACGCCTGCCGGGCTTCCACGGTGATTTCGTGTTTGCGGCCCCAGATATCCCAATAGTGCGGCTCAATACCGTATAGGGAAGAGGCGTGGTCCAGCAATTGCTCGAAGGTGTCGGACGGCATCGGGTAGGCTCATTCCGATTCTACAAGACCGTTGCACCCATGCGAAAATGGAAGCATGGAAAAGCCCCTGGCCAGCGGGCCCGCCGACCTGTTCGCGCGGCTCGACGACTACACGTTCGCGAACGGCGCCACGGCGGCCTCCGAAGGCATCCTGCTCACCTCGCTCGATAAGGCCCTCAACTGGGCGCGCAAGAANNCGATATCGCCCGCTTCGGCGCCGAGGTGTTTCGCGGCTCACCGCGCCAGTCCGATTTGATGATCATCGCCGGCCGCGTGTCGAACAAGATGGCGCCGGTGATTCGTCACTTGTATCAGCAAATGCCGGAACCGAAATGGGCCATTTCGATGGGCGCTTGCGCCACCTCGACCGGCGTCTTCAATAACTACGCGCTGGTGCCCGTGAACCAGGTGATTCCCATCGACGTTTTCGTCCCCGGTTGCCCGCCGCGCCCGGAGCAGTTGATCTACGCGCTGATGATGCTGCAGGAGAAGATCCAGAACCAGAGCGGCACAGTGAAACAGATTCTCAACCTGGCGTAACGCGCGCCGCGGGCATTGCGCGACGGCCGCAGTTTGACCTACAATCTCTATTGGGTTCGAGGAGATTACCCCGCTACCTTTATGACGACTTCGGTCAAAGCTGATTATGCTCTGCGCGCCATTCTGGATCTTGCCGCGCAGAAGCCTGGCGAGCCAGTCAAGATTGCCGACATCGCGCGGCGGCGGAAGATCCCACAGAAGTTTCTCGAGTTGATCCTGGTGGGCCTGAAGCAGGCGGGTTTCGTCGAATCGCGGCGCGGCGCCGAGGGCGGGTACCTGCTGGCGCGGACGGCGGAATCGATCACGGTGGGCGAAGTGATTCGCGCCGTGGACGGGCCGTCGGAGGATCGCGGGCGAGGTCGAAACAAGTTGGAAACGCCGTTCACGGACCTGTGGCAGCGGGTGGATGCGGCGGTGGGGGCTATCGTCGATAAGACGACCATCGGCGAAGTGCTGCGCGACTGGGCCGACCGGCAGAGCAAGGGCGTTTTGAACTGGGAGATCTGAGTGCGGGTTTACGACGACAATTCACTGAGCATCGGGCATACGCCGCTGGTGCGGCTGCGCCGCGTGACGGACGGCGCCAAGGCCACCGTCCTGGCCAAGATCGAAGGGCGCAATCCGGCCTATTCGGTGAAGTGCCGCCCGGGTGCGGCCATGGTGTGGGACGCCGAAAATCGCGGCGTGCTGAAGCCGGGCAAGGAGCTGATCGAGCCGACCAGTGGCAACATGGGCATCGCGCTCGCATACGTGGGCGCGGCGCGCGGCTATCCGGTGACGTTGACTATGCCGGCCACCATGAGCGTGGAACGGCGCAAGGTGCTGCGCGTGCTGGGCGCGAAGCTGGTGTTGACCGACGGCGCACGCGGCATGGCGGGGGCGATTGCCAAGGCCGAGGAAATTCGCGCCTCCGATCCCGACCGCTACGTGCTGCTCCAGCAGTTCTCGAATCCGGCCAATCCGGCGATCCATTTCGAAACCACCGGCCCGGAGATCTGGGACGATACCGATGGCACGGTTGACGCGCTGGTTTCCGGCATCGGCACCGGGGGCACCATCACCGGCATCGCGCGCTACATCAAGCAGGCCATGGGCAAGCCGATTATCGCCGTGGGTGTCGAGCCGGCGGGCAGTCCGGTGATCTCGCAGAAGCTGTCCGGCCAACCGCTGAAGCCCGGCCCGCACAGGATTCAGGGCCTCGGCGCCGGCTTCATCCCGCAGACGCTCGACCTCAGCGTGGTCGACCGCATCGAGGCGATCGGCAACGAAGAATCGATCGATATGGCGCGGCGACTGGCGATGGAGGAAGGCATTCTGGCGGGCATCTCCTGCGGCGCCGCCGCGGCCGTGGCCGTCCGTCTCGCCAAACTCCCGGAATTCGAAGGCAAGACGATCGTCGTCATCCTCCCCGATGCCGCCGAACGCTATCTGACCTCGGTGCTGTTCGAGGGGATGTTCGAGGATTAGGGTGCCAAGGCAAAGACAGGCCATCGCCTTTCGTGGCCTGTCTCTGCCGGCCAATGACAGACGACAAAAACCGATCGTCTGTCCTACCACTGCGGCGTCTTTCACTGAAATGGCTAACTAAGGCCGCTGCGCGATAACCTCCGGCGGGAACTTCCTTTGCGGACGGTTGTCCGCCTCGCGGAAACGTGGGAGAGTCGGGTCCTTTGCGCACGCGCGCAGGTACTGGCGCTTGGTCACGCGAACGTCGTTCACCCAATATCGTGGATAGCCGCGACACAAGTGGCCATGGCAATTCCAGGATCGTTGGATGCCGTGAAGCCGGTCGTCGCGAAAGTGGCTCTCTTCCCAGACGCTCTTCTGGTCCTCGTTCAGCCACCACTCGAACCCGTTCCACTTCCCGCCTTTGACGTAGCGAGCTTCCGACAGGTACGGCTTTCCGTTTTCGAAACCCACCTGCCACCAGAGGTCTAGGCCCGTGCCGTGTTTCATCGTGTACGTGCCCAGCAGTTTGCCGCTGCCGGACCATTGCCTGGCGACCCCATGGGCGAGGCCGTTCGAGAAGGGCTCGGCGGAGATGAGCTTTCCGGGAGCGTGTGACCAGTATTCGATTCCGTGGGCCAGCCCATCCCTCAGCGGGCGCTCGTGTTCCAAGTCGCCAGTCTCGTGGTAATGCCTAATCCCAACGACCTTTCCGTTCAGCAAGCATTCCACCATGTATTTCTTCGGACTCGTGACAAAAGTGGCGAGCACGCGCTCTCGCGCATCTTTCGGAATGGAGGAGCGATAGTGCTTCATCAGAAGCCCCATTCTAATACGCGCTCAACCGCCCCACGGTTCGGAGGCAGGCAGGATAGCCCGCCCCGTAACAATTTGCCTGGATCTTTTCCGCCGCGGCCACCGTATAGTCAGAAGTATGACGATCATTCGATGGGCAATTCCTGCCGCGCTGGCTACGGTTGCGGCTTTTGGTCAGACTCCGGCTGCGACGGCGCCTCCGCCGCAGTTCGAAGTGGCGTCGATCCGGCCGTCGCCGCCGGGCGCTATCGGGCAGGTGACGCTCGGCTTGCGCATCGATGGGGCGCAGGTGAGTATGCGGCAATTCGCCCTCAAGGACGAGCTTGCCGTGGCGTTCAACCTCAAGCAGTATCAGATCTCCGGACCGGATTGGCTGGCGACCGAAAAGTTCGACATCGTCGCCAAGCTGCCGGACGGCGCGCCGCGCGACCAGGTGCGGGCCATGCTGCAGGCATTGATGATCGACCGTTTTCAGATGAAGACGCACCATGAGACCAGAGACTTCCCGGTCTACGCGCTGGTGGTCGCGAAAAGCGGGCTCAAGATGAAGGAACTGCCGGCGGATCTGGCAGATGCCGCGAGCGGCGAAAGGCCGGCGGTCAACGTCTCGGTCAGCGGCGGAGCGGGCGGCGTAGTGGCCAACTACGGCAACGGGTCGTTCTTCACGCTGGGCGAAGATCGCATCGAGGGCAAGAAGATGCAGATGACGAATGTGGCCGATATGCTGGCGCGCTTCGAGGAAAAACCGGTGGTGGACATGACGGAGCTGAAAGGCAAGTACGATTTCACCCTCAATTTCACCCACGAGGATTACCGCGCCATGATGATCCGCGCCGCCATCTCCTCCGGCATGGCGCTGCCGCCCGAAGCGATTCAGGCGATGGAGCGCGCGTCGGGCGATTCGCTCTTCAGCGCACTGCAGGTGCTGGGGCTGAAACTGGAATCGCGCAAGGCGCCGCTCGACGTGCTGGTGATCGATCACATGGAAAAGAGCCCGACGGAAAACTAGCCCGCGCTGAGAAGACTCACATGCCTGCAGGAAAAGTCGTAATCGTGGATGGCTCCGGAGCTGGAGACCGCGATCTGGCGCCAATCCTCGACGTGTTGTCTCACGTCTTCCGGGAGGACGGCGCGCAAGTCGAGACCTTTCCCCTGCGCGAAATGAAACTGGCGCACTGCCTGGGCTGCTTCAACTGCTGGGTCAAGACACCGGGCATTTGCGTGGAAGCGGATGCCAACCGCGAGATCGCCCGATCGATTATCCGCAGCGATGTTACCATCCTGTTCACCCCGGTGACCTTCGGCGGTTACTCGCCGGAGCTGAAGAAAATGGTGGACCACTGGGTCCAACTGGCGTCGCCCTTCTTCGCCATGGATCACGGCGAGGTCCATCACCCGCCGCGCTATGCGCACCGGCCGCGGCTCGTCATGGTGGGCGCCCAGCGCCAGCCGAACGCGATCGAAGCTCACATCTTCAAGACCCTGGCCGGACGCAACGCGATCAACTTCCATCCGCCCAGCTACGCGGCTGAGGTGGTTCTTTCGACCGATGACGCCGGGGCGCTGCGCAGCCGCTTCGAATCGCTCCTGACCAGGTCCGACGCGTTGCCGTTCGGCGAGGCGGCCGCTTCGCTCATGCCCGCGCCGGTCGTGTCGTGCCCGGCCGCTGAACCGGCCACCGCGCGGCGGGCACTGCTGATCGTGGGCAGCCCCAAGACGAACGAGCCCAGCGCATCGGGCGCGCTCGGTGGTTTTGTGTTGGATCGTCTCAAGCAAAGCGGTTGGGAGACCGAATCGTTGACATTGCGGGCCAGCCTGAACCGGCCGGAGGGCGAGAGCGAATTGCTCGAGCACGTCGAGCGCGCCGGGCTGATCCTGCTGGTATTTCCGCTCTACGTCGATGCGTTGCCGTATCTCGTGACCAAGGCGCTGGCGGTGCTGGCGGCCCACCAGCGGGCAGGCGGCGAGCCGGCCACGCGACACGTGGTGGCGATCGTGAATAGCGGTTTTCCTGAGACGCATCAGAATGCAATTGCGCTCGCCATCTGCCGCGAGTTCGCCGCGCAGAGCGGTTTCGTTTGGGCCGGCGGCCTCGCATTAGGCGGTGGAGGAGTAGTCGGCGGCCGTTCGCTTACCGATGCGAAACATGCCGGACCGCCTGTCCAACACATTGTCGCGGCGCTCGAGATGACGGCCGCTGCACTGGCCGATGGGCTGCCGGTGCCAGCCGAGGCAGTACACGAGATCGCCAAGAGCCCCATTCCGTTCCCGCTCTGGCGCCGCCTGTACACTTGGATGGGCGGCCGAGGCTTCGAAAAACTGGCGGCGCGGAACGGAATCGGCAAGGATCGGCTGCTGGCGCAACCGTACGCATTGTAGCCGCATCACAACTTACGGACGCGGCTGCGGGACACTGTGCGACCGGGCGCGCAAACCGGTCCAGGTTTCGGCCAGCACGATCGAGTTGGCGGGATTCTTGGGATCGTAGCGAATCCACACCGGGCCGCTCAAGGAATCCTCGTCGGGCAGGTACTCGTGGAGCGACGACATGTCCTGCGACGCGATATACTCGACGCCGCGAATGGCGTAGGAATATAGCACCATCTCACCGCGCACCTCGACCAGCGAGGCATCGCCCAGTTTGCCACGGGTGGCGAGCGCGGTGCGGCGCAACCGCTCGCGCTCTTCCGGCGTGATGCGCGAAGCTTTCCACTTTCGGTATCCCACCAGCGCGCCCAGCGCTAGAAGAACCGCAACCACCACAAGCGTGGCGGCCACAGCCGGAAACCTGAATAGGAGGGCGCCCAGCATCGCTTGTGCCTATCCGCCCGCCGGAGCCGGTTGAAACGCCTTGTTCCAATCGTTCTGAAACTGCGCCAGGCCCTTGTCGGTTAGCGGATGATTGAAGAGCAGATCGAGAACCTTGAACGGCATGGTGGCGATGTGGGTGCCGGCCAGCGCGGCCTGCGACACGTGGGTGGGCGACCGCAGCGAGGCGGCCAATACCTGCGTGTTGAAGCCGTAGTTGCGGTAGATCTGCAGGATGTCGCGAACCAGGTCCATGCCATTCCAGCCCGTGTCGTCGATTCGCCCCACGAACGGACTGACGATATAGGCGCCTGCCTTGGCGGCGATCAAGGCCTGGTTCGCGGAAAAGCACAGTGTCACGTTGACGCGGATGCCCTCGGAAGAAAGCGTCTTGGTGGCCACGATGCCGTCCCGCGTGAGCGGGCACTTGACGACCACGTTCTGATGAATCTTGGCCAGCCGGCGGCCTTCGACGATCATTTCGGGCGCATTCGTCGAGACCACTTCCGCGCTGATATCGCCGTAGATGATGCCGCAAATCTCGCGAATGTGCTCTTCGAGCGGCTTCGCTTCCTTCGCAATCAGCGAAGGGTTGGTGGTGACGCCATCCACGATGCCCCAGGCCGCGCCGCGCCGCAGTTCATCTAGGTTCGCCGTGTCGAGAAAGAATTTCATCGTTGTGTCCCCCGCTTAACCTCAGTCTACCAAGGCGGCGCAAAGGCGGCGAACCGCGTGCCGCTTCGCGCCGTGCGCGTGCATCGTTCAAACCGGCTAAATCCAGGATTCTTGGGGATCGCCCTTGACAGCCGGGGTGCTGGATTCTAGCGTGAGGTTTCAATCGCTAACTGCAATTCCCGCAAACGAGGTTCACAAAAACGCATGGGTCAATCCTGGAAAACTCCCCACGAGGGCGCGCTCGACCTGGTCTCGCTCGGTGCCCTGGTGCACCGGCTGGATACGGGCATCGTTCCGTTCCGCAAGGCCACCGAGTGCCGCATCCACGTCAGTGGCGGCGAATTCAACGTGGCGGCAAACCTGGCCGACTGTTTTCGCCGCAACACAGTTATCGTCACCGCGATGGCCGACTATCCGATCGGCGATTTGATCGCGGAACGCGTGCGCGCGATGGGCGTCAAGCCGTTCTACAAGCACTTTGCGCACGATGGCGTCACCGGTCCCAACATGGCGACCGTGTTCAGCGATCGCGGTCTCGGCGTGCGCGCGCCAGTGGTTTTCTATAACCGCTCGAATGAAGCGGCGGCGCGCCTGAAGCAGGGCGATTTCGACTGGAAGGAAGTTTTCGCGGGCGGCGTGCGCTGGTTTCATTCCGGCGGCATCTTCGCCGCGCTCTCGCCGACCACGGCGGAGTTGGTGATCGAAGGCATGCAGGCGGCCAAGGCGGCCGGCGCCATCGTCAGCTTCGACCTGAATTACCGGCAGAAGCTGTGGAACATTTCCGGCGGCGAAGCGCGCGCGGCCGAAGTGCTCAGCCGCATCGTCAAGAACGTAGATGTGCTGGTGGGCAACGAAGAGGATTTGCAGAAGGGGCTGGGAATCAAGGGGCCGGAAGTGGCGGCGAAGTCCAAACTGGATCCCTCGGCGTTTGTAGAGATGATCGAGCAGGCGGTGGCCAAGCATCCGCAGATTCAGATCGTGGCGACCACGCTGCGCGAGGTTCATTCGACCAACCGGCACAGTTGGAGCGCGGTGGCCTGGGTCAACGGCCAGGTTCACAACGCGCCGGTGGCGGAGTTGGATGTTTACGACCGGGTCGGCGGCGGCGATGGTTTCGCGTCGGGATTTTTCTATGGCCTGCTCAGCGGCGCGGAGCCGGCCGAGGCCGTCAAACTCGGCTGGGCGCATGGCGCGCTGTTGACCACGTTCCCGGGCGACACGACGATGGCGACGCTCGAACAGGTGAAGGCGCTGGCCAGCGGCGGCGGCGCGCGTATTCAGCGGTAAGGGTCTCTAATGAAGTAGCCAGTCCAATCGATGTGCAACCGCTCCCCTACGGTCGCGGCTCCGGACGCGGATGAACCCAACGGAGCCGCGAGCAAAGGGAGCGGTGTTTGGATCGATTGCCTAACCTGGCCCAAGGAGCAAATTGTGGCAGCCGAAAACGTGATGGATTTGACGGGCCGCGTGGTGGTTGTGATGGGCGGCACCTCCGGGTTGGGACGCGTGCTGGCCGCTGGCCTGGCTCGCGCGGGCGCCGACGTGGTGCCGACCGGCAGGCGCGAAGCGCTGGTCGAAGAAGCTTGCGCCGATATCGAACGCGCCGGCCGCAAGACGCTGCGCCGCGCCTGCGACGTCGGCTCGCGCGAATCGGTGGACGCGTTCCGCGATGCCGTGCTGGCCGGTTTCGGGCGGGTGGACGTGCTGCTCAACGCGGCCGGCCAGATCTTCCGCAAGCCCACCATCGACGTCACCGAAGCCGAGTGGAACAACCTCATGAACGTGAACCTGACGGGCATGCTGCGCTCCTGCCAGTCGTTCTACCCGGCGTTGAAGGCCGGCGGGCACGGCCGCATCGTCAACATCGCGTCGCTGAACTCTTTCGTGTCGCTGGTAGAGGTAACGGCCTACGCGGTTTCGAAGGCCGCGGTGCTGGGCCTCACCCGCAGCTTGGCCGTCGAATGGGCCAAGGACGGCATCACCGTGAATGCCATCGCGCCTGGCGTGTTTCGCACCGACCTGAATGCCGCCCTGCTCGACGGCACCCCACGCGGCAAGGAACTGCGCATGCGCACGCCGATGGACCGCTTCGGCAAGTCCGACGAACTGCTGGGCGCCACCATCCTACTCGCCTCCGGCGCCGCCAGCTTCATCACCGGCCAATCGATCGCCATCGACGGCGGTTTCCTGGCGTCGGGCGTGAACCAGTAAGGGCCGAGCGGGCGACGTCACCGCCATCACACCGGCAGCCGGCTGCGCGTGCGCCGCAACCACGGCCGCCGTCAGTTGCAGGAACCTCAGCGGCCCGTGGTTGCTACCTCAAACGCGCTAGCCGTTTCTCCGCCTGCTACCATAAGCTTTATCCCCTGAACTGCAACTATTATGCCCGAAAAGCCGTACGACCACGCGCAGATAGAACTGAAGTGGTACCAGCGCTGGCAGGACGCCGATTTCTACCGCGCGGAAGAGAATTCCGCCAAACCTAAGTTCTATGTGCTGGAGATGTTGCCCTATCCCAGCGGCACGCTCCACATCGGCCACATCCGAAATTATTCGATCGGCGACGCGCTGGCCCGCTACAAATGGATGCGCGGTTTTAACGTCTTGCATCCAATGGGTTGGGACGCCTTCGGCCTGCCCGCCGAAAACGCCGCCATCGCCAACAAACAACCGCCGCGCCAGTGGACCCTGCGCAACATCGAGGCGATGAAAAAGACTCACCGCCGCTTTGCCTTTAGTTACGATTGGGAGCGCGAAGTCTCCACTTGTGAGCCTGAGTATTACCGCTGGAACCAGTGGTTCTTTCTCAAGATGCTCGGGCGCGGCCTGGCCTACCGCAAGAAGGCGCTCGTCAACTGGTGCCCCAAGTGCGCCACCGTCCTGGCCAATGAGCAGGTGGTCGAAGGCTGCTGCTGGCGTCATGACGATACCGCCGTCGAGCAGCGCGCGCTCGAACAATGGTTCCTCAAGATCACCTCGTATGCCGACGAACTGCTCGCTGGTATGAGCCAACTCGAAGCGGGCTGGCCGGAGCGCGTGCTGCTCATGCAGCGCAATTGGATCGGCCGCTCCGAAGGCGCCGAGATCGATTTCACGCTGGCCTCGACCGGCGAAAAGATCCGCGTCTTCACTACCCGCGTGGATACCATCTATGGCGCCACCTGCGTCATCCTCGCGCCCGAACATCCGCTTAACGCGAAACTGCTCGATGCGGACGGCCTGGCCCGCGCCAAAGCGATGGTGGATGCGCGCGCCGGCCGCGACCCGGGCGATATCGAAAAGGAAGGCTTCTTCACCGGCGGCTACGCCGTCAATCCGTACAGCGGCGAACAGGTGCCGATCTGGGTCGGCAACTTCGTTTTGATGGGTTACGGCACCGGCGCCATCATGGCCGTGCCCGCCCACGACGAACGCGATTTCGAATTCTGCCGCAAGTACTCGATCGACGTCCGCCCCGTCATTCGCCCCGTCGATGGCGCGCTCGGCGTCGAGCCGGGTTTGGCCGCGGCCTTCACCGAGGACGGCATCGTCGAAAACACCGGCCCCTGGTCCGGCCTCGCGAGCGAGCAGGCCCGCGTCCAAATGGCCGCTCACGCGCGCAAGCATGGCTTCGGCGACGCGGCCGTTACCTTCCGCATCAAGGATTGGGGCATCTCGCGCCAACGCTATTGGGGCACGCCGATTCCCGTGATCCACTGCCCTGCCTGCGGCCTGGTTCCCGTGCCCGAAGAGCAGCTCCCCGTGCGCCTGCCCGATCGCATCGAAATTACCGGCGCCGGCCGCTCGCCGCTAGAAAACGTGCCCGAGTTCGTCAACGTGGCCTGCCCGAAGTGCGGCATCGCCGCGCGCCGTGAGACCGATACCATGGACACCTTCATCGATTCGTCCTGGTACTTCTACCGCTATTGCGACCCGCATAACGACAAGGCTCCTTTCGATCCCGAAAAGGTCGCCTATTGGTTCGAGATCGATCAATACATCGGCGGCGTCGAGCACGCCATCCTGCACCTCATCTA
>PMKM01000124.1:0-7214 GCA_003157745.1 Bryobacterales bacterium | reverse complement strand
ACCGCGCGCATGTTCGTGCTCTTCGCCGCGCCGCCCGAAAAGGAAGTCGATTGGCGCTGGGAAGGCGCCGACGGCATTTATCGCTTCCTCGGCCGCGTCTACCGCTTCGTCACGCGCCGCGTTGGCGCGGACGGCCCGGCCACCGGCCCCGCCGACCGCCAGGTGCGGCGCAAGCTTCACCAGTGCCTGCAGAAAATTACCGAGGATTTCGAATCGCGCTGGCACTTCAACACCTGCATCGCCAGCATCATGGAACTGGTCAACGTGCTGTACGCCGAGGAGGAGAACATCGGCTCCACGGTGCTGAACGAGGTGATCGAGAAGCTCGCGCTCATGCTGGCGCCCTTCGCGCCGTATCTGTCGCAGGAGATCTGGGAAGAGCTTGGCCGCGAAGGCCCCGTCTTCCGCCAGCCATGGCCGGTCTTCGATCCGGAGCTCGCCAAGGCCGACTTGGCCGAGATCGTCGTGCAGGTGAACGGCAAACTGCGCAGCCGCGTCTACGCCGCGTTCGGCACGCCTAAAGACGAGTTGGAGTCGCTCGCCCTAGCCGACCCGAAAGTGCAGCAAGCCATCGCCGGCAAGCAGGTGGTCCGGGTCGTCACCGTGCCCGACAAGCTGGTCAACATCGTCGTCAAGTAGGAGCGCGAGACAGGTGGGGGAGAGCGCTGCGAAAGGCAGTTCCATCGCCCTCGCGGCTGCCGCATAATCGAAACATGGCTGAGGGATTACGTTTTGCCTGCCAGTCCGGCTGCGTCGCCTGTTGCACCGAGAAGGGATTCGTCTATCTGAGCGAAGCCGATGCGCTCCGCATCGCGGAGTATCTGGGACTGAGCGCGCAGGCGTTCGAGAAGCGCTACTGCTACCGCACCCGCCGCCAGCTTCGTCTGCGCGTGCCGCGCGAGGCGCAGTGCCATTTTCTGGGCGGGAGCGGATGCTCGATTCACGCGGTCAAGCCGACGCAGTGCCGCATTTTCCCCTTTTGGCCCGAGTTGGTGAAGAGCCGCGCCGAGTGGCGCAAGACCGCGAAGTATTGCCCTGGCCTGGGTCAAGGCCCGCTGATCGAAATCGAATTCGCCCGCACCCAGGCGCAGGAGATGAAGGAAGCGTACCCGGGGATGTACGAGTAGACCGCGGACGGCGTCCCTCCACCGCTCACTTTCCCGGCCGGATCGTGCGCTCGAGAATGATGAGACGCTCCACGGAGTTGGGCAATTCGGCGACGCGGATCGCGTTTCGCCGAAGCACCTCGGCGGCAATATCGATCGGACAAGCGCAGGAACGGAGGATGACGATCTTGGCTTCGGGGACTTGCGCCGACAGGCATTCGAAGCCGCTGTCCGTCGAGATCAGGACGAAGCCGTGAGCCGCCGCGTAGTACAGAACCAAGCGATCGCCCGCACACGCAAGCCCGTTTTGTAGCGCACTTTCCGACCCGGGGAACAGGTCGTACAGTAATGGAATCAGCCGCGGCGGCAAGCTTTCGTCGAAGATGAGTTTCATGCCGGGGAATCTTTGCTCGCCGCCGCCAGGTCGGCGGCGAAGGCGAACACTGCCAGGAAGTCAGCCGGTTCGAGCTGCGGATAATCCTCCAGGATTTGCCGCTGGGAGGCCCCACACGCGAACCACTCCAGAATTTCCTGAACCGCGATCCGGTGACCGCGAATGCACGGCTTGCCGAAGCGCACCTCGGGGTCTGACGTGATCCGCTCCAGGAGTGCGTCGCGGGATGCCGGCATCTCTGCTCCCCTGAGCCATTGTAACCCGCTGTGGACTGGATCGATCAAAACGGCGTGACGACGCCGCCACTTTCTTCAGCCGGCTGCGCTTGCAACGCACTTATTCATGATGTTGCGGAAGCGGGTGCGGCTGATCTGGTGATCGGCCAGTAACCGCCCGTTGTAAATCAGCGAAAAGATCGCATAAGGAGTCGGCGCATTCTGGGCATCGCTCGATGACTCGAGATCGACCACCGTGGGCTTGATGCGGTACTCAGTCTCCGCCGTCTCGATGATTTCGGCCGCGAACTTAGCGATGTGCGGACACTGGTCCGAGCGGATGACCGTCAGGCCCCGGCTGTACTTAGCGAGTCTCTGGTCCCAACCTTTCTTAAAGGCCGGGTTCGCCGTGTCGTCATCGAACTTACAAACGAGTAACTGGTAGTCCGGTGGCGCCGTATCGACGGGTGCGAAGCCGTTGGCCAGGAACAGGCGCCGGTCGGCCAGCCAGGCTCCGTCGCGAACCATTACGGCGGCGCCGTGCATGCCGGCCTTGCGCGCATCGTTCAGGCAGGCTTCGATCATCACGCGCCCCCAGCCTTTTCGCTGATGTTGCTTGCGGAAGATCCAAACGCAGTGAATGAACAGGAAACCGCGGGCTTCGACGCCGCGCCAGGCGAACTCGCCCGGAAGATACTCGATGTATCCGGCTGGCTCTCCGTCCGGAGCGAGCAGCATCTTAGCCCGCAGACCGAACTTAGCGTTCGCTTGCAGCCAGCAGCGCTTCCGCTCGCGGCCGGGATGAGTGGGACTCTTGATCCCGCAACAGGGCAGCCGGTCGAAACTGGCCGCATCGACGTCGATCAGACGAGGCTTGGTTGTCACTGGAGACCTCTCCGTCTCCTTTACTGTACACCTCAATTGCACTCGCCATCTTACCCCGCCAACCTCCGGGAGAGAACTGTACATGCATTGGTCCGATTCAAGCGAACTACGCGCGAAGCCTCAGCAGCAGGGTCGATGCAGTTGGGAATCAGATGTTCTCTCCGTACTTCGATCACGCCGTCAAGGAACTGAAAGACAGGGCGGTGGCGACGGCGCCGTGAGGCTTCGCTCTGAATTGTCAGGCGATCCTGACGTGCGGGTACGCGGTAATCTTGCTGTCCTCAGTCATAAGAGGACACTGAAGGATGCGCGCCGTTGCGACAAGTAATTGGTCGGCTGGGTCGCGGTGAAAAGATTGCGGAAGTTGTGTGGATTCCACCACAATTTGCGGAGTGAGGTGCAGAAGCGACACGCCCGGTTCCGCCAGGGCATTGTCTATCCAAAGTCCGACGCTTCGGTCGAGTTTCAACCGCCCGCACTCTACCAGTTTCGCGACTTCCCGACAGGAGATGATACTGACACCGAAGGTGCGGTCGACGCCCGAATCGAGAAGCTCGCGATGCGCTGGATATAGCCGATCCGGGCGGGAAACCCACCAAACCCAGATGTGGGTGTCCAGCAAAATCGCTACAGTGCGTCCCAGTCCTCGCCGGCAACTGGCTCGAACGGCTCACGGAAATCGAGGACGGAGTTCCGCAGGCTTCGGCCGCCGGCCTCCGCCGATCCCGCCGCTTTCGACAGTACCAACACTTCGACCGGCTCGCCCGGCGCGAAGGGAAGACCTTCCAACCGGAGATCGCCCTGTGCGCCGACTGCCGCGTCTTTCCAAAATGCCTGCACGCCACAAGTATAGAAGATCTGGCGATGGGATGGGTTGCGAGGCGGTTGGCCCCGTGGTTCATGGTGTATTCTCGGCTTCAGAGTACCTCGCCCTGGAGCACGAACTAGCCCTGAATTGCCACTGACGGAGTGAGGCGGCGGACCAACCAGCCGACGAGGAAAAGGGCAAGACCGACGAGAAAGACCGGAAGCACAGGCGGCTCCAACGGCTTGACAACATCCTTGGCTACATGGAGGACGGGTCCAAGAAGGAGCCCGCCCGCACCGAAATCCTGAACGACCTGGGCGACAAGACACGGCGTCGATGGGAGCGCCTTGCGGCTTCCAGGTTCCGAGAGCCGAGCGAGGTCCATCTGCGAAAGGCCGAGTCCCTCGGATGTCTTGCGGAGGAGGAACACGCCCTTCAGGAGTAGCGGAAGGCTGCCGAGGCCGAACACCAAAGGGACGACCATGAACTTGTCGCTGGAAGGCGCGAGTATCCAATAGCAGAGAGCGGCCGCACCAAGACCGAGGTAGAGCGCTCCTCGCTTCGGATGGTATTCCAGGTCGCCGGCAAGGTTCTCCAAAACGGATTCGCGAAGCTCCATGAGGAGAGTCTACTTCCGGAAATCCGCATCGCGCCATCTAGACGTCATCGTGGTTGCCCACCCACTCACCGAGTCTGCCCCCGCCTACTTCCCTTCCACCGCCGCGATTCTAGCTTGCGCCAGGGCTACCGCCTCCAACGCGGCGCTAGACGACTCACCTGTGGTGGCGGCGTACATCTGTTTCTGGGCGAAAACTAAGTCGGTGCGGGCGCGCGCGACATCGATATCTTCGGCGCGCTCGGCTAAGTTGGCGAGCACTCTCACATGACCGGAGAGAACCTCGACCAAGCCGCCTTGCACGGCGAGATACCGGCGCGCGCCGCCGGCCGAGTAACTCAGCGCACCGGCGCCGAGCAGGCTGACGAGCGGGGCGTGACCGGGCAGGATGCCCAGGTAACCGTCCTGGCCGGGCACTTGCACGTCAGTGACCTGCTCGCGCACCATGGCGCGCTCGGGCGTGGCCACTTCGAGATCGATCGCTTCCGCCATCTCAGGCCTTCTTCAGTTCTTCGGAGCGTTCCAGCACTTCTTCGATCGAACCCTGCATGTAGAACGCCTGCTCGGGCACGTCGTCGTGCTTGCCCTCGGCGATCTCGCGGAAGCCTTTCACCGTATCCTCGAGCTTCACGTACTTACCAGGAATGCCGGTGAACTGCTCGGCTACGTGGAAGGGCTGCGAGAAGAAACGTTGTATCTTGCGGGCGCGCGCGACGGCGAGTTTATCTTCGTCGGATAACTCGTCGATACCCAAAATCGCGATGATATCCTGCAGGTCCTTGTAACGTTGCAGAATGCCCTTCACCATCTGCGCGCACGAGTAATGATCGTTACCGATGATGTTAGGATCGAGAATGCGCGATGTGGACGCCAGCGGATCGACCGCCGGATAGATGCCCAGCGCGGCGATGTCGCGCGATAGGTTCGTGGTGGCGTCCAGGTGGGCGAAGGCCGTCGCGGGAGCCGGGTCCGTGTAATCGTCGGCGGGCACGTAAATAGCCTGCACCGACGTGATGGAACCCTTCTTAGTGGAAGTAATGCGCTCCTGTAACTCGCCCATTTCNNCGGAATATGTTATCGATGAAGAGCAGCACGTCCTGCCCTTCTTCGTCGCGGAAATACTCCGCCACGGTCAGTCCGGTGAGGCCCACGCGCAGACGCGCTCCGGGCGGCTCCGTCATCTGCCCGTAGATCATGGCGCATTTCGACTTACGATAATCCTTGGGATCGATAACGCCGGATTCCTGCATCTCGAGCCACAGGTCGTTGCCTTCCCTCGTGCGCTCACCCACGCCGGCGAACACCGAGACACCGCCGTGCTTCTGGGCGATGTTATTGATCAGCTCCATGATGATCACGGTCTTGCCCACGCCGGCGCNNGGCGCCGCCGAAGAGGCCGATCTTACCGCCGCGCAAATAGGGTTCGAGTAAGTCGATCACCTTGATGCCGGTCTCGAACATCTCCAGACGGGTCGATTGGTCTTCGAACGCGGGCGCGGGGCGGTGGATGGGGAAGTGGACCTTGGCCTCGACCGGACCCATTTCGTCCACCGGCTGCCCAATCACGTTCAGCACGCGGCCCAGCGTTTCCGGACCTACCGGCACTTCCACCGGGCGTCCCAGGCTGATCGCCTTCATGCCGCGCACCAGGCCTTCGGTGGGTTGCAGGGCGACCGTGCGCACGCGCCCTTCGCCGATGNNGCCGATGTGCTGCTCCACCTCGCAGATGATGTCGATCGGCTGCGGCGCGTCGAATCCTTCGCTGGTAATGCGAATGGCGGTATAGATGAGGGGGATCTGCCCCTCGGGGAACTCGCAGTCCACCGCCGGCCCGGCCACTTGAACTACTTTCCCGATGATGATTCCGTCGCTTGCCATAGCTTCCTTTTAACCCGCTGCCGCGGCGCCGCTGACTACCTCGATAATTTCCTTGGTGATGCTGGCCTGGCGCACGCGGTTCAAGAACAGTGTCAACTTGTCGATCATTTCGCCTGCGTTCGAAGTGGCCGCTTCCATGGCGGTCATGCGCGCGGCGTGTTCGGCGGCCGAAGATTCGATCAGCGCGTGGAAAAATTCCATCTCCACGTAGCGCGGCAGCAGCGCCTCCAGCATTTGCGCGGGCGGCTGCTCGAAAATATATTCGGCCGCCCCGCCGCCGCCGGCCGGCAATTCCACCGGCAGTACCTGCGCCACGGTGAGCTTCTGCGTGGCCACGCTCTTAAACTCGTTGTAGATGATGTAGACTGCGTCGATTTCCGCGCGGCGGTACAGGTCCATCGCCCGTCGCGCGATGGCGGCGGTGTCGGCGTAGGCGGGCTTGTTGGCAAGACCGACGGAATCGCCGGTAATGGCCGCGCGCCGCTTGCGAAAAAAATCGCGGCCCTTGCGGCCAATCAACTCGAGCCTGACGGACGCGCCGGGACGTTCGTGCATGAAATGCTGCGCGCCTTTAATCAGGTTGGTGTTGAACGCGCCGGCGAGGCCCTTGTCGCCGCTGATCACCACCAGCAGCACGTTGCGCTCTTCGCGCCGCGCCAGCAGTTCGTTCTCGCCGGCCATATCGTCCAACGCCGCGGCTGCGGCCACGTTCGCCAGCACGCTGCGCAACATGCCGCCGTACGGGCGCGATTGCACCACCCGATCCTGGGCACGGCGCAGCTTGGCCGCCGAGACCNNCTTGGTGATCTGCTGCGTGTTCTTAACCGAGCGGATGCGCCGCCGAATGTCGATCAGGTTAGGCATGCGCCGGTTCCGCGATCTTCATATCTGCCACAAACCGCGCCTTGAACTCTTCCACCGCGGCCTTGAGATGAGCGCGCAGCTCGTCGTCGAACGCCTTCTTGGTGCGGATCTCGTCCCACACCGCGCGATGCGCGTTGTCGATAAACCGATAGAGTTCGTCCTCGAACTTGCGGCACTGCTCCACCGGTATGTCGTCGAGATAGCCTTGCGTGCCGGCGAAAATGATGGCGATCTGCCGCTCGACCGGCAGCGGCTGGTATTGGTTCTGCTTGAGGATCTCGACCAGGTGCCGGCCGCGGTTGAGCTGCGCCAGCGACGCTTTATCCAAATCGCTGCCGAATTGCGCGAACGCCGCCAGGTCGCGGTACTGCGCCAGGTCCAGGCGCATGCTGCCGGCGATCTGCTTCATCGCCTTGATCTGGGCGTTGCCGCCGACGCGGCTGACCGA
>PMKM01000213.1 GCA_003157745.1 Bryobacterales bacterium | reverse complement strand
CGGACGCATGGCGAGTTTCCGCGAGCGCGCAACTCGGAGAGCGAGCAGCGAGACATCCACAAAGAGGCGCTGGTGATGGCGTCAGAGATCGGCGGGCTTGATCCGTTGCACGGATATCTGAAGTACGGAAATCTCGTGGTGCGGATGCGGTTTCCGTACCTGGAGCTGGCGAACGGACACGAGCCGTTCATCGAGCGGCGGGTGTCCGCGCCGCCGGCAGTGCCGGCGGCCGAGCCGGAACCGGCGCCGGAGCCGGAGCGGTCGAAAGAGCTCGCAAACCAGCAGGAACTGCATTTTCTGTAGCCCATCATGCTGACCATATCCAAACCGATCAGCGCAGGCCAGGCGCAGGCGTATCACAAGGACGAGTTCCAGAACGCCCGCGAGAACTACTACACGGACCGCGACCAGATCCGCGGCGAGTGGCACGGCCAGCTTGCAGAGAAATGGGGCTTGCGCGGCGAAGTCAACGAAGAGCAGTTCGCACGCCTGTCTGAAGGCCAGCATCCGGACACGGGCGAGCAACTGGTGAGACATCAGACGCCGCGTGAATACGTCAACGATGCCGGCGAAACGGTGAAGGCGATGGAGCACCGCGCCGGATGGGATGCCACGTTCAGCGCGCCCAAGAGTGTGAGCCTCACGGCGTTGGTTGGTGGTGATGAGCGCGTGCGGGAAGCGCACCGGCAAAGCGTGAATGTAGCGCTCGATGAGCTGGAGAAATACGTCCAGGCGCGCATGGGCGGCAACGCGCCGGCAGTGACTACGGGCGAGTGGGCCGCGGCCAAGTTCGAGCATGACAGCTCGCGGCCGGTGGATGGGTACGCCGCGCCGCAACTGCACACGCACGTCGTTTTCTTTAACATCACGGAACTGGAAAACGGAGACACGCGAGCCTTGCAACCGCGAGAGCTGTATCGAACGCAGCAGTACGCGACGGCTGTGTATCGCTCCGAGCTGGCGGTGCGCTTACGAGAGCTGGGCTACGAGATCGAGCCGGGCAAGAGCGGCGCGCCGGAGATCCGTGGCTACAGCGCGGAGTACCTGGAGGCATCGAGCCCCCGCAGCCAGCAAATCAAAGAGCACATGGCCGGGCAAGGAGTCACGGGCGCGGAGGCCGCGCAGATCGCGGCGCACCAGACACGCGGCGCGAAGCTCCATCTGACGCCGGAGCGGGTGCGCGCGCAGCATCGTGAAATGGCCGAGGCGTTCGGCAATCAACCGGAGCGGACGGTCCAGGCGGCTAAAGAAAAAACGTACGTCATCGGTCACGACGACGGCCGGTTGCGGCATGCGCAATCGGCGGTGACGTTTGCCCGCGACCGCAACCTGGAACGTGAGGCGGTGGTCGATGAGCGCGCCCTAATGCGCGATGCGCTGAAACGGTCGATGGGGCACGCCAGCTTCGAGGAAGTGCGCAGCCACTTTCAGGAGCGCGTGCAAAAGGGCGACCTGATCGAAGTGAAAGCGCCTATCGGCCGTTCGTTCACCACGTCCGAAATGGTGAGCCTGGAACGCGACAATATCGAGCGAATGCAGGCGGGGCAACATCGCTACGCGCCCATGGTTCAACAGCACAACTACTTCGAGCATCTGAGCGACGGCCAGCGCCAGGCGGTGGAAACGATTCTCGAAAGTCGCGACCAGATCACGGGACTACAGGGTGCGGCCGGTGCGGGCAAGACTACTTCTTTAGCCGCCCTCCGCGAAGCGGCGGAGAAAGAAGGCTACACGGTGGAAGGCTTCGCGCCCACGTCGCGAGCGGCGTACCAGCTTGAAGAAGCCGGCATCAAATCGACGACGTTGCAGCACCATCTTGCGCAGGGCGAAGGCGCCCACGACAGCGGCAAGCATCTTTACTTCGTCGATGAATCGAGCCTGGCGAGCACGAAACAGGTGCACGAGTTTTTCGAGCGGCTAAAAGAGAATGAGCGTGTGGTGCTGGTAGGCGACACGCGGCAGCACCAGGCCGTGGACGCCGGCCGGCCGTTCGAGCAACTGCAAGACGCGGGAATGCGCACGGCGCGGCTCGATGACATCGTCCGCCAAAAAGATCCGGCACTGAAAGAGACCGTGGAGCAACTCGCCCGCGGCGAAGTACGGAAGGCAATCGCCAGCCTGGACGATCAGGGCCGCGTGCATGAGATCGGCGACCGCGCCGAGCGCGTGCAGGAAATCGCGCGGACCTATGCCGAGCAGCCGGAAGGCACGCTCGTTATCTCGCCGGACAACAAATCTCGCATGGAACTGAACCGCGTGATCCATGGCGAATTACAGGAGCGCGGCGCGGTGAGCGGTGAAGAGCATTCCGTGAAGGTGTTGACGCCGCGCCAGGACATGACGGGCACGGATCGCGCCTGGGCCGCGCAGTATGAGCCCGGCGACGTGGTGCGCTACACAAAGGGTAGCCGGTCGATGGGCATCAGTCCCGGCGCATATGCGAAGGTCGAGAGCTTCGACCGCGAGCGCAATCTACTCACGGTGGAACGCGCCGGAGGCGAAAAGCTCAGCTACGACCCGCGCCGCCTGCAGGGAGTGACGGTTTACCGTGAGGGTGAGCGCGCCTTCAGTGAAGGCGACCGTGTGCAGTTTACGGCGCCCGACAAAACGTTGAAGATCGCCAACCGCGAACTGGGCACCATCGAGAGCATCGACGAACGCGGCAACGTGGAAATCAAACTCGACTCCGGCCGCGAGGTGCGTTTCAACCTGGAAGAGAATCGGCATCTCGATTACGGCTACGCGGTGACCAGCCACAGCAGCCAGGGCGCGACGGCCGACCGGGTGTTGATCCACATCGACAGCGAAGCCGCCCACGAGCAGCTCATCAATAGCCGCCTTGCATATGTGGCTGTTTCCCGCGCCCGCTACGATGCGCAGATCTACACCAACGATGCCGGCAATCTCGGGAAGCTACTCAGCCGCGAGGTGTCGCATGCGGCGGCGGTGGGAACGGAAAACTCAGGGCCGGCAGCGGAGCACAGCCAAGCGCAGCAACCGGGCCAGGATCAGGGGCAGGCGATGGGGATGGAGAATTAGCGGTCTCCGGCCAAAGCGGCGATGCTGAGTATCACAGCAAGCGAGCCCACAAAAACACCGGCCCGTAAGGTCTCGCTCTTTGCTTCTGTGCCACCGTTGTAGCACCAGTCGGTGAAGTGCTCGCAGTTCGACTTGCCCGCATCGTAGGGGTGGCCCTTCAGACTGTCAGCTAGAGCAATGATCTGGCGTGCGTGTTCGAGGGACTCGGGGCGGCGGCGAAGCTTGACGGGCTGACCTTGAGCAAAATCATCCCAATTCACAACGCAGACGCCGCCAGCCCGCTTGCTGTTATGGATGATCTCGATAGCTTCCACTCCGAGCGGCCCTTCGATGAGCTGGTAAACCAGCCCGCGGTGAGGAATGCCGTGAAGGTCCGGGTAGAAAACTTCCAGCTCATCGCCCGGAGCCATGCGCGATCCATCAGAGTAGCTCGGGTAAAACTTCTGAATGTACATACGGGTGTCTCTGTCTTCGATCCGGTCAGCGGGTGCCCGTTTTTAGCGTGTGCAACTCCAGTGCGTTGTCGATGGTCTTGAGCACGGCAATCTGTTGGGTTCTGGGTAGCTGCTCAATCTGCTCCAGCCGCCGCAGGATTTTACGGCTCGGCTTCCGTCCCTTTTCCTGGCGGCCCGGCCCGAGTAAATCATCCATGCTGACATCGAGCGCTTGCGCGAAGCGGACGGCCATCTCGGCGGAGAGCTTGCGCTCGTCGCCTTCGACGGCGGAAACGATGGTCTGAATAATCCCGATCTTGGCAGCCAGTTCCACTTGTGTGAAGCCACGCTCTTTACGAATCCGCGCGATGCGTTGTCCGAGCGTTTCGCCGCCGAAGTCGACCGGGGGAAGTTTAAAGCGGGAAACCTTAGGCATCGAGCACAGTGTAAGGCCGAGGGTAGGACCGCTTGACGTGTTACTACATCAAGTGGTAGTTTTGAAACTACATTAAAAATCGCAGACCCTCTTGACAGGTTTTGGCGAGAAACGCGAAATGGAGGCCGAACCGAATGGCGCGCATCCCCGATGAGGACATCGAGCGGCTGAAACAGGAGGTGAGCCTTCAGCGGCTGGTCGAAGCGCGGGGCATCGAACTCAAGCGGCACGGCGCGGACCTTCTCGGCTTGTGCCCATTCCACGACGATCATGAGCCGTCGCTGGTGATCAGTCCGAAGAAAAACCTGTGGCACTGTCTGGGGGCTTGCAATGCCGGAGGCTCGGTAATCGACTGGGTGATGAAGGCGCAGGGTGTCAGCTTCCGTCATGCGGTCGAACTGCTCCGCGCCGACCATCCCTCATTGACCGAAACAGCGGCTCCAGTGCGGCAATCCACGGTACGCAAGCTTCCGCCGCCCATCGACCGCGACGCCGACGACGAAAAACTGCTGGTGCAAGTCGTGGGCTACTACCATGACACGCTCAAGCAGTCGCCGGATGGGCTCGCCTATCTGAAAAAGCGCGGTCTGGAATCGCCGGAGATGATCGAGCATTTTCATCTCGGTTTCGGCGACCGCACGCTGGGCCTACGGCTGCCGCCCAAGAATCGCCAGGCCGGAGCGGAGATGAGGGGGCGGTTGCAGAAGCTCGGCATCCTCCGCGAATCCGGACACGAACACTTCAACGGGTCCATCGTGATTCCGGTGTTCAACAACGCGGGCCAGGTGGTTGAGATGTACGGCCGCAAGGTCACCGAAGGTTTGCGGCCCGGCACGCCGATGCATGTCTACCTGCCGGGTCCACACCGCGGCGTGTGGAATGAAGCGGCGCTGGCGGTTTCGAAAGAGATCATCCTCTGTGAAGCGCTCATCGATGCCTTGACGTTCTGGTGCGCTGGTTACCGCAATGTGATCACCAGCTATGGCGTGAACGGCTTTACGAAAGATCACCGGGAAGCGTTGCAGCGGTACAAGACGCAGAAGGTGTTCATCGCCTACGACCGCGATGCGGCCGGGGAGAAAGCGGCGCGGGAACTGGCAGATGAGCTGATAGCGATGGGCATCGATTGTTACCGCGTGTTGTTTGCGAAAGGCATGGACGCCAACGAGTACGCGCTGCATGTGAAGCCGGCGCCCAAGACGCTGGGACTGTTACTCAACTCGGCGCAGTGGCTTGGCAAGGGCCAGCCACCGGAAAGGGAGCATATCGAAATTATCCAAGCTCCGGCTGTGGAGGAAAATCCCAATCCTCCGGTGCAGGCCGTCATCGAAGTCGAAGAACCGGCAGCTAAAGAAGAAATCAGCGAGCCCGTTTTTTCTTTAGCCGCCGATCCGCCGCCCTCGGAAGAGCCGCCCACACCGGCCGTGTCCGCGCCGGCGCCCGCAGTGGAGGTGCCCATCGAAGTGAAGGGCGAGGAAATCATCGTCACGCTGGGCGACCGCCGTTACCGCATTCGCGGGCTTGCCAAGAATCTGAGTTATGACCTGCTGAAAGTGAATCTGCTGGCATCCCGTGGCGATGGCTTCCACGTCGATACGCTCGATCTGTACGCGGCGCGGCAGCGGGCCGTCTTTCAGAAGCAGGCCGCTATCGAGATGGGAGTGAAAGAGGATGTGGTCAAGCGGGACCTGGGCCGCGTGCTGCTGAAGCTGGAGGAAATGCAGGACGAGCAGATCCGCAAAACGCTGGAGCCCCAACCGGAGACCGCCAAAATCAGCGCGGAAGACAGGACGGCCGCGCTCGAACTGCTGCGCGATCCGTGCCTGATGGACCGCATCCTGGAAGACTTTACGCGGTGCGGTGTGGTGGGCGAAGAGACCAACAAGAAGGTAGCCTATCTTGCGGCGGTGTCGCGGCTGCTGGATGCGCCGCTGGCGATCATCGTGCAATCCAGTTCCGCCGCCGGCAAAAGCTCGCTGATGGAAGCCGTGCTGGCGTTGATGCCGGAAGAGCAGCGGGTGCAGTTCTCGGCGATGACGGGCCAGTCCCTGTTTTACATGGGTGAGACGGACCTGAAAAACAAAATCCTCGCCATCGTGGAAGAGGAAGGCGCGCAACGCGCCGCCTATGCGTTGAAGCTGTTGCAGAGCGAAGGCGTGCTCACCATCGCTTCCACCGGCAAGGATCCGGCCACGGGAAAGCTGGTCACGCACGAGTACCGCGTCGAAGGCCCGGTGATGATCTTCCTCACCACCACGGCCATCGACCTGGACGAAGAACTGCTCAACCGTTGCCTGATGCTGACGGTGGACGAAGACCGCGCACAGACGCGGGCCATCCACCGGATACAGCGCCAGGCGCAGACGCTGGAAGGCATGCTGACCAAGCGCCGGCGCCAGGCAATCCTCACGTTGCATCGCAACGCGCAACGACTGCTGCGGCCTATCTTCGTGGTGAATCCGTACGCGGAGCGGCTGACCTTTCCCGACAGCCTCACGCGCACGCGGCGCGATCACATGAAGTTCCTGGTGCTGATCCGTGCGATCACGCTGCTTTATCAGCACCAACGGCCCGTCAAAACCGTGACCTGCGATGACAAGCCGCTGGAGTACATCGAGTCCACGCCGGAAGATGTCGAACTGGCCGAGGATCTCATCAAACAGGTGCTGGGC
>PMKM01000141.1 GCA_003157745.1 Bryobacterales bacterium | reverse complement strand
ATCGAGGTCGGTGCCCTGCATCATGCCTTCCCGGTCCACCCAGGTCGCCAGGAAGCCGCCGCAGTAAGGTTCGAGCAAACCCAGCATCCGCTCGGCGGTGAACTCGGTGGCCTCCTGCCAGCCTTTGATCACGATGCGCCCGTGCTTCGAATCGGCTGCGATCAATACGCGCTCGCGGCCGATGGCGTCGCGGAGTTCGGTCAGGAACGGCTCGTTGATCCCCTGCTTAGTGAAGGCCGCCGTGCCGACGATCACTTTGCGCGCGCCCTGTTCGACCAGCGCCCGGGCGCGCTCGACGGTGCGCACGCCGNNTTCGAGCCGCGGCCCATGGCGGCATCGAGATCGATCACCTGAACCTCGGGAAACGCCGCGAACCGGCGCAGCATCTCTTCGGGCGAATCGCCTTCGAGCGCCTTCTCGCGCCCCTGCACGAGTTGCACCACCTTGCCGCCCATCAGATCGATGCAAGGGAAAATCATGCCGTCATCCTCATCGGTATGCCGTGCCGGTCGAGCTCTTCCTTCAACTGGTTCACCGTGTAAGTTCCGTAGTGAAAAATCGACGCCGCCAGCGCAGCGTCCGCGCAGCCTTCCGTCAACACGCGCACGAAATGCTCGGGCTTACCGGCACCGCCGGAAGCGATGATGGGAATCCGCGTGGCGTTCGAAACCGCGCGGGTCAGCGCGCAATCGAAGCCGTCCTGCACGCCATCGGTATCCATCGACGTGAGCAGAATCTCGCCCGCGCCCAAGGCCTCGCCGCGCGCCGCCCACCCGACTACATCGATGCCCTCATCGTCGCGTCCGCCGCGCGTATAGACGTGCCATGCGCCGGGCGCGTGGCGGCGCGCGTCAATCGCCAGCACCACCGCCTGCGCGCCGAATTCCAGGCTCAATTCGGTAATCAGTTCCGGCCGCCGCACGGCCGCCGTGTTGATGGAAACCTTGTCGGCGCCCGCCATCAGGATCCGCCGTGCATCGGCGACCGATCGTATGCCACCGCCCACCGCGAGCGGGATAAACACTTTCCGCGCGGTGCGCTCGACCACGCCCGCCATGATTTCGCGCGCGTCGCTCGATGCCGTGATATCGAGAAACACAAGTTCGTCGGCGCCGTCGCGGTTGTAGCGGTCGGCCAACTCGACCGGGTCGCCCGCGTCGCGCAGGTTGACGAAATTGACGCCCTTCACCACGCGGCCGCCGGTAACGTCGAGACAGGGAATGATCCGTTTTGCCAGCATAGATAATCCGCGCCACCCGCTCCGGAAGAAACCAACTCAAGCCACAGATGAACACAGATCGACACGGATATCTTCTCTTCTTCTTATCCGTGTCGATCTGTGTTCATCCGTGGCTCAAGTCTCTTCACCGTCTCAAGAGCGAGCGGCCTTCGCTTGCATCTCCACAAAATTCCGTACGATCTTCAATCCCACCGGCCCGGATTTCTCCGGATGGAATTGCACGCCGAAGACGTTCTCCGCTTCGAGCGCCGCCGTGTAAGGCGCGGCATAAGTACAGGTCGCGGCCGCGCGCGTGTCCACCGGCACATAATAGCTATGCGCGAAATAGACGAACGGCCGGCCGGGCAAATCGCGCACCAGCCGCGATCCGGGCTTCACTTCGAGCTCGTTCCAACCCATGTGCGGCACCCGCGCGTCGGCCGGGAAGCGGAGCACCGTGCCGGGGAACAATCCCAGGCCGCGCGCTTCCGGCGCTTCCTCGCTCGCTTCGAACAGCGCCTGCAAACCGAGGCAGATTCCCAGAAACGGCACGCCGGCGCGTATGCGCTCGATCAGCGCCGCGCGCACATCCAGCTCGTCGAGCGCCCGCATCATCTGCCCGAAGTGGCCGACGCCCGGCAGCAGAATCTTGTCCGCCGCGCGCAGCCCGGCGCTATCGCGTACCAATGCGTAAGAGCAGCCCAGCTCCGCCAGCGTGTTCTCGACCGAGCGCAAGTTGCCGGCCCCATAATCGAAGATCGTAATCATGAAAACTCCGCCCGCACTGCTCCCGTAACCTGCGGGTGCATGACGTAAGAGTGGATCGCGCGCTTCCACGTTTGGCGCGGGCCAAGCCCCGGAGGGGCGAAAGCGAGTAGCCCACGGCGCAAGCCGTGGGAAAAGACGCCAGCGAGGTAAGCCCCGGAACGGGGCGTAAGACGTTCTTGGGCAGGCGCTTCTTCCGCCCCGTTCCGGGGCTGGCGGAGGACGACGATTTCCCCACGGCTCACGCCGTGGGCTACTTTCTGACGCCCTACGGGCTGAAGAAGTACCCGAGCGCATTTGTAAGATCGGATACTGGCGGGTCTCCTCGAACTCGGGGGCCTAGCCATCTTCCGTCGCGCACCCTTAGCCAGCACGCCGCGCCGGGGCAGCCCACTTGCTAAGATGATGTGGGGCGATGGGGCCGTGCCCTCCTGTACACAGACCGGATAGTGTCGTACGAGGATTGGTGGCGCTTGATTCTGGGGTAGCCTACTCTCCAACAGGTATCGGCCCCACTTCAGATTGCAGACTGGGTTGGCCGAGTGGGTCAGTACCTTTGGCCTCATAGCAATCCCTTCGTCGAAGGCAATTGATTTTTCAATCGCGCGTCTTTCGAGCAGGCGTACTGCATCGCCCTGGCCCAGCACTTGAAAATCGCCTCGACCTTGTGATGGTTCGACCGGCCGTACATCACCTTTGCGTGCAAATTCGCACCAGCGTGATTGACGAAGCCACCGAAGAAATCCTCCAGCAGTTCGCTCTGCAAATCGCCCACCAGCCGCACGCGCACCAGGTCTTTGTAGACCAGCGCCGGCCGGCCGCCCAGATCGACGGCCACCACCGCCAGCGTTTCATCCATCGGCAGCACGAAGTAACCGGCGCGATTGATGCCCTTGCGGTCGCCGAGCGCCTGCGCGAAGAGTTGGCCAATCACGATGCCGATGTCTTCTACCGTGTGATGTTGGTCCACGTCGAGATCGCCTTCGGCGTGCAGCGTCAAATCGAATCCACCGTGTTTGGTGAATAGCTCCAGCATGTGATCGAAAAAGCGAATGCCGGTCGAAATGTCATACCGTCCGCGGCCTTCGAGCTTCAACTTAGCCGCGATGCGCGTCTCTTTCGTATCGCGGCGAATGGCGGCCTGTCTCATGCTGCGAATACCTCTTCGAGATAGTTGATGTCGTCGACGATGGCATAAGAGCCTTCGTCCTGAAACAGAAACACTAAGTCGACATAAGTCGGGTTCGCGGGCGAAGCGATGCCGATAAACGGCACGCCTGCCGCGCGCGCGCATCGCGCGTCATCCACCGTGTCGCCGACGTAATAAGCCGTCGCACCGGGGTTCGCATCGAGTATCTGCCGCAATCCCTCCGGATCCGGCTTGTGCCTCTTCACTTCGTCCATGCCGACGATGGGCGAAAATGCGAGGTCCGGCGCAAACCGCCGCAGCGTCAGTTCGGCTTCCCACTTAGGCCGCCCGGTGAAGAGCGCGAAGCGAAACCGTTGGTTGAGCTTTTCGAGCGCGCCCGGCCGCGCCACCCACCGTTCGCGCAATACCAGGCCATCGGTTCCATTGCCGTGAAAAACGGATTGGAAGTGCGCCTTCACTTCTTCGAACGTCGCCGCGACGCCCGCTTCGGCGACGATGTGGTGCGACAGTTTCCAATCGTCGTTCCAACCGCCCTGGTTCTTGAATTGCTGAATTTCGGTGGGCGCGAGACGCCGGCCGGTGAAGTGCTCTACCGTCCGCGCGATGGTTTCGCGGTAGGATTCCGTCACGTCCACCAGCACGCCGTCCATGTCGAAAATCAGGATCGGTTCGCTCATCGCTGCCAGATCTTTTCGAGTTCGCCGAGCAATCGCCGCGTCTGGTCGCGCGTGCCCGCCGTGATGCGAACGCAGCCGGGAGCCTCATAGCTGCGGTCGCGCACCAGAATCGCCTGCGCGCCCAGCGCCGCGCACACTTCCTGCGCGCGCGCGCCGAAGCTTCCCAAAACGAAATTCGCCGAGCTGGGAACGTAGCGGATGCCCAGTTTTTCGAGCCCGAAGCAGAGCAGCTCGCGCGCGGCCAGAACCTCCGCCACGTAGTCGCGAATGTAGTCCGGGTCCGCCACCGCGGCCTGCGCCGCGATCACCGCGAGCGAGTTCACGCTGTAGGGCGACTGCGCCTTGTGCAGCAGGCGAACGTTCGCCTCGTGCGAAAACAGGCAGCCCAGCCGCATCCCGGCCATGCCGAAGACTTTCGAAAACGTGCGGCTGACGAACAGGTTGGGCACGCGTTCGATTTCGCCCAGCGCCGTCACGCCACAGAACTCGTAATACGCTTCGTCCACCATCACCACGGCCTTGCGCGCGCGGTGCAGGATGCGCTCGATCCCGAGCAGCGAAACGCCGGTTCCGGTGGGGTTGTTGGGATTCGCGAGCAGGATGGCGCGCGTCTCGGGCGTGATCGCGTCGATCAGCGCATCGAGCGGAAACTCCATCCCCGGCGCGGCGTACTCGACTTCGCGAATGCGCGCGCCGGCCACCTCCGCGTAGAAACGGTACATGGCGTAGGCCGGCTTCAGCAGCAGCACCTCCTGGCCATCGTCGACGTATGCGTTGATGAAAACCTGGATCGCTTCGTCGGTGCCGTTGGTGAAAACGAACTGCTCCGGGCGCACGCCGAAATAGTCGGCCACGGTCTGCTTGGCTTCGCCGTACTCGGGGTACACCGCGAGATTGGCCGCGTTGAGCGCGCCCGCCAGCGCCTCGATCACGCGCGGCGAGCAGCCCACGGTGTTCTCGTTGAAGTCCAGCCGCAGCTTGCCCACGCGCCCCGCCGTAGGCGGCGAATAGGGCGCCATGGCCATCACAGCGGGCCGCGGTTGAATGGCGCCGCGCGGAAGCTTGGGCGTTTTACCGCGCATTGGTTCTCTCCTCCACCGAGCGCGCGTGCGCTTCCAAACCTTCGGCGCGGGCGAGCGTCGTAATCGTTGGCGCCAGGCGCGCGAGGCCCGCCGCGCTCAACTGCTGCACCGAAATCACCTTGACGAAATCCGTCACAGCCAGCCCGCCGCGCACGCGGGCCGCGCCGCTGGTGGGCAGCACGTGATTCGGTCCCGACGCGTAATCGCCCGCCGCTTCCGGACTGTACGGCCCAATGAAGACGCTGCCTGCGTGAACGATCGCGGGCAAGAGGCTCGCATCCGGAATGCTCAGGTGCTCCGGCGCGAAGCGATTCGAAATCTCGACCGCTTCCTCGACCGACCGCACCAGCACGATTGCCGAATTGCGCGCGATCGATTGCGACGCCACCGGCGCGGTCGCGAGCGTCGAAAGCTGCCGATCCACTTCCTTCGCGACCGCCGCGGCCAGCCGCCGCGACGTGGTCAACAAAATCGCCGAGGCGTCCACATCGTGCTCCGCCTGCGCCAGCAAGTCGGCGGCGAGAAAGCGCGGGTCGCCCTCGGCGGCAATGATGAGAATCTCGGTCGGCCCGGCGACGAAGTCGATGCCGACTTCTCCGGCCAGCAATCGTTTCGCCGCCGCCACGTAAATATTGCCCGGCCCCACAATGCGATCCACCTTGGGCACCGTGCGCGTACCGAAGGCGAACGCCGCGATGGCCTGCGCGCCGCCCATTTCAAAAACCTGCGTCAGCCCGAGCGCCGCCGCCGTTCCCCACACCGCATCCACCGGTTTGGGCGAGGCCACGCAAATGTTGGCGACGCCCGCCACCTGCGCCGGAACGGCCGTCATTAAGATCGTCGATGGCAGCGGATAGCGCCCGGCTGGCACGTACGCGGCCACCGCGCCGAGCGGACGCACCACCTGCCCCACGCGCACGCCGCCCGCTTGCCGCATCCACGGGCGCGGCATTTGGCGCCGCGCGAAATCGCGAATGTTGGCCGCGGCCGTCCGCACCGCGCGCCGGAATTCCGGTCGCAGCCGCCGCCGCGCCGCCGCCAATTCCTCTTCCGGAACGCGCACCGTGCGCCGCGCGAAGCCGTCGAACTGGCGCGCGTATTCGATCAGCGCCCGGTCGCCGCGTTTGCGAACGGCTTCGAGGATGGGCCGCACCACCGCCTCCGCCGCCTCCATCCGCGCCGCGCGCCGCGCGAACAGCGCGCCCGCATCTTTGCTTTCGATTATGCGTATCACAGGACGATCTTGTTGAGCGGGTATTCCACGATTCCCTGCCCGCCCGCTTCCTTCAGCCGCGGAATGATACTGCGCACCGTCGATTCATCGAGGATCGTGTTCACCGCCAGCCATTCCTCGTCGCTCAATTGCGAAATGGTGGGCCGCTTCAGCGCCGGCAGCACCGCCAGCACGGCGCGCAAACAGTCCTTATGCACGTTCAACATCAGGCCGACCTTGCCCAGCGCGTTGATGGCGCCTTCGAGCAGCATCTTCATGTCTTCGAGCTTGCGCCGCTTGGCCGGGTCCTGCCACGAATCGCGGTTGGCGATCAACTGGGTATTCGATTCCATCACCGTGTCGATGATCTTGAGCTTGTTGGCGCGCAGCGATGAGCCGGTTTCGGTCACTTCGACAATCGCATCGGCCAGCACCGGCGGCTTCAC
>PMKM01000184.1 GCA_003157745.1 Bryobacterales bacterium | reverse complement strand
GCGAGGAATTCATCAGTTTTGACTTCCCGGGCCTCCCACTGACGGTTGGTGACTTCAAAAACCGCGCCTAGGAGATTGGAGAGAGTCTCGTCGGGGCCGAAGACACGGAAGCTGTCCATGTTCATCTTCATCACGTCGCGCAGGAAGACGCCGAGCGGCCGCGTGTTTTCGGCTTCCGACGTTCCTGGCTGAGCGATGGTGGCCCCGTAGGTGCGGAAATCCGGCAGGCGCAGGGCGCGCTTGAGGATGCCGCCGTTGGCGTGCGGATTGGCGCTCATGCGGCGCGTGCCGGTGGGCGCCAGCGCCTTCAGTTCCGGCAGCAGCTTGCCCGCGGCATCGAACAGCTCTTCGGGCTTCTCGCTGTGCATCCAGTTTTCGAGCAGGCGCAGTTGGTCGGGATTCTTTTTGACATCGGGCAGCGGCACCTGGTGCGCGCGCCAGGAGCCTTCCAGACGATGGCCGCCCACTTCGAGCGGCGCGCCCCAGCCTTTCGGAGTGCGCAATACGATCATCGGCCAGCGCGGCCGCGCGGCGACGCCGCTCGCACGCGCTTCCTCGCGCACACGGCGGATTTCGCGGACGGCGTGCTCGACGGTGGCGGCCATCGCCTGGTGCATCGATTCCGGCTCCGAGCCTTCCACAAACAGCGGCGTCCACCCGTAGCCGCGCATCAGTTGCTCCAACTCCTCGTGGGTGATGCGCGCCAGCACCGTCGGATTGTTGATCTTGTAGCCGTTGAGATGCAGTATGGGCAGCACCGCGCCATCGCGAATGGGATTGAGAAACTTATTAATGTGCCACGAGGTCGCCAGCGGGCCGGTTTCCGATTCGCCGTCGCCCACCACGGCGGCGACGATCAGTTCGGGATTGTCGAAAGCCGCGCCGCAGGCGTGGGAAAGCACGTAGCCCAACTCGCCGCCTTCGTGAATCGAGCCGGGCGTTTCCGGCGTGCAGTGGCTGCCGATCCCGCCCGGAAAAGAGAATTGCTTGAAAAACTCGCGCATCCCCTCTTCGTCTTCGCTCTTGTCGGGATAGACTTCCGAGTATGTGCCTTCCAGGTACACCGGCCCCAGCACGCCCGGCGCGCCATGGCCCGGCCCGGCCATGAAGATCGCGTCCAGATCGTACTTCTTGATCAGCCGGTTCATGTGAACGTAAGTGAACGCCAGGCCGGGGCTCGATCCCCAGTGTCCAAGCAGGCGATTCTTAATCTGCTCCGGCCGCAGCGGTTCCTTCAGCAGTGGATTATCGACCAGATAGATCATGCCGAGAGCGAGGTAATTGCAGGCGCGCCAATAGGCGTGGGTGCGGCGCAATTCATCGGCGCTGAGCGGCGTGCCGGAAATCGTGGACCGCGCCGGCCCGTAGGCGCTCAGGTCGGCGTCGGGCGTTTGATCGGCTGCGACAGGTGGCATCTTGAAACTCTCCCTATACAGCTTAACCCGGTCGCGTGACGATTCGGTTTCGCAATCCGTGGTGCGGGCCTTCAGGCCTGCTGGGTCGAGATTCGTCTCGACCCTTCTTGGCTTATCCGTGCTGCCGAAGAAAAGCCGAGACGACTCTCGGCTCTATAGCCTGGACAGGCTGCGCCACTAGCCGTTTGTGGTTGTGCGGTCGACAATCCGTCCGTCGCGCATGTGGACGGTCGAGTGGCCGAAGGCGGCGGCTTCGGGGTTGTGCGTAATCATGAGGACAGTCTGGCCCAGCCGCCGGTTCAGATCGCGCAAGACCTCCAGTACCGCGTTCGAATTCTCCGTATCGAGATTGCCGGTAGGTTCGTCGGCCAGCAGAATAGCGGGGCGATTGACGATAGCGCGTGCGATGGCGATGCGCTGCTGTTCGCCGCCGGAGAGCGCGCTGGGTTTGTGATCCAGGCGGCCGGCAATGCCGAGCAGGCGCAGCACTTCGTCGAACTGCGCGTCCGGTTTGCTGCCCAGGCCGGCGATGTGGCGCGCCACGGCGATGTTGTCGCGCGCCGTCAAATTGGGCAGTAGATTGAATTTCTGAAACACGAACCCCACCGTGCGGCGGCGAATTCTGGTGCGGCCGGCGTCGCTGAGCGCGGCCAGATTCTGGCCGCCCACGCTCACCTCTCCCGCGGTGGGCGGCGTGAGTCCGCCGATAATGTGGAACAGGGTGGATTTGCCCGAGCCCGATGGTCCCACGATGGAAAGAAACTCGCCCGGCTGAACGGTGAGATCGACGCCGCGCAGCGCCTGCACGTCCACCTGGCCGATGCGGTAGACCTTGCGCAGGTCGCGGGTTTCGATGATGGCGCCGTTATTCATAAGCCAGCGCCTCGATGGGGTCCTGCCGCGCCGCGCTCAAGCCGGGATAGAGCGCGCCCAGAATCGCCGCGGCCAGCGTGACCGCCGCCACGCGCGGCCACCAGCCGTAGGCGATCGCCATTTGAAACGAGGCCGGCACCAGCGTGCGAATCAGCCACTGCGCGCCATAGCTGAAGACAATGCCGAGAATGGTGCCGCCCACTCCGAGCATCGCCGCCTCGATCAAAATAATGCCGAGGATGAATGTCTTGGAGGCGCCCAGGGCCTTCAAAATGCCGATCTCCCGCGTGCGCTGCAGGACCACCATGTACATCGACAGCCAAACCACGGTGATGCCGATCACCACGCCGATCGCCGCCACCACCACCGTGAACGGCTTGATCGCCGGAATCTGGTCCACGTTGTACATGGCCGTGATCTCCGCCATCGTGTTGACCTTGAAGTTCGGCAGCAGGCGCTGCAACTCGCCGGCCACCAGGTCGATATTGGCGGGATCGTCCGCCTGCACGTAGATCTGGGCCACCTTGCCGGTGGCAGCATCGAGATCCTGCAGCGTCGCCAGCCGTACCGCCAGGCGCGCCAGTTTTCCCGGCTCGATCACGCCCGCCACGCGCCAGTCGTGATTGATCAGCTTGATCGTCTGGCCGATATGCAAGTGGTTCTGCTCCGCATACAGCCGGTCCACCAGAATATCGTCGGGCCCCTGCAACGGTCCGCCCGCGTCGAACTTGAATCCGCCCGTCATCCGGTTGAACTTCGCCATGTCCAGGCCCGTCAGCCCCAGGATCAGCTCCACGCGGTCGTTGATGACGCCCATGGCGAGCTTCACGTGCGGCTGCTCCTGCACCTTGTCCACCATCCTGGCGGGAATCGTGGTCGTGCTCGTGCTGGTCACCGCCTGCACCGTGGAGCCGCGAATCACGATATCGGCGCCGGCGCCGCGCTGGCGGTTCTGCGCCTCCGATAGCATCCCCTGTGTCAGACCGACCAGGGTCAGGATCAACGTCACTGGCACGCCGATCAGCAGAATGCTGAGCAGGCTGCGCAGTGGGCGATTCTTCAGATTTTCGAGAACAAGCTTGCCGGTCACTCTGGCTTCGTCTTTCGTTTGGTGGATGACGCGGGCGTTTGGCCGGCCGGCGCCGCGGGCTGCTGCCCGAGAACCCGCAACGTGGTCCCGGGCGGCTGCTCTAATACGAATTTCTCGTCTGTCACGCCCTTGTTGATCTCCATTTTCACCAGGTCGATCACCACGCCGTACTCGTCCTGCGGGCGGTTGATCTCGACGTGCTTGGGGAAGGCCACCCGGTCGTAGGATTTCCAATCGGAATAGCGTGCGTCGGTCAGGATGTTGCCCGCAGCGTCGAAAATCATCTGGCGCGAAATCTCCAGGTTCACGCGGTTGAACCAGATCGTGCGATACAGCCGCAACGCGCCATTCTCTTCGCGAATCACGTGGACGATGTAGTAGGCGCCCAGCTCGTCCGTGAAGTTTTCGAACAGCAGCCGGTCGGCGGCCGGGTCCACCGGGCGAACCATCAGGGCGTCGACGAAATGCTGCGGGCGCAGATTCTCGATCCTGTTTTCCGAGCGCTGGACGATCTCGTTGCTGCCCTCTATGAACGCGTCCCGCGACGGGATGTAGAGCGAGAACCGCGTGCCATCCGACGTCATGTCGAAGGCCTTGTTGCGGATCACCGGGTAGAGGCCGATCAGGCGGATGTGGGCGGGCTGGCGAAAGAGGATGTAGGCGCGGACGTCCTTGTACTCGGTGATCTTGCTCTTCTCCGCGCTGCCCAGGGCCGGCACCATGTCGATGGTGGCCGTGAAATCGTTCACCGCCTGGTATTGTCGCGAGATCGCTTGGACCAGCGCCCCCAGGTCCGCCACCAGCAGCGGCTGCGCTGCCGTGGCGCCCTTGCGAACGATCAGTCTGCGGCGCACCACGCACGACGAGAATCCCGTCGCACACGCACACACCAAAATCGTCGCGGCTACCTGGCGCCATAAACGCATCTTCTTATTGTAGGCAGCCGCGAATCCGTCCTGTCAAACCGCCGCCGCGCCGCGGCATGTTATAGTGAAACGAGTCACCCGTGGGCCTGTGGCGCAGTTGGGAGCGCGCTTCCATGGCATGGAAGAGGTCGTGAGTTCGAATCTCACCAGGTCCACCAAAACAAAGCCCAATAAAACATAGACTTACGAAAATGCTTGCGCTCTTCCACATCGCGGAAGAGGTCACGCGGAGTCTATTTGGAGTCCAAACTCGGCAGAATTTGGACTCCGGCAAAGAAGAGAAGGATCGAGACCATTTCTCACACCACTTCACTAAAGAGGATCTGACTGATCGCAGCATAGTCCGCCTCGCTGATACTTCCGGTTATCGAACGTCGCATTCGGCAGATCAGGTGGACAAAGGCCCGCTTATCCTCTCCCTTGCTAAAGTCCCCATACTTCCCAAAAAAGGCGCCCACATCTCGCGATATGGCGGGATCCCCGTATATCGCAATTCGCACTTTAGCGTCAAGCATTAGAGCCGAAGCCTTCGCTTCTTCGGATCGGTCTTCAAAGCGTTGTGCCATCGCAATCCCAGCGCAGCCCTTGATGAAGTCCACGTATGAGTCCGTTCTCAGCTTGTCGTAGGATTTTCGTGTTTCTGTGAGCCTTGAAAAGAGAAATTGCGCTGATGCACCCAGGAGAACGCCGAAAATGGCGAGTAGGGGCGACAGAAGGTCTTTCATGGACTTCCCTATGCCGACCGTCGGATCGGTACAAAACGGATCTCGNNGGATTTTGCGGGCGATCTCTTCATTCGCGCGCGCCTCTTCCAGATTCTTCAACCGGGCCGGCTTGCCTTCGTAGGACCGGCGGTGAAGGATCTCCACCGCGTCGCTGGTCGGTTTCAGCGTCTTTGCTTTGTTATCTGGCATGGTCAAGCCTCCTCATAAGTGTGCTTCGCAGGATTCGCCTCAAACCGCTTCTTGCGTTCGACGGCGCGCTCGATCTCGTTCGGCGGGACCACCCGCTCTTTCGCAAGACCGTGAGAGACCACGGCCGCCACCGCGCCGTGGAAGAAGTATAGGATCCGGTGATGAACGCCTCCCAGGCTGGCGCGCAGTTCGTAGATGCCGTCTCGCAAAAAGTCCGCTTCGGGCCGGCGCAGTTCGTGACCCATCCCGTGCAGCCGCTCCAACCGGATGTAGCACTTGTCCTGCACTTTCGCCGGTAACTTGTCGAACCACTCGATGAACGGGCACGATCCGTCTTCCTCCCGGTAGAGGGCGACTCTGGTCTTGGGCACTCGATCCCAGTCTATTCGCAATATTGCGAATACGCAAGTTTGCTTTGCCAAGCCGCGAAGGCGGTCACCGCTCTACATGGGCATCATCCTTATGGAGAAATCATTTGTTGTCTGCTCAAGCAGACGACAATCATGACGGCTTGCAACCGCGCGCGTAAAAGCATGCGGCGTGCCGTTTCCCATGTGGAGTCCCAGAATCCGCGCAGAGCCAGATTGTGGAAGCGGCCTTCCGTGGCGTCCACCGGAGTCCACGTCGCCTCTTGCTAAGTCTTTTGTTTTGCGCCAAACTGGCTGTAAGTGATTGATATTTCTTAAATGGCATGGAAGAGGTCGGGCGTTCGAATCTCACCAGGTCCACCAAAACGTCTCAAACACTTACCGTTTCCCCGCCCGCCAGAACGTAGCTACCAGAGTCCAACTGGAGTCCAAATCCCATTTGATGCGCGGACGACCATGGGAACCGTTTGGATCTTGATGCTGCCCACACTTAGGCCACCAGGTTTAAGGAGTTGGCGAGATTGGGCAGAACCGGCGACGCCGATCGCGGGTCGACAGAGTTTGCATTTCAGGTGCAGCCTTTGCATCTCGACCGTGGTGAATCTCCGCTGACGGCGGCCTCGGTCTCCAGATAGCGGGGGCTCGGCATCTCGCAAAGACCTTTGCGGGTCACTCACCTCACTCCCTCCAAGCCAGGTTCGTAACTCATCGGCGAGCGAATCGGCTCAACAGAAGCTGTAATTGGCAAGACACGTGCGGAAAGAATAAGATGGCCCCCAAAGCCTTTGTGGGGCGAACCCGGTCGACGGAAGAGGTCAATCGATGAATAAGTTTGGCGCGGTCGTTCTCTTTCTGACGCTTGGGCTTGGCTTGACGGTTGTAACCGCCGCTGCCGAGCAAGCGCCCGTAAACCTCGGATCGAACTCCACATTCGCGGTCCTGGCAGGAACCACGGTCACCGTCACCGGTGGTGGCACGATTAGCGGGAATGTCGGAATATTTCCAGGTACCGCTTATGTGCCTGGAACTCCGTCCGTAACGGTCAACGGGACGGTACACGCGGGCGGTCCGGTCGCAGCCCAGGCCCAAACCGACCTGACCACCGCCTTCAACGATGCCGCTGGACGATCCACAGGCCCTACCACTGTGGCGGGCAATATAGGAGGGCGAACCCTGGCTCCCGGCCTCTATAAATCCACCTCCTCGCTGGCGATATCGTCAGGGGATCTCACGCTCGACGCCCAAGGCAACGCGAACGCTGTCTGGATCTTCCAGATTGCCTCGACACTCACCACAACATCCGGCCGCAAGGTTATCCTGGCCGGCGGAGCCAATGCCGCCAACATCTTCTGGCAGGTTGGCAGTTCAGCGACCATCGGAACGACCTCTGTCTTTCAGGGGAACATACTGGCTGCCGAATCGATCTCTATGCTCACCGGCTCAACGCTGGCGGGCAGAGCGTTGGCAAGGGTGGGCGCGGTCAGCATAGATACCGGTGGCGGCAGTAGCGCTACAATTCCAGCAGCTACGACAGAACCCACCATCAAGCTGACCGACACCGTCAACGCCGCTAGCTATGTGACTCCAGTCGTCGCCGGCAGCCTCGCATCTGTATTCGGGAGCAACCTTGCCATCGGGCAGGCCTTTTCCACGACGCCTGCTCCTCTGCCCACTACGCTGGCCGAAAGCAGTTTTGCAGTAGGCGGTCAAGCTGCGCCTCTCTATTTCGTTATGCCCACCCAGGTGAATCTGCAAATCCCTTGGGAGTTGGCGGGTCGGACTCAAACTTCGATCGTCGCAACGGTTAATGGCATAGCTTCCAGCACTCAGACCGTGGCTCTCGCATCCTTCGCTCCTGGCATCTTCTCAATTGACGCGACGGGAACGGGTCAGGGGGCGGTTCTGATCGCTTCCACCGCCCAGCTTGCTGCGCCTGGCACTGCAGCCCGGCGCGGCGGATACGTCTCTATCTTCTGCACCGGCCTGGGAGCGGTTACCAACCAACCTGGAACGGGGGATGCGGCTCCAGGCGCCCCGTACTCGCTCACCAGGACCACGCCCACCGTGAAGATCGGCGGTGTTGCAGCCGTGTTGCAGTACTCCGGGTTGGCACCCGGCTTCGTGGGGCTCTACCAGGTGAATGCCCAGGTACCGATGAGCGTATCTCCGGGGAACGCCGTTCCGGTTATCATCAGTGTGGAGAACTCGACGTCCAACACTGTGACGATTGCAGTGCAGTAAGGCGAGAGAACGCCTTCTTGAAGAGCCAGTAGCCTGAGGAACCCTTCATCCCGTTTTCCTTTCCGCGGCCTTCGCGGTTTGAGTGCCGCAGAATATTGAAGGGTTGGTCCGCCACGTTCCTGCTACCTGGGAGCCAGGGTTTGCAATACGCTGGGCATCGTCCTTATATGGCCGACCGCATAACCGCATCCGCGCGCGCGGACCGGTGGACTCGCTGGCCGACGGGCGCGGTACAATCCTGGTTGATATGCCGTTCCCGATCCATCGCCTTCGCCGGCTGCGCGCGAGCGAAGCGCTGCGCGGGCTGGTGCGGGAAACGCACCTCCATCCGGGGCAGTTCATCCTACCTCTGTTTGTGTGTCCGGGCGAAGGCATTCGCCGCGAAATCGGTGCCATGCCGGGCAACTATCAGCTCTCGATCGACGAGTTGGTGAAGGAATGCGCCGAGGTCCAGTCGCTCGGCGTGGGAGGCGTGATTCTGTTCGGTCTGCCGGAGACCAAGGACGAGATGGCGTCCGGGGCTTACGACGACGCTGGAATCGTGCAGCGCGCCATCCGCGCCATCCGGCAGGAAACGCCGCGCCTGCTGGTGGCGACCGACGTCTGCAACTGCGAGTATACGAGCCACGGCCACTGCGGCTTCATCAAGGATGGCGATGTCGATAACGACATCACGCTCGATTGGCTGGCCCGGTCCGCCGTATCGCACGCGCGCGCCGGCGCCGGCATGGTGGCGCCTTCCGACATGATGGATGGACGCGTTGGCGCCATTCGCCGCGCGCTCGACGCCGCCGGTTTCCCCGGTACGCCGATCATGGCCTACGCCGCCAAGTTCGCCTCGGTTTTCTACGGTCCGTTTCGCNNGACCGGCGCAGCTACCAGATGGATCCGGCGAACGGACGCGAGGCCATGCGCGAGATCGCGCTCGATATCGCGGAAGGCGCCGACATCGTCATGGTGAAACCCGCCATGCCCTATCTCGACCTCATCGCCCAGGCCCGCCGGCGCTTCGACGTGCCGATTGCCGCATATCAGGTGAGTGGGGAATACTCAATGATTGTGGCCGCCGCGCGCAACGGCTGGCTGGACCACGACCGCGCCATGATGGAATCGCTTACCTCGATCGCCCGCGCCGGAGCCGGCATTATCCTGACCTATTTCGCCAAACCCGCCACGCGCCTTCTCGGTTGACGGATCGCGTACGCCACCACACCCAGGTGGCGGCTTCCTGCCGGTGGTAGAATAAATGCGAATTCCGATGCCAGAGGAGTGTCCACCAGCCGAGGTCCTTCCCGATCAGACTGCGGCCTGCCATTGGATCGTTAACGGCGAGGGCGTGTTCGAACGGGTCTATGGCGACACGGTGCCGCTTTTCGGCAAGCCCCTGGCCGAATTAGCGGGCCGGTCCGCCGCCAGCGTTATCGACCCCGCCATGTTTCCCGTCTGGCAGGAACGATTCCGCCGCGCCTTCTCCGGTGAGTTTTTTGTCCTCCGCGAGCAGCGCGAGGACCGCGTTTGGAGTGTCGCGGTTTTTCCGCTTCACCCCAGCTCCGGCACGGTGTATGTCGGCTGTGTGGTGCGCGATATTTCCGATTTCGTCAGGGCCAATCTGGAGCTGCGCCGCACGGTGATGGGCGCGCTCAAATCGCAGGACTCGCAGCGAGCCAGGACCGCCGAGTTTCTGCATAACGTGGTGGGGCAGAACCTGGCCGCTCTGGGGCTCCGGCTCGATCTGGTCCGCATGGATCTGGCCGCCACACCGCTCGCCGCGAGCGGGCGCATCGAGGAGATCCAGGCGCTGCTTGAATCCATCATGGAGCAGGTCCGCAATTTCAGCTATGAGCTGAACCCGTCCGCGGTCGAACGCGTCGGTCTGCGCTCGGCGCTCGAACGGCTCGCCGCCCGGGTCGGCGAGAAGTTCGCCGGCACGGTGCGGGTGGACGTGGATTCCTCCGTCGCCTTCCAGCCTGGTGCCGCCCTGGCGCTGTACGAGATCGCCGAAGAGGCGGTCGAAAACGCCGCGAACCACTCCGGTTGCTCGTCGATCGAAATCGCCGTACAGATGGCCGGTGGGAGCGTGGCGCTCGAAGTCCGCGACAACGGGCACGGCTTCGATCCGTCGGATATGCAGGAAATGGGGAGTGGGTTGGGGCTGCTCACCATGGAGCACTACGCGGCCGGGGCGGGTCTCAGTCTGTCGATTTCGAGCAGCCCGCAAACCGGAACTGTCGTACGAGTTGCCGTTCCAGAGCCGCAGGAAGGACGACCATGCTAGACATTGTTCTCGTCGACGACCACAAACTGGTGCGCGATGGCATCAAGGGAATTCTCGAGCGAGGAAGCGAGTTCCGCGTCGTGGGCGAAGCGGAAAGCGGCGCCGACGCCGTCAATCTGTGCAAGAAGACCCAGCCGCACATCGCCCTGATGGATATTGGGCTGCCGGGCATGAATGGCATCGAGGCCACCACAGAGTTGCTCCGCCACTGCCCGACGGTGAAGGTCGTCATCCTTTCGATGTACGACGACGAGAACTCGGTCGTCACCGCGATACGCAGCGGCGCGCGCGCCTTCGTGCTCAAGAAGGCGTCGTCGACGGAACTGCTCGACGCGTTGCGCACGGTGGCCCGCGGCGGGTCCTATCTGAGCTCGCAGGTCTCCGATCGTCTGCTGGCGCGGATTCAGCGCGGCGATCTGGATACCCACGACCGCAGCCCGCTCGAAACCCTTTCACCGCGCGAATTGCAGGTGTTGCGCCTGGTGGCGGAGGGCAAGACCAGCAAGGACATCGCCGTGCTGCTTGACCTCGGCTTGCAGACCGTGCGCAGTTACCGCAAGACGATGATGAAGAAGCTGGGCGTGAACAACGTGGCCGGGCTGACCCAACTCGCCCTCGCCGCCGGCCTGGCCCACTGGAACACCAACGAGCAAAACACGGCTAACTGAAGCTGGCGGGCCTCACTGTGCTAAGTTGATCGATGCATAGCCTATGATCGCCCTGCTGCGCGGCACGCTGATCGAGAAGCATCCTAACCAGGCCATCGTCGAGGCCGGCGGCGTCGGCTACGACGTGACGATTCCGGTTTCCACGTTCACCCACCTGCCCGGCCCCGGCGCCGAGGTTCGCCTCCGCATACACACCCACGTTCGCGAAGACGCGCTTTCACTTTACGGGTTTCTCACCGTGGAGGAAAAAGCGCTGTTTGAGAAGTTGATCTCGGTCAGCGGGATCGGGCCCACGCTCGCCGTGAAGGTACTCTCCGGCGTGGCCGCGCCCGAACTGATCGGCGCCATTATGCGCGGCGAAGTGGATCGCCTGGTCCGCATCCCCGGCGTGGGAAAGAAGACGGCCGAGCGCATGGTGCTCGAGTTGCGCGACAAGATGCCGGCGGTGACGGGCGAGCAACCCGAGGCGCAGGCCGCCGCCGCCCTCGACGCCGTGGATCAGGACGTGCTTTCCGCCCTGCTCAACCTGGGTTGCGCGCGCCCGCAGGCCGAAGCCGCCGTGCGCAAGGCCAAGAGCGCCGGCGCGCCCGCCGAGTTCGAGCCGCTTTTCCGGCGCGCGCTCGAACTGGTACGGTAAGCTGGTAACAGTGCCCGACCGGAAACTGGTTTCCGGCGACTGCCAGGCCGAAGATCTGCAATTTGAAGCGGGGCTCCGCCCGCGCCGGCTGGTTGAATTCACCGGACAAAGCAAGCTCAAGGAGAACCTGGATATCGCCATCCAGGCCGCCCGCCAGCGCGGCGAAGCCATGGACCACGTGTTGCTCTATGGCCCGCCGGGGTTGGGGAAGACCACGCTTGCCGCCATCATCGCGGAAGAGTTGCAGGCCGAGTTCACCTCTACTTCGGGCCCGGTGCTGCAGAAGAAGCTCGACCTCACCGGCATCCTGAGCAACATTCGCGCCCGCCAGGTTTTCTTCATCGACGAAATTCACCGCCTGCTCCCCGACGTCGAGGAGATGCTCTATTCGGCGCTGGAGGATTTTCGCGTCGATATTCTGGTCGGCGTCGGACCCGGCGCGCGTACCCACTCGCTGCCCATGCCGAAGTTCACCGCCATCGGCGCCACCACGCGCCAGGGCCTGGTTAGCGCGCCGTTGCGCGGCCGTTTCGGCTTGGTGCTGCGGCTCGATCCGTACACCGTCGGCGAGTTGCAAGCCATCGTCAACCGGTCGGCGAAATTGCTCGGTGTCGAGATCGAAAACGGGGCCGCCGAGGAGTTGGCCCGCCGCTGTCGCGGCACGCCGCGCATTGCCAACCGCCTGCTGCGCCGCGTCCGCGACTACGCGCAAGTGCGCGCCGACGGCCGCATCACGTTGCCCGTGGCGCAGACCGCCCTCAACCTGCTTGACGTGGATCGCTACGGCCTGGACGAGATCGATCAGAAGATCATGCTGACCATTCTCGAGAAATACCGCGGCGGCCCAGTCGGCGTCGGCACCATCGCCGCCTCGATTTCCGAGGAGGCCGACACCATCGAGGAAGTCTACGAGCCGTATCTCATCCAACTCGGTTTCCTCAATCGCACCCCGCGCGGCCGCGTCGCAACCGAACTCGCGTACGACTATTTCCACGTCCAACGCAGGCTGACGCAGGACGGCCAACCGGGGCTGTTTTGAGACGCTTCCTGATAGGATAGAGCCGTGGATCGCAAGGACCTCCAGTCGCTTTCGAGAATCCGCGCGAGAGAAGCCAAGGCGCTGCTCGACGCAGGCCTGCACGATGGCGCCTTCTACCTGGCCGGCTACGCCGTGGAATGCGCGCTGAAAGCGTGCATTGCGAAAAAGACGCGCAAGAACGAGTTTCCGGATAAGGATCGCGTCAACAAGAGCTACACCCATAAGCTCGACGAACTCGTCAAGCTAGCGGGGATCGAGAAGCCCCATCGGGCGTTACTGGAATCGGATCCCGTGTTTCGCAAGCATTGGGAGACCGTGAGGTTGTGGTCGGAAGAGAGCCGCTACCAGCGACCGGGCGCGCACGACGCGGAGGACTTGGTAGCGGCTATCATGAAAAGGAGGGACGGTATCCTCTCATGGCTCAGACACTATTGGTAGGACCCGAAATCGAGACCGGCAAGAAGATCCTGCAAGCGTTGGATGACGCCAAGCTCAAGATCAGCGTCGCCATGTGGGCCGTGCTGGCGGAGTATGGGGACTGGCGCTTGGTGTTGTCTTCGAGCCGCCTGGATGCGAAGCGAATGCCGGAGGCCTACGGCGCGCTGCACGAAGCCTTGGACAAGGCGGGATTCACGTATCGGCAGACAAGTTCCCTGATGATCATCCGCATGAAGGACAAGTTCATCCGCGAACTGCGCCGGGAATTCGGTAAGACGGAAGACGCGGAGGGAATGCGGTTGGGCGGCTACACCTTCGGCGATCGCCACATCGAAGACGCTTACGTCTATCGCATCGCCTGACCGTTCCCCTTGAAGACGATCTATCTCAGCCTTGGCCCTAATCTCGGCGACGGTGAAGCGAATCGCAGGTTAGAAACGCCGCGCCCACCAACGATGCAGGAATGCATTGAACATTATGACCTTACGTCAGACACTATCTGATCTCGCGTCTGCTGAGCCTCAAGCGAATCCGCAGCAAGACGCTGGAGCCCAGGGGCGCGGCGGATCCCGCGTATGATGACTGACGACCAACGCCAAAGGCCACTGCCTTGAAAATCATCTACCTCAGCCTCGGCTCCAATCTCGGTGATCGCGATGCCAATCTGCGCGCCGCCATCGACCGGCTCGCCGCACCCGATTTGCAAATACTCCGCATAAGCCCGGTTTATGAAGCCGAGCCGATGGAAAACACCAACCAGGGCTGGTTCCTCAACCTTGTGGTGGAAGCGGAGACCAAGCTATTCCCGCTGCAACTCCTGGCGCGCGCGCAGAAGATCGAACGCGCGCTCGGCCGCGTGCGCACGGTGCCCAAGGGGCCGCGCACCATCGATATCGACATTCTGTTCTACGGAACGGCCGTGATGCGCACCGGCAAGCTGGAGATTCCGCACCCGCGTTTGGCCGCGCGCCGGTTCGTGCTGGCGCCGCTCCATGACCTCGCTCCGGAACTGCGCCACCCGGTGACGCGCGCGACTGTGGCGGAAATGCTCCGCGCCGCGCCGCCAGCGGTTGTACGGTTGATACACTCGTAGTTGCCACCGTGCTCGACATCCACCAAGCCCTGAAAAAATATTGGGGCTACGATTCGTTCCGGCCCATGCAGGAGCGCATCATTCAGAGCCTGATGGATGGGCACGACGCCGCCGTGATCATGCCCACCGGCGGCGGCAAGTCGCTCTGCTATCAGCTTCCCGCGCTGGCGCTCGGCCGCACCGTGCTGGTGGTCAGCCCGCTGATCGCCCTCATGCAGGACCAGATGGCGCAACTCGCCGACATGGGCATCCCGGCCGCCATGCTCAACAGCACGCAACCGGGCGACGAGCAGCGCGCCGTGACGCGCGCCGCCACGCAGGGCGCGTTCCGCCTGCTCTATCTTTCGCCCGAACGGCTGGCGCGGGAAGACACCGTGGCTTGGCTCGAACGAGTTCCGCTGGCGCTGTTCGCGATCGACGAAGCGCATTGCATTTCCGAATGGGGCCACGAATTCCGCCCCGAGTATCGCCAACTCGCCACCCTGCGCCAGAACTTTCCCGATATCCCCATCGCGGCCTTCACCGCCAGCGCCACCAAGCGCGTCCGGCACGACATTCTCGATCAACTCCGTCTGCGCGATCCGCACAAGTATATCGCCAGCTTTCATCGCGCCAACTTGCGCTACGTGGTCGAGGAGTGCGCCGGGAACGCGCATCGCCAGCGCATCCTGCAGGCCGCGCGCGCCTACTCGGGCCAGAGCATCATCGTCTACGCGCCGACTATCGCCCTGGTCGAGGAGTTGGTCGATTTCCTGGGCAACCACGATATTCCCGCTGTCCCCTACAACGGCCAGATGGACGCCGCCGCGCGCCGCCGCAATCAGGAACGCTGGATGAACGACGAAGTGCGCGTGCTGGTAGGCACCATCGCCTTCGGCCTCGGCATCAACAAGGCCGCCGTGCGCGCCGTAATTCACACCTCGCTGCCCAAATCCATCGAGCAGTATTATCAGGAAGCCGGCCGCGCCGGCCGCGATGGGCTGCCCGCCGATTGCGTTCTGCTCTGGCAACCTAGAGACGCCGGCTTGCTCGCCTATTTCATCGACCAGTTGCAGGACCCGCAGGAGAAACAGCGTGCCTGGCAGCGCTACCACGCCGTGCGCCGTTTCGCCGAAAGCGACGTCTGCCGCCACCTGCAAATCTGCAATCATTTCGGGCAGACCCCCAAGTGGACGCGCTGCGACATGTGCGATGTATGCGGCAACCGTCCGTCGTGGCTCGACGAACCCATCGTTGAATCCGTCGCGAAGAAGAAAAAGAAGAAGGCCGCGCCGGTGGTTGCAACGCCGCCGCCCAAACGCCCAGCGCCCGTGCGTGAATCGCCGCAAAGTGGGACCGGCGCTTTTGCCGGTCGACCCGCGGCACGCGTCGTCAAATCGGTCGCGTCCGCCCCCCCGCCCGCCGATGGCGCGCTGCTCGAATTTCTCAAGGAGTGGCGACGCCGCACCGCGCAGCGCGCCGCCGTCCCCGCCTACGTCGTCCTCTCCGACGCTTCGCTCGAAGACCTTTGCCGCAAGCGCCCGTCCAATCTGCGCGAGCTTCTCGCTGTGTTCGGCTTCGGCGAACGCAAGGCTGAGATGTACGGCGGCGAGATATTCTCGGCGCTCGAAGCCTACCGCAAAGGCGCGCGCGCCGAACGCCAGGAGCGCCAGGCGTCTCCCGCTGAGGAGACCGCCGCCCTGCTCGCCGAAGGCAAGTCGCTCGAAGAGATCGCTCGGATTCGCGGCCGCCGCCTCTCTACCGTCGTCGAAGTGGTGACCGAACTGATCGCCGACGGGCGTGTCGAATACCGCATGGATTGGGTCGGCGAGTCGCGCCATGAAGAAATCGCCGAAGCCGCCCGCCGCCTCGGCACCGACCGCCTCAAGACTCTCAAGGACGCCCTGCCGCCCGATGTGACTTATGAAGAACTGCGCTTGGTAGTGGCGTGGTTGAAACGGGAGACGGGCGAGCGGCCGTAACGCCCCGGTTCGATCTGAACGCGCCCGGCGCGGGCAGCGGCCCGCGCACTACAAAGACGAACCAGCGCTAATCGGGCAACCAGGAATTGACGTTGATGGTGCCTTGGCCACCGAAGAAACGGAGCGGGGAATCAGCGTATTACCGCGCCGCCTGCGGTCTCGGCGAAGCATCGCCCGTGGTCAGCCCTAGTGTCCACTTCACGGCTTCGATCCACATCTTCTGAATGTCCGGCATGTCCCAGACTTCGTCGCGATGGCCGAGCGAGGAATAGAAGACGCGGCCCTTGCCATAGTTGCGCACCCAGGTGACGGCGAAGTCCTGGTCGGTGCGATGCACCTTCGGATTCGTGAGGTCCACCGACGCCGGGTCCACGCTCATCAGTACGCGCAACTTATCGCGCGAATAAGGCGCTTTGAACTGGTATATCTCGTCGTAGAAGGGGAACTTATCCGGGAAATGCGCGGTGGCCGGGAAGGTCTTGTCTTCGGTACGAATCACGCAGTGCACCTGCATCCAGGGATGCTCGTTGAAGTAGGCGCCGATTAAGTCGCCGTACTCGGGCCAGTTGTAGTAAGTGTCGGTGGCGCTGTGCGCACCCAGGAAGCCCTTGCCATCGTCGCGCACGAAGCTGAGCAGGTCCGCCTTCTGTTGATCGGTGAGGCCCAGGTCGCCGGTCGTATAGAACCAGACAGCGTCGAAGTAATTCAGGTTCTTAGCGTTGTTACCCAACTTAGCCTTGGTGAGCAACTCGGCATCGGTGCGGATGTAAGTGTCCCACAAGCCAGTCTGGCGGCCCAGTTTCTCGATGGTGGCCATGGCGTGCGACACCGAATCGTGCTCGAATCCTTTTACCTGGCCGATCACCAGGAGCTTCTTGGTGGGCGGCTGAACCTGTGCGAAAACGCCCCCGCAGAGCGAGAGCAGAACGAAGGCGAACGGGATGCTCGTTTTCATGGATACGATGATACTCCCTGGCGCGGAGTTCCGGGCGGCCCCTGCGGTACGCTGTAGAGTGTGACCGGCAGGGCGACGGACAACCGGCCATGAGGAGAGCGAAATGAACCGGAGAAGCTTCGTGACGAGCGCGGCAGCGGCCCTTCCGCTGACCCGACTGGCGGCGGCAACTGGAAGCGCGGCGCTCGATGCCAAGATCGTCCGCCTCAACCTGCGCCACACCTGGACCACCACCATGTCGTCGAGCCGGTATCGCGACACGCTCCACTTGAGCTACACGCGCGACGGCATCACCGGCCACGGCGAGGGCGCGCCGATTGTTCGTTACTACGAAGACGCAGAGGGCGCGCTGCGGGCCGTCGAAAGCGTGCGCGGCCTG
>PMKM01000209.1 GCA_003157745.1 Bryobacterales bacterium | reverse complement strand
GCACTGCCGTTTCTGCGGCAAGCGATTCTATGCGGAACCGTCGGCGCGCCGGGCACCGCAGTGAGAATCGCCGCCCGAAAGTCCTCATGGTTCTAAGGCCCGATAGAGCCCTTGCAGCGGAAAAATATATTAAAGTCTTCGCTACTGTTACCGAAGAGTTGATTGTCAGAATGTTCAAGTGTTCGGCTGCGGAATCGGCTGGAAGGGCCAACCGATTCGCCGGACGGTTGATCGGCCACCAGCCGAAGTTCGTGTCCGGGCTCCTCGAAGGCGCCTGGTGCGGTCTCCGGAGTGGCCAAACCGGGGTGACGCAGCCCGGCCGTGTTGTTTCGGTGGGAGATTGCTCGGGTTGTTCGGGCGTTCGATTGCGGAATCGGTTGGGGTGGCTGACCAATTCGTCGAACGTCAGAGCAGCCGTTAGCCGGTGATGGTCCACGGCCATAAGTTGGGGCCTGTCACAGAATGGCCAGTCCATCGCCGGCGGGCATCCCGAACCGCGGGTGCGCATCGGCAACCCGCCTCGATCAGGGCGCCGCTTACAAGACGCAGAATCGGCAAGACTGCTGCAACTTCCCTCGACCAGCTCTCACCTTACCGACAGACAAGCCCCTTTTCCTGCCCGGACCATTGCTCGTAGCCAATTCCCGATAGACATTGACGGCTGCGCGAAGCTGCCGCACCTCTTCGAATAGCTCTGCGTTCTCCCGGCTGAGCTGTTGCACCGTCAGCACCATCAGGTGCGGCGCAACGTGAAGCGGGGGCTGGGGACTGGCGTGGGTAGTATAAACCATGTTAGTACTGGACCGGCTAGTTGTATAGTAACGTTAGCTATCCCTTTTTCGCTAAACAACTGTGTGGGGAGGTCAGGTGTTTCTGCTATCCGCAAAGTCGGGCATCGGCCGTCCCCGCACAAGAGTCGCGGCGGCCCGCAAGCGAGTAGCCAATGCCAGCCGGCCAGGCTAAGCCAGCGAGGGAAATTGCCGTCAACGACCCAAGCGCACGGAATTGTGGAGTGCGCCGCTATAGCGTCACGGCGTTATCGAGCACGAAGGTGAGCCGCGTTTCAGCAGCGATCTTCACGTGCGGCCCTTTGACAACGGCCTCGGCTCCGGCTCCCGCGGCGCCGCCGGCACCCGCGCCGATGGCGGCACCTTTCCCGCCGCCGGCAATTCCGCCAATCACGGCGCCCACGATGGCGCCGCCGGCGGCCATGGCGCCGGTCTTCTGCCCGCGCGCATCGCTCTGTCTGGTAACGGTTTGCGTGTTCACGTCCACCGCCTTGCCGTTGACCGTCACGGTCCAAAGGGCCAGCGTCAGCTCGGCGCGGCCGGTGAACTTGCCGGCCTGCTTGGCCTCCACCAGTTTGACCACGGCGTCGGCTCCGCGCGGGATCAGGGTCTGCGCGTCAATGGCCACCGGCTCGTCCAGCGCGGCATTGTAAGTCGCTCCCACCGTTGCCTTTTCGGAATCCACGGCGTCGATCATGCGGACCACAAAGTTGGTACCTTCGGGCAACACCACCGGCGGCGGCGGGGGCAGCGGGGACGCAGGTCGAGACGATACGGAGGGCTCCGCGCCCGGCTTGAGGATGGTCACCGTCTCCGTTCCGCTATCGCTGTGGCGCGGCGCCGGCGGCGCGGAATCCGCGTCGGGGTCGGGCGCGCGATGGAGCACCGGCTGGTTCGCTTCCGAGCTCTCCGCACCCGGCGCCCGGTGCAAAGTCGGCCGGCCCGAATCCGCGCTGTCGGCATCCGGCGCACGGTGGAGCGTCGGCTGACCCGAATCGGCAGCCGCATCCGGCGCGCGGTGCAAGGACGGACGACCGGGATCCGTCGCCGCCGGGGCGTTAGCGGAAAACTCGATACGGTAGACGTCCGCCACGTCGTAAGTCTCGGTCGTGCCGGCGACCTCGATTTGCACCCTTTGCGCCGTGCCACCCAAGTACTTGCCGTTGATGACGCGTCCGCTCTTCAGGGTAATCACGTCCGCCGAAGCCGCGGTGGCCAGAGCGAGGATCAAAACAGTCGATAACCAGCGCATAGGTATCCCTTGAGTTTTCCGCCTCATCATGTACGACGCACGCCGTGGCCGGCGTGTTTACACCAATTTCGCAGGTGGGCCTAGCCTTAGCCCGCCGTCTCCGCGCCGCTGTTGCAGCGCCTCCCTCGCCACGGACCGGCCATGTTCGAGGCCATCGCGGTAAATCTCCTTCCGTTCGCGGCGCCCCAGCGCGGGGCGTCCTTCATGGAACCGCTGTAGGCCTTTACCCACCAGGTAAGTGCCCGCGAACGCGATGGCGCCCTTGGGAATCAAGCCGCCGCCGAAGGGAATTTTGCCCGCCAGTTCGCGCGCGAGCGCCCGCCAGCCGAATGCTCCGGCGCCGATCGAAAGGAGATCCATCTTCTGCTCGGCGAAACCCACCGGGCGGCCGCAGGCGGCGGCGATATAGAACGCCATGCGCAACTGGTTGGTGGTGAGGAAGGCCGTGTCGGAAGCCCACTCGCCGAGCGCCCAGGGCAACTCGATCAGGTTCGGCACCACGTCGGGCAGCGCGGTGGCAATGGCGAACAAGGCGTTCTCGCAGGCGACGGCCTGGATGGCGCGGTCGACCACCGCGCGGCGGAACACCGGATAACGCCGCGCCAGCGCCAGGGCCACGTCTTCCCGATGGCGCGCGATGTCGGCCAGCGTGCCGCGCGGATCCTCCGGGTCGAGCGCGTAGGCTCCCGGCGGCACTTCGAAGCCGTCCTGGCAGATCACCAGATCGACGTGCCCGGGAGCGTCGGCGCTGCCGGCGCGGAAGATCGACTCGCGCGTTCCATCGCCGGCCAGGAAGTCTTCCAGACGTTCGTAGCCGCGCTCGCTCGACGCCACCAGCCCGATCGTCACCGGTTGGTCGGCGCGCGTGCGGACTTCCTCCGGGCTCATCAGCGCCAGCGCGTTTCGCGCCTGTTTCAATAAGTTCAGCATAAAATCAGCGGGGCCGCTCGCAGCCGGCCAGGCGGAACATCACCTGCAATCCCTTCCGCCATTCTACTCCGATCCCCACGCGTTCGACGTCGATCGAGGGGGAGAGGGTGCAGAAACCCCAATTCCCGTTGACGCCGTTCCCCAGCGCCCGGCTTCGCACCGCTCCCCGCGGCGCGTGGCAAGGGCTCCGTCTCGTCAGCCCGGGTTCCGCTTCGCCCGCAGCCAGGGAATCGCGCTGCGCCGCTGCCCTATGCCGGATTAAAGCGGCCGTCCGCCCAAATAAGGCCTTTCGCTCCGGATAAGGGGTGTCAAGTTCAATCGGTGAATTTACTTACTTCCGCGCCGAAGTTTGCGTCAGCTTATTCGTACTTGAGGGCCGAGACCGGGTCGATGCGTGCGGCGCGCCAGGCGGGCACGCCGGCGGCGATTAACGCCACCACGGCGAGCACGACGGCCGCGCCCAGGTAGACCCGCGGATCGGACGCCTTGATGCCGAACAGTTGCGATTCGATCAGGCGTCCGCCGGCAAACGCGGCGGCAAGGCCGATCACGATGCCCACCGCGGACAGACGCACTGCGCCCAGGAGCACCAGGCGCAGCACATTCGCCGGCATCGCGCCGAGCGCCATCCGCACGCCGATTTCGCCCGTGCGCCGCGCCACCGAATAGGCGATCACGCCATAGAGCCCGATCGCCGCCAGCAGCGTCGCCAGAATTCCGAACGCCGCCGACAGGATCGCGATCAGCCGCTCCGTGTAGAGCGATTCGCGTATCGTCAGCTCGACGGTCTTGCTCTCGACCGCCGGCAAGTTGGGATCGGCTTCGCGCACGGCCTGGCACAGCGCGGGCGCGATGCGCCCCGGATCGCCCGCCGTGCGCACGTAGAACACCAGGCGGGTGGGCTTGTCCCACTGCGCATACGGATAGTAGATGGTCGGCTTGCTGGGGTCGCGCACGTCGTCGCGGCTGTCCGCCACCACGCCGACGATTTCGCGATCCAGCTTGGGCGGCGTACTCGAGCCGTATTGCAGGCGCCGGCCAATCGGATTCGCCTGGGCGAAATAGCGCTTCACGAACGTCTCGTTGACGACCACCGCCTTGGGCGCCGCGGCGTCATCGCGATCGGTGAACTCGCGGCCGGCGCGCAGTGGGATGCCGAGCGCGCCGAAATATCCCGCGCCCACCGTGATGCGCTGCGCGCGCGTTTCTTCGTCCTGTGCGGCTCGGTAGCCCTCCACCGTGATGTTGCCGTCGGAATCGCTGCCTGAAAAAGGCCCACCCTCGGCGGCGGCCACG
>PMKM01000145.1 GCA_003157745.1 Bryobacterales bacterium | reverse complement strand
ACGTCCGGTTTGATGAGCGGGGAAGGGAAACGGGCCACCCGGCACCGCGCCTCTCCTCGACTCTACCCGTGGCCGGTTGCCTCCAGGCACGGATTCGCGTAATCTGGAGGCGATGGAAGTCCGCTTCACCCCCGAGCAGGAAGCGCAGCTCTCGATGATTGCGACCAACGCAGGCACCGATGCCGAGCGCCTGGTGCAGGATGCCGCATTGCGTCTACTTGAGGAAGATGCGCATTTTCGAGCGGCTGTGCGACAGGGCGTGGAACAGGCCGACCGCGGCGACTTCATTGAGGAAGCCGAAATGGACGCCCGGCTAGAGCGGATGTTGCGCTCATAAAGTGCGCATCCGATGAACGCCCGCTGCCGCCTCGGACCTGGAACACATCGGCGATTACCGGACAAACCGCCATCCGCAGTACCGGCAGCCGACCTTGCGCAAACTGTACGGAGCCATCCGTTCCCTCAAGGAGTGGCCGCATCGGGGTCGGCCGGGACGTGAGGACGGCACCCGCGAGATTCTGTTTCCACCGCTGTCCTGCATCGCGGTTTACCGGGTGAATGGGCAGAGCATCGAAGTGCTCCTCATCTACCACGCTGCTCAGGACCGCCACTGATGCCAGCGCGTCACCAGAAACTTCCAGGCGATTGCGCCTACCGCTGGCTCAACCCACCATCGACGGCGAGTAATTGGCCGGTAACGAAGCTGGACGACTTGAGGAAATAGGCCACCGCGGCGGCGACCTCGTCGGGGGTTCCACCGCGGCCGGCGGGAGTGGCGGCGATCATGCGGCGTCCTCGCTCGTCGATATCGTCGAAGGGAATCACGCCGGGAGCGACCGAATTGACGGCGATTCGCGGCGCCCAGGCCTTGGCCAGCGCGCGGGTGAGCATCGCAACGCCGGCCTTCGATGCGCAGTAATGGGCGTGCTCGGCCCACGGGCGCATGGCGCCGAGCGAGCTCACATTCACGATGCGTCCGCCGCCGGTAGCGAGCATCCTGCGCGCCGCCGCCTGGCAGCAGAAGAACACGGCCTTGAGGTTGACGGAATGGATGAAGTCCCAATCGGCTTCGGTGATTTCGAGCGGGTCGAAGCGGGTGAAGCGGGCGGCGTTGTTGACCAGGCCGTCGATTCGGCCGCACTGGCGAACGGCCTCGGCGAACAGGCGATCGATCTCCGCCACCGATTCGAGGTTGGCCTGCAACACCGGCGCGCCGCCGCATTCGGCCGCAGTCTGGCGGGCTTCCGCTTCCGAGCGGTGATAGTGGATGACGACCCGTGCGCCCTCGCGCGCGAGGCGCAGCGCAATGGCGCGGCCAATGCGTTTGGCGGCGCCGGTCACCAGCACCACTTTGTCCCGCAGATCCTGTTCCGGCTCGGCTGTCAACATCTCGTTAGTGCCTGTCGCGGGATAGTCAGTTCAATTGCCGGCAACCGCTCCCTCTGGTCGCGGCTCCGGGTGCGGCAGTACTTCCGAACGGAGCCGCGACCAGAGGGAGCGGTTTGCTTCGGATCTCCTCTGCCCATCCCAATGGCCCAGTATACGCGGGTTTCGGGCGCGCCCGCTCGTCCCGGACCTGAAAAACACCGCCAGCCAATTCGGGCAGACTCTGCCGAAAAAACAGGGCACAAGTCCTTTGTTTCCGTTCCATTTCGGGAAGATTCTGCCCGAAATCGCCGAGGAGCGCGTGAAACGCGACCGCGGTACGGCTGTTATAATCGAGCTTCACCCCATCAATCCAAGGAGAGTTATTGTGCGAAATAAGATTACGGTTGTAGGCGCCGGCAACGTTGGCGCGAATTGCGCTTTGCGCGTTGCGGAAAAAGGGCTCGCCGACGTCGTCCTGGTGGACGTGGTCGAAGGCGTCCCGCAGGGCAAGGCGCTCGACCTGCTGCAATCCGGCCCGGTGCAGGGCTACGACGTTTCGATCACCGGATCGAACGACTACGCGGCCACCGCCGATTCCGACATCGTCATCATCACCGCCGGCTTCCCGCGCAAACCGGGCATGAGCCGCGACGACTTACTGATGAAGAACTACGAGATCGTCAGCGGCGTCACCGAGCAGGTGGCCAAGTACTCGCCGAATTCGATTTTGATCCTGGTGACGAATCCGCTCGATGCGATGGCGCAGACGGCGCTGTGGACTTCGAAATTCAACAAGCAGCGCGTGCTCGGCATGGCCGGCGTGCTCGATAGCGCGCGCTTCCGCACCTTCATCGCGGAGGCGGTGGGCGTGTCGGTCGAGAACGTGACGGCGGTCGTGCTGGGCGGCCACGGCGATACCATGGTGCCCATCGTCCGCCTGAGCAACGTCTCCGGCATTCCGCTGACGGANNCGAGATCGTCAAGTACCTCAAGACTGGCAGCGCCTACTACGCCCCGTCGGCCGCCGCCGTCGAGATGGCCGAATCCATTCTGCGCGATAAGAAGAAGGTCATGCCCTGCGCCGCGTATCTTGAAGGCGAATACGGCATTAGTGGCCTCTTCGTCGGCGTGCCATGCAAGCTGGGCGCACGCGGCATCGAGAAGATCTACGAGCTGAAGCTGACCCCGGAAGAGCAAGCCGGCCTCAACAAGAGCGCCGCCGCCGTGCAGGAATTGGTGGACGTGCTGAAGAGCAAGAAGTAGGCGGCTTCCGCCCAGTTCTTTCAAGGCAAGCGCAGACGGAGTTGTATGGTCCGCGCTTGCCTCGGGAGTATGGTTCTGGCAACGCGATATACTTGACTTAGATGGCAACGGTCACTGAAATAGGCAGCCTGATCTCTCGACGCGCCGAGATTCGCGGCGGGCGGCCGTGCATCGCGGGCACCGGCGTTTCGGTTCGGCGGATCGCTGAGTGGCACAACATGGGCCTGATTCCGGAAGAGATTGCCAGGAAGTTTGGCCATTTATCACTGGCGCAGGTCCATGCGGCTCTTGCCTGCTACCATGCCAACCAGGCGGAAATCGACGCCGATCTGGAATCCGAGGCTCGCGAGACAGCGGTCCTCGAAGAACGGTTCCGGCGTTAATCCTGCCCTGTGAGCCCGATCAAAATCTACATTGACGAGGACGCGATGGATAGCGACCTTATCGCCGCTCTTCGCTCTCGTGGTGTCACCGTGCTCACGCCTCTGGATGCCGGCCTGATCGGGATGCCTGGCGAGGAGCAGTTGGCCTTCGCCACGGCACACGATTGCGTTCTCTACACGTTCAACGTTTCCGACTTCCATCGTTTGCACGTGGACTGGATAAGTGCCGGGCGGGAGCACGCCGGCATGGTTTTGGCGCCGCAACAGCGGTTCTCGGTTGGCGAGCAACTGCGCCGCATCTTGCGTCTGCGCGCAGGGACAACCACCGCGAGTATGCGCAGCCGGGCCGAGTTCCTCGGCAACTGGGGTTGACCGAACCAGCGGAAAGACGGGGCGTAACCCGTCCCCTACGCTGGCACTGGCGAAGCAATTGACAGCCCGCTTGATCCGGTGGGCAAGTCAACAATCGAGCGCAGCCATGTCATCGAGGGCCGTCTCTGTCCACTCGATCTCTCTCACTCGAGGCCCAGGCGCTGCATGGCTTCCTCGTGCGGAATGCCTTTGCCGCCGTTCCGCTGGAGCCATGCGCGTGCTTCAGCCGCGGCCTGCTTGTCTTCCTCCGTTTCGGGTTCGTCGTCGATGGGGGCGTTGCGCAGGGCGGTGGTCACCGGATCGACGATGGGGCCCAGCAAGCCGACCAAAGCCGCGAGTTGTGGCTCCGTCAATCGATCGATCAGGTGGTGGGCATCCTCACGAGCATCGGACATGATAGACCTCCGGAAGCGCCGCTGGTGGAGCGGCGCGCGGCTTCTTTCATGATATAGGGAAATAGGGGCGAAGCCAATTGCACGACCGCTTGAGAGTTGTCCCCACGCCTTCCGTGTGGCGCAGTTATCCCTGCATTGCCCGCTGGCGAAGCTCGGCGCAGCCGCTCCCAGTCGGGAGGACTTTGCCGGGGTTCATGCGGGAATCGGGATCGAATAACTGCTTGATCCGTGCGATCGTCTCGATGGTGTCGGGGGAGAACATCTGCGGCATCATGTCGTTCTTCTCCATGCCGACGCCGTGCTCGCCGGTGATGGAGCCGCCGCAGGCGATGCACCACTTCAGAATTTCCTCGCCGGCGTGGCGCGCGTTCTCTTTTTCGCCGGGCGTGCGCGGATTGAAAAGGATGATGGGGTGCAGGTTGCCGTCGCCGGCGTGAAAGATATTGCTGATGGTGAGCCCATGTTCGGCAGCCACGCGCGCGATGAACTGGAGCGTCTCGGCGATGCGTGTGCGCGGCACCACGCCGTCCTGCACGTAGAAGGTCGGGCTGACGCGGCCGACGGCGCCGAAGGCGTTCTTGCGTCCGCTCCACAGCGCCTCGCGTTCTTCGGGCGTGCGCGCGATGCGGACCTCGATGGCGCCCGAGGCCTGGCAGGCGGCGCGCACTTGCTCGACCTGTGCCTCAACGGTCTCGCGCATTCCTTCGAGTTCGATCAACAGGACGGCCGCGGCATCGGCGGGGTAACCGGCGTGCGACGCTTCCTCGACCATGCGCAGCATCACGCCGTCCAGCATCTCGAGGGCGACGGGAGTGATGGCGCGCGCGGTGATTTCGGCGACGCTGCGGCCGGCGTCCTCGCTGGTCGAGTAAATCGCCAGCACGGTTTTCACCATCTCTGGCTTGCGCATCAGGCGCAGGGTGGCCTTCGTCACCAGTGCCAGCGTGCCTTCGGAACCGGCGATCAGGCCGGCCAGGTCATAACCGGGCAGATCGGGCAGGCCGCCGGTTTCGACCACGGTGCCGTCGGCGAGCACGAGTTCGAGACCCAGCACGTGATTGGTGGTGACGCCGTAGGCGAGCGTGTGCGGGCCGCCGGCGTTTTCGGCTACGTTGCCGCCCACCGTGCAGGCGCGCTGGCTGGAAGGATCGGGGGCGAAGAAAAGGCCGTCCGCTTCGGCGGCCACGGTGACATCCACGTTGACCACGCCCGGTTCGACCACGGCGCGCTCATTGGCCGTGTCCAGTTGGAGAATCCGGTTCATGCGGGCGAAGGCAATCACCAAGCCGCCTTCACGCGGAATCGAGCCGCCGGAAAGACCGGTGCCCGCGCCACGGCCGACGATGGGCATGCCAAACTGATTGGCGACGCGGACCAATGCGGCGACTTCGGCCGTGGTGCGCGGAAACGCCACCACGTCGGGCGGGTGCTTGTCCTGACCGGCATCGTATTCGTACAGGGCAAGGTCTTCGGGCTCGTCGAGGTAACCGCGCGGCCCGACTAGCGCGGCGACTTGCTCCTTGGCGGCTACGGTGAGCATCGAACTACAGTGTAGAACACGGCGGCTTGCGCGGGCCAAAGCCTTGGCGCGGCAGACCCGCGTGATTCCGAAAGGGGGCGCCCGATTGAGGACGATTGCGTTGGCGGAATTGCTATTGTGCTGGATTGCCTGGTGGTACGCGATGCTGATTCGCGCGCCGCATTTTCAACGGCGGCCGTCGATCACGGTGCCGTGGCCGACGCGGACCGGACTGCTGCTGGAGACTGGTGCGTTCGCGGTGGGCTTTATATTCCACCTGCCGCTTTGGCAGCCGGCCGGCGCGGTGCGGACGGCGCTGGGGATGGCGATCGGGATTCCAGCGGTGGCGATGGTGTGGCGGGCGGCGACGCACCTGGGCAAACAGTTTCGCTTGCATGCGGGTCTTTACGAAGACCACGAACTGGTGCGCACGGGTCCTTACGCGATCGTGCGCCATCCGATCTATTCGTCGCTGCTGGGAATGCTGGCGGCCAACTGCCTGCTGCTCACCCGATGGAAGTGGGCTCTACTGGCAGTCGGCATCTACGTCGTCGGCACGGAAATCCGCGTGCGTAGCGAAGAGAAGCTGCTGGCCTCGCGGTTTCCCGAGGAATCGGCCGCCTATCGCCGCCAGGTTCCAGCGTATCTGCCATTCGTGCGATAGCCGGCACAGTGAGGGTTCAACTGCGCGATGCAGGTGCTTCTTATGCGAGGCGCACCGCTTCCTTGGGTCGCGGCTCCGATCGGAGCGTCTCGCGGTGGATGGCCGGATTTGTCTGGGCGACCCTACTTGTCGTGCGTCTCGGCGGCCAGCTTGGCCTGGGCTTCATCCAGCTTGCGGTTGACGCTGGACACTTCGTCCGGGTCGGCTTCCTGTTGAGTACCCTTCTTGAATTCGCGCAGCGAGTCCTGCCATTGCGCGATGGCCTCTTTGGTCTTGCCCAGTTTGAGGTAGACGTCGCCCAGATGATCGTGGACGGTTGCGTCCTGCACACGGTCGAGGGCGCGTTCGAGCAAACCGCGGGCGTCGTCGAGTTTACCCTGGCGGAAATAAACCCAACCGAGACTGTCCAGATAAGCGGCGTTTTCCGGGTCCAGGTCCACCGCGCGCTTGATCAGATCGTAGGCTTCCTCCAGCCGCACATTGCGGTCGGCCAGCGTATACCCCAAGTAGTTCAGCGCACCGGCGTTCTTGGGGTCCATCTCGAGCACCTTGCGGAAAGCGGCCTCGCTCTGGTCGTATTTCTTTTCCCGCTCCAGGCAGGCGCCGCGCGCGAAGTACACGGCCTCGCGTTCCTTGTCGGTCGTGGCGAGCTGTTCGGCGCGGTCGAGCGCTTTTGCCATGTCGTCCCAGCGTTTGGCCTGCTCGTAAACCTGGGCCAGTTCGAGTTGGATGGCGCGGCTTTCGGCGCGGTTGTCGGCGAACTTCTTGAGGGCGGTCTGCGCTTCGCGCTCCGCCGCGGCCAGGTCGCCCGCTGCGCGATAGGTCTCCACGATCTGCATCGCGGTTTCCATCTTCTCGCCGTCGGTGCTGGCTAGCTGCCCGGCGCGGTCGAGCGCCTTCAATACGTCGCTCCAATGTTTGGCCTGCCCGTAAACTTGGGCCAACTCGAGGTTCAGCATACGGCTGGCAGCGCGATTGTCGGCGAACTTCTTCAGGGCGGCCTGCGCTTCGCGCTCCGCCGCCGGCAGATCGTTCGCGGCGCCATAGGTCTCGACAATCTGCGCCGCCGCCTTCACCTGCGCGTCGTCGTCGGTCGCGAGCGTGGCGTATTGCCGGAGGGCATCGATGGCGGCCGGATACTGCTTGGCGTCGCGATAGACCAGGGCGAGATGGAGCACCAGCTCGGCGCGGATCTTGGCATCGCGGCCGGCGTAACTGTGGCGCGGCAGGCTATCCAAAATGGACTTCATGGCCGCAATGGCCTCGTCGGTCTTGCCTTCCGCGTCGAGCAGGGAGACCCGCTCATCGCGCACTTTGACGTTATCGGCGTCGAGCAGAAGAGCCGCGGCAAGCGCCTTCTCGGCGGCGGGAAAGTCGCGCTTAAAGCGGTTGAGACTCGCAATCACCAGCGGGTAATCGGCCTCGCGCGGATTGCCCGCAGCGAGTTGCTGGTACACCTTCAGCGACTCGTCGAGCTGGCCGGCCTCAGCCAGGTCCTGCGCCAACCTCAGCCGGAGGCGTTCGTCGTCCGGGTCGAGCGCCGCCGCGCGCGCGAGCGCATCGGCGGCCGACCGGAAGTCGTTCACGCTCTCGTACTGCTGGGCGAGAATGCCGAGCGTGTGCTCGTTCGGGCTCTTATCGGTGAGCGTCTTCAGCGTATCGAGCGCCTTGGTGGAATCGCCCATATCGGAATAAACCGCTGCCAGGCCCGTCAGCGCCTCCTCGTTGTCCGGCTCCGCCTGGAGCGCGCTGTGGAAAGCCTTCTCGGCCGCCGCCGAATTACTGGAAGCGCGGTAGAGCTTGCCCAGGTACGACCAGCTCTCGACGTCCTTGGGATCCTGTTCGGTGATCTTGTCGTATTGCTCGATGGCCTTGTGCAGATAGTCGTCGTCGATCTTGGCGTTTTGCGTTTCGCCGACGGCCAGGTGCGTGTAGATCTGCGCCAGAGTGCGCCGCGCGTCCAGATTGGCCGGGTCCAGTTTGAGCAGGCCCTGGGCCTGCTCGACCGCGTCGGCCAAACGATTGGTCTTGATATAGAGTTCGGTCAGTTCGCCCAGAATCAACCCTTGCTTGGGATCGAGTTTGATAGCTTCCTGGTAGAAGTGGATCGCCTTTCTGATGTACTCCTGGCTACCCTCGGCCGCCGCCAGTTCGGCATAGAGCCGACCCATGGCAAAATTGTAGTAAGCCCCCGCGCGGTCGTCTGAAGCCGGGGCGGGCGGCGCGGCCGGCGCGCTCCCAGCGAAACTCGAGCAAGCCAGCAAACCGGCCAGGAAGAGCACATTGACTGAACGAATCATGGGGTCCTTGCTTGATTCCGGCATTTGGCGGGCCCAGAGCCGGAAACCATACCTTTATTGTATAACGGGGTCGCGCCGCAATTGCCGCGCGTGCGGCCGGAACTGATGCTGCCACCGTCCCATGTAGTTCCACGCACCGGCGACCCCTCCCTGCTAGAAGAAGACGCCGCCGGACGCCCAATGGTTGCATTGGTGGGGCCGACCGGCTCGGGAAAGAGCGAACTGGCGCTCCGGCTGGCCGAGGCCTTCCAGGGCGAAGTCATCAACTGCGATTCGCTGCAGGTGTATCGCCATTTCGATATCGGCACGGCGAAGATGCCGATCGAAGAGCGGCGCGGGGTGCCGCACCACCTGATCGACATTCTGGATCCCGACGCGCTTTTCACGGCCGGAGAATTCGCGCGGGCGGCGCGGGCGGTGGCGGCGGACATCTCCGACCGCGGCCGATTGCCGATCGTTTGCGGCGGCACGGGCTTCTACCTGCGGGCGCTGGTGGACGGGCTGTTCGCCGGGCCGGAGCGCGACCAGGCGCTGCGCGACCGGCTGGGCGAGCGAGAGAAACGGCGGGCGGGCTCGCTCCATCGCGTGCTGCGGCGCCTCGATAGCGCGGCGGCCGGGAAGATTCATCCGAACGACGTGCCGAAAGTGATGCGCGCGCTCGAAGTCTGCCTGCTGACGCGGCGGCCGGTGACGGAGCTGTTCGAAGAGGGCCGCGCGGCGCTCGCCGGATACCGCGTACTCAAGCTCGGCTTGTTTCCGGACCGCGACGCATTGTACGAACGCCTGGACGCGCGCTGCGCACGCATGTTCGCGGAGGGCCTGGTAGAAGAGGCACGGCACATTCTGGAGCTGGGCTTCGCAGAGACCATCAAACCGTTTGAATCGCATGGCTACAAGCAGGCGCTGCAATTGATCCACGGCGAATTGAATCCGCGCGAGGCGCTCTTCTACGCGCAGCGCAAGACGCGCAATTACGCCAAACGGCAAATCACTTGGTGGCGCAAGGAGCCGGGCCTGGTCTGGCTGCGCGGCTTCGGGGAAGAGGCGGGGATTGTGGAGGAAGCGGTGGCGAAGGTGCGGGCGTTGATCGGGTAGAACGCAGGGTGCGTCAGTCTATCGGGAAAAGCGATGACCGCGCCCGCACTTGCACGCACCTGCGGGTCATCATTTTCACCACACCGCCGGAAAAGAAATCGCGTCGGGGGAGAAACGGCGGCGATTACGCCCGTCGGCGGGCTTTCCACACTTCGATGAAGGTGGGCAGGAGCGAGATCAGAATGATGAGCAGGATAACTTTGTCGAAATTGTGCTGCACGAACGGGAAGTGGCCCAACTTGTAGCCCAGCGTGGTCATCAGGAAAACCCAGCCGATGCCGCCGCACACGCTGAAGGGGAGGAAACGCAGATAGGGCATCCGGCTGACGCCGGCCATGAAGGCGGAAAAAGTGCGGACGATGGGCACGAAGCGCGCCAGCACGACGGCTTTGCCCCCGTAGCGCTCATAGAAGGCGTGCGTGCGCGCGACGTAGGCCTGCTTGAAGAAGCGCGAATCCGGGCGGCTGAAAATCTTGGGGCCGGTCTGGCGGCCGAGCAGGTAGCCGGTCGAATCGCCCAGCAGCGCGGCCGTCATCAATAAGAGATTGACCTGCCGGAAATCGAGCGCACCGAAACCCGACACGACGCCGATGGTGAACAGGAACGAATCGCCGGGCAGAAAGAAACCGACCAGCAGGCCGGTTTCCGAATACACGACGGCGAACAGCGCCGCGTAGCCGGCCCAACCGGCCAGCAGCGTGTGCAGAAGGACGCTCAGCCGCTGCGGGTCCGTGAGCGACCGGTACAGATCCAGCAATTCGCGCAACATGCGCTTAGCTGGCCCGGTTCTGCGCCACGATGCGGTCGATGACGTCCTGGTGATACTTGATCTTGCCCTGCTTGCGCAAAGCCTCGCGCACGCCAGTTTCAAACAGCGTGTTGCGATCGCGCGCGCGCTGGCTCTTGATATCGTCGCGAATGCCGCTGCGCGCCTGTTCGAATTGCGACATATCGGCTGGGATGTGGGCGATGACCTTGGCGACCAGGAAAGCCTGCTGGGTGCCCACGGGGCCGAAGACGGCGCCATCGGGCAGGGTAAACCCTTCATGCACGTAACTGGCCGGGCCGATGCCCTCGATCGAGGCCGCGCGGTTGAACTCGACCGAAGTAGTGACTTCGAGGCCCATCGACTTGGCCGCCGCCACCAGGTCGCCGCCATTGGCCTTGGCCTTGGCGGCAAGATCCCTGGCGCGGGTCTGCACCAAAGCCGCCAGGCGGTTCTGGATCACCATTCCGCGCACCTGGGCCTCCACCTCGGCCAGCGTATTCGGCCGCGGCGGAACCACTCCCGTGACTACGGCCAGCGCCAGCTTGTTGCCGGGCAGAACCACCGGCTGCGACACCTGGCCCTGCTTCAGCGCGGCGATGGATTGATCGAAATCGTTGTTGGTGCCGATCTCGGGCAGCGGCTGGCCGGGGCGCGCGCCATCGGCGCGTACCACCTGCATATGGAACTGGGCCGCGACCTCGTCGGGGTGGAGCGGATTCTTCTGCAGCGCCGCTTGGGCGTGATCGGAAATCTGCTGCACGATATCGTTCACGCGCACGTTCTTCCAGTTGGCAGCCAGTTGCGGCTTGGCCTGCTCGAACGGGTTCAAGTGCGCTTCTTCATGCGCGATCACGCGGACGATGTGGTAGCCGACTTCGGTCTTGACGATGCCGCTGGTTTCGCCCGGCTTGAGCGAAAATGCGGCGCGCTCGAACTCGGGCAGGGTCTGGCCGCGTTCGATCCAGTCCAGGTCGCCGCCCTTGGCCGCCGAACCGGTATCCTCGGAATTCTTCTTCGCCAGGTCCTCGAAGTTGGCGCCGCCCTGGATCTGTTTTAGCAGGTCCGCCGCCTGCGCGCGGATCTTCGCGTCGTCGGCGGGCGGCTTGCCGGCGGTCTTCAGCAGAATGTGCTCAACGTGCACGCGCTCCTTGACGCGGAACTGCTCCTTGTTCTGGTTGTAGAGCCGCAGCAGGTCGGCGTCGGTGGGAACGAGCGATTCGCCAATCTTGGCAGGGTCGGCGACCAGGACCGCCAGGTTCTTCAACGCCGGCACCTGGAAGCGCGCCTGGTTCACCTTGAAGAATTCCGCCACGTCCTGCGCGCTGGGGTTGATTTCGGCGCGAAGCTTGTCGGGCATGACCCTGGCGAACTGGATCTTGATCTTCTCGTTGCGCTCCTGGTAGGCGCGTTCAACCTCGACGGGCGCGATAATCGTGCCCTCGACGGCGACTTCGCGCAGCTTGGTGACCAGCAGTTGGCGGCGCAGTTTGGCCTCGAAGTCCTGAATGCTCATCTCCTGGCGGGCCAGAAAGCCGGCGTAAGCGTCCGTGCCGACAAAGTGGCCATCGGGAAACAGATCGGGGATAATCGTCTGGATCGCGCTGCGCAGGTCGGCGTCGCTGACCTGGAAGCCGAGGCTGGTCGCCTCGTAGGCGAGCGCCTGTTCGTCCACCATCTGGTCGATTATTTGCGGGATGTAAGTGGAGACCAATTCTTTGGGAAGCTGCCGGCCGCGCACCTCGTTCTGTACCCGGCGCGCGACGTCGCCCGATGTGATTTGGTCGCTGCCGACCGATGCAACTACGGTGTCCGACGTCGGGGCGCCCGAATTGTAGTTCGGCACCAGGTAGGTCAGCATCGAAATCGCCACTACCACCAGCAGTGCGCCCAGAAGGATGCGCACCGATTTTTCTCGGCTGCGAAACAGATCAAACATGAGTGAGAGAACTCCCGATTACAAGAGGAAAACAATAGTATAGCCAATCCCCGTCAGCCGCGCTCGGCGGCCGGGGCAGCGGCTAACCGTGGCGAGCCGGCGCGTGGCCCGGTTTCCACTTGATATTGCAGCCGATACTCGGCTTCTGCTGGGCCGCGACGGCGCGCCCGGCCAACGTCGAATCGATGGCCGCCCGCAGGTCCCGGCCGGAAACGGGCACGCTATTGCCCGGCCGCGCATCGTCGAATTGGCCGCGATAGACCAGCTTGCGGCCGGCGTCGAACAGGAAGAAATCCGGCGTGCAGGCGGCCCGGTAGGCCTGGGCCACCTGCTGGGTTTCGTCGTAACAATAGGGGAACCAGAAGCCGAGCTCGCGGGCCATCGTGCGCAGCCCATCGGGACCGTCGTCGGGATACTGGCCGGCGTCATTCGAAGAAATCGCCACGATGTCGAGCTCGCTTGCGGCGTAATCCTTGGCCAGCGCTGCCAGACCCGCGCCGATGTGCTTGACGTACGGGCAATGCCGGCAGAGGAACATCACCAGCAGGCCTTTGCGCGTGAAGCTATCGAGCCGGACGGTGCGATTGCTCACCACATCGGCAAGCGAAAAATCGGGCGCGGCGGTGCCGAGCTCGAACATGGTGGATTCGGTTGCAGCCATTTCACCCTCTAACGTACCACGTGTGGAATCGCCGGCAAAAACAAACGGTGGAACTTCTCGCGGCTTCGGGCGAATTATCACTACCGAAAGAGGGTTCGGACTAAGTGCAGGATTCGTGTAACGGGGGGCGCCTGGAAAGCGCCTGATACTGAAAGGCCTCAACTCAAAAAACAATGCTCTCGATACGCCTGGCATCCCCAACCATTTTTGCGCTTCTCGCCGCCCTGGTTTGCGGAGTGCCGGTGCAAGGACAGAGTGTATCCGAGGCGCCTCCCGTGCAAGCGCCGGAAGACAAGCGCATTTTCGGTGTACTGCCCAACAACCGCACCACCGAAGAGTCCCTCCCGTTTCATAGCATCACGGCGAAACAGAAGGTCACGATTGCGTTTAAGGATTCTTTCGATTGGCCGGTGTTTCCCACCGCCGGGTTATTCGCCACGCTGTATCAACTGGAGAACCAGAATCCGTCCTTCGGCCAAGGCATGGCCGGTTACGCCAAGCGATTCGGCACGGCCTATGGCGACCAGATGATCGGCAATATGATGACGGAAGGGCTGTTCCCCGCCGCGTTCCATCAGGATCCCCGCTACTTCCGGTTGGGGTCGGGATCGAAACTGCACCGGGCGGTCTATGCGCTCGAAGCGATCGAAGTGGCCCGCATGGATTCCGGCCGCCGCGGCTTCAACTTCTCCGAATGGGGCGGCAATGCGGTGGCCGCGGCCATCGGAAACGCCTATTACCCCGACACGCGGGATTGGCACGACAACCTGGAGCGGCTGCTGGTGGCGTGCGGGACGGACGCGTTTTCCAACCTGCTCAAGGAATTCTGGCCCGACGTGAAGCGCAAGTTTCACAAAGGCCGCAGCCAGGAGCCGCTGCTTTCGACCGGCGTCCGGTAGCGCGTCGCTGCGGCGGCCTCCGGCCTGATATGATAGGCCTCTGTAATGCCCGAACTCGAATCCGAACTGGCGCCCTTGTCCGACGCGGTCACTAATTCGATCCGCGTCGAAGTCATGTCGCGGCACTCGCGCGAAAACTCGCGGCCGCAGGAGGGCGAATGGGTCTTCGAATACACGGTGCGGATTACCAATCAAGGTTCGGAGACGGCGCAACTGATCGGCCGGCATTGGATCATCACCGACGCCGCGGAGCACGTCGAGGAAGTAAGCGGGCCGGGAGTGGTCGGGGAGCAGCCGGTGCTGGCGCCGGGCCAGTCGTTCACCTATTCCTCGTGGTGCCCACTCAAGACGCCGATCGGCAAGATGCAGGGCACCTACCGGATGGCGCGCGATGGCGGGGCCGAATTCGATATTGAGATCGCACCCTTCGCGCTGAAGGCCAGTTACACGCTCAATTGAGCGGGGACGTCCGGCATCCCCCCTTTCCCCGCATGCGAATGTGATGTACATTCTAAGCAGCGCGAGGGTGCCGGCAGAGACGCCCCGCCAGCGGGAGAGTTCCTTATGCCTGTGTTACAAGCCGATCGGGCGGAAGTCAGTTGGGACAGCGAAAAATCGAAATGGCTGGTGCGCATCTATATCGGCGACGAAGTGATTCGCCGCCATTCAAAAGCCTCCAGGAACACCGATCCGGAGACCCTGCGAACGGACGCGATCAAAACGGCCAAAGACGAAGGCTACGATTTGGCCGGCGACAAGGTTGCGGTCCAGGCGTGAGCGGGCGGTGCGGCCGGATGAAGGCGTCTACCTGCACCGCCCGCGAACACTTATTGAATCGTCGCGTAACTAGAACTTCGCCTTGATTTCCGCGTAGGCCCAATCGAGCCACGGCAGCAGGGCCTGGATGTCGGAGGTCTCGACCGTCGCGCCGCCCCACACTCGGAGTCCGGGAGGCGCGTCGCGGTAGGCGCCGACGTCATAAGCGGCTTTCTCTTTGTCGAGCAGCGACACAATCGCCTTGGCGCTCTTGGCCTGCTCCTCGGCGGGCAGCGCCAGATAGGCGGCATCGACGATCTTCAGGCAGATCGACGTGTTGGAGCGAATGGCCTTGTCCTCGGCCAGAAACGCGGCCCAGGAGGATTTCGCAGCCCACTCCTCGATCGCTTCCAGGTTGGCGGCCGAGCGCGCGATGAGCGCCGGCAGTCCGCCAATCGACTCGGCCCACTTCAAGCCGTCCAGCGCATCTTCCACGCACAGCATCGAGGGAGTGTTGATCGTCTCGCCCTCGAAAATCCCGGCGATCAACTTGCCGCCCTTGGCCATTTGGAAAATCTTCGGCAGCGGGCGATCGGGCACGAAAGTTTCCAGGCGCTTCACGGCACGCGGACTGAGCGCGATCATGCCGTGCGCGGCCTCGCCGCCGAGCACCTTCTGCCAGCTCCAGGTGACCACGTCCAGCTTGCCCCACGACACGTCCATGGCGTAGACCGCCGAGGTGGCGTCGCAAATCGTCAGCCCCTCGCGATCGGCGGCGATCCAATCCCCGTTCGGAACGCGCACGCCGGAAGTGGTCCCGTTCCATGGGAACACCACGTCGTGGCCCCAGTCCGCCAGGCTCAAATCGGGCAGCTTGCCATACTCGGCCTGGAAAACGCACAGGTCGCGCAGCTTGAGCTGCTTCTTGCAGTCCGTGGCCCAGCCGCCGCCGAAGCTCTCCCACGAGAACACGTCGACGCCGCGCTCGCCGAGCAGCGACCATATCGCCATTTCGACGGCGCCGGTATCGGAAGCGGGAACGATTCCGAGTAAGTAGCCTTCCGGAATGCCGAGCAGCTTCTTACTCCGCTCGATAACTTCGGCGAGCTTGTTCTTGCCGATCTTTGCCCGGTGCGATCGCCCAACCGTGGCGTCCTGCAGG
>PMKM01000047.1 GCA_003157745.1 Bryobacterales bacterium | reverse complement strand
TACAGCGCGAGCGTGCATCACTAAGGGGCAACCAGGCGGGCGATGTCGCGAAGGCGTTGGGCGCGAGCCATCTCGGGTTCGAGGCGGCTAATCGGCTGCGGGCGTTCCCACTGGCGGGCGCGGCGCTCGACGGCGGCGCAATACTGAGCTTGCTCGATGCGCGCGGCGGCGCGCTCGACGGCAGCGTGTTGCATGGCAGCGGCGGCGAAGAGAATGAGAGCGATCATTTGACCTCCCGGTGCCCGCGAAATTCCTCAGTGGGCCAGCGGCGCTCGCACTCCGCGAGAGCTACCAGCATCTGAGCGTAGGTCATGGGCTGAGAGTACTCGGGCCACGGTTCGTATCGGAGACTAGCCCCGACGAGGATATTGGTGCACCGCTGGATGATCCAGACTTTCCCTTCGGGCATCTATTTGACCTCCCGCGAGTGTGCATGCCACTCGGCGTTGAGTTGGCGGACGGTGGCGGCGATATCGAGAGAGTAGCGCAGCTCGAAGGCAGCGCGGCCATCGCGGCCGTGATCGAGTTCCATGTGTTCAGCGTAAGTGAGCGGGATGCAGGAGAAGTCGGAGGGCTTCTGACTCATACCGCCATCGGAACCAGTGTGACAGGCCTGGCAACCGGGCTGGCCAGAGACGGCGGAAGGCAGGGACCGAATCCAGGCGCGATACTTCGGGCAACGGGCGGGGCCTCGGCGGGCAGGGCGGCGCGGAGCGCGGGGGTGAGTGGTTTCGCCGTGGATGGCATAGCGGAGAAACCGGACGAGGGCTTTACCAGGCATGGTCCAACTCCTTGAGAGACGCGAGGACGCAATCCTGTTCGAGGGCGCGCAGTTCGGAATCGACGATATCGGCGATGGGAACGGGTTCGCCGGGGAGCCAGACGCGCCAGTGATCGAGGGCGCCGCGGCGGGGCTTGAAGCGGCAAATGAAGAATGGCTGGCGGGGCTGGATGTTGCGATGCTCGATGAGATCTGCGACGGTGACCGGGAGGAACATGACGCGGCCATCGGTAAGGGTGAAGAGGAGGGGGCGGCCGAGTTCTTTGCGGCGGCCGGTGGAATAGGCCAACGAAACCTGGACGGGGACGTTGGGGCGGAAGCGGAGGATGGTGGACATGGGGGCCTCTATAACTAGTCTCTCATAGGTGACGTGTTGCGTCAACGGGAAAGTGGTCTATGATGAGAAAAGATGGCTACTTGGTCTGACATGTGGTGCCACTGCCTTCGCTGTGGGCATCGATGGCTTAAGCGAATCGAAGGGCGGCCGAAGGGGTGCGCCCATTGCAAAGAGCACAACTGGGACGTGCCGGTAGGTCGGCTGCCGATAGGCCGGCCGCGGAAGGCGAAGGTCCCAGCGCGGAAGCGGAAGGTGAGATAAAGCGGCGGGTGGGCCAACTAGGAAGACATGATGAAAACTCTACTTAGTGGCTTCCGATTGGTCGGTCTTTGCATTGTGGCGGAAAGCGTATCCCTTTGGGCGCAGCCGGTGGTCGTGGTGGTGCCGGAGGTTCAGGGCCCGATGATGGCACCGCCCACTATCTTCAGCAACCTGCCCCAGATCCAGGGTACGGAGAATCCGAATGCCCTGACAGCCTTGCAGGTGGGGCAACAGTTGCGGCTGGGGCAGCAGCAGCAGCAATTGCAGCAGCAGCAGATCCGGCGGCTGAAGCTGGAGAACCGCAGGCTGGAAATGGAGAACGACGAACGTCAGAGGAATGTGGCCAGCGCCGAAGTTCTTGCGGGCACGGCGGGGTCCATACAGACCTGGGGCGCGTTGAACTGCCGGGGATTCAGCACGCTGACCTCCGACTCCCAGATGGTTTATGTTGTCGGCCTGTACGACGGCTACGTGGTAGGAGTGCAGGACGGGCAGGTTTCGGTTGGTTCGCCTCTACGGGGCGAAGCGATGGTGGCACAGATCGCCGGGGAATTTGGGCACGCGGTGATGACATACGGGGAGCGCGCGTCAAGTCTGATGTCTGTTTGCGCCGCGCCGGAGAACGCCGTTCTGCCCGTCTCGTTCGCGGTGCAGATCGTGACGGCCAGGGCAAGCGGCAAGACATACGACGAGGTCGAGCGGTACTCGGCGGCTTTGAGATCTGCGGCCGCAACCGCGAAATAGGACGGAGGGCGCCAGTAAGCGATGAAGAGGGGCGGAAGGGCTCTTGCAGAGTGTGGCTGAAAGTGACGGTTTAGGATGAAAACTAGCTTAAGTCGGTCGGTTGGCGAGGTGGCGGAGGCCTCCGCCGATCTGGCGCGGGAGGTGATGGTGCTGTATCCGGAGCTTCCGGCGGCGAATCTGGTGGAGCACATCGTGGATCTGGCGGAGCCGGAGTTTCTCGCCGAGCTGGACGCGATGTTGCGAGCGCGGCATTTTCTGGGCGTAATCCGAGCGGAGCGGGCGAAGGAGAGGCGTGAGCAGCGCGAGGCGGAATGGCTGTTTCCGGAGCTTCGGGAAGCTGTTTGCGCGCTGCCGCTGGGCGTCCCGATTGGCGGCGGTAAGGTGGTAGCTCGGGGCGATCTGCGATTTCCGGATACGGGCCGCTATTTGAAGCTTCTGGACAAGAGGCATCGGGATCGACGGGCGGAGGACGAAAGAAGGGCTGCGATCACCCTGATCAGGAGGCTGTGGCCGCGCTCTAAGCGCGCCCGGAGAATGACTCTGTCCGAGGTGGACTTGGTCAAAGCCAGGCGCGCAGGGCTCGTCGTATGAGAGCGGCGATCTACGCACGGGTGTCACGGGAGCGGTGCACGGGGTGCGGGCACGTCTTCGACGAGCACAAGGGCGGCACGGGGCGCTGCGGGCACGCGGGATGCAAGTGCGCGTTATACGCGGGGCAGCATCCGGAGAATCAACTGCTGGAGCTGCGGCGGTACGCGACGGCGCAATCCTGGGAAGTGGTGGAGTACATCGATCGGGCGACGGGAAAGAACTCGGACCGGGACGCGTTCAAGGAATTGTTCGTGGATGCGAGCCGGCGGAAGTTCGACGTGGTGATCGTGTGGGCGTTGGACCGGATGTCGCGCGAGGGGATCGGCTCGACGTTTGAGCATTTGAAGCGACTGAAGGGGTACGGGGTGGCGTTTGAGAGCTACACCGAACCGCAGTTCCGGACGACGGGGCCAGGCGGGGAGATGTTCGCGGAACTGATGATCGCGATCGTGGCGTGGATGGCGAAGCAGGAGCGGCTGCAAATTAGCGAGCGAACGAAGGCGGGACTGGAGCGAGCGCGGCGGGCGGGGCGGATCGGCGGCCGGCGGCCGAAGGTATTCGACCGGGAGCGCGCGGAGAAGCTGCGAGCGACGGGAATGAGCTGGCGAGCGATGGCGCGCGAGATGGGGATCGCGCACAGCACGATACGGGATGCGCTCGAGAAGCGGTGTGCGGAAAAGCGGCAAAAGGGGCGTACGGCAAACGTCTCGAAAAAAAGGGTCGTTAAGAGCGCAAATAAAGCGGTTGTGGGGACGAAGCGGCGTATAAAATAACGGTCGTTTGCCGCACGGGCAAGTTTGGCAAACTCGGCAAAGTCGGCGAATTCGGCGAGTTCGGGAGAGTCAGCGGGCTTGACGGATCCGGCGGAGAGCCGGGAGAATCGCACGAAAAGACAGGGGCAAGGGGGGGCCGGAAACTTCACCAACGATGGCCGAACGCCCAGTTGCGGATCACCAGGCCGGCAGCGATCGCGCCCACTCCCACTGCGAACATCATGACATCATGCATGGTTGGGTGATCGGCTGGTGTCGGGAAGAACTTTAGCTGGGCGGCAGCCAGGGGCGAGAGATGGTGGCCCGATTCTGGATGTGGTCGATGGCTTCCCTGATGGCGTCGCGGAACTCGGCTAGAGGCGAATAATAGCTGCCGGTGAGTTGGGCCTCAATGCGGCCACAGACCTCCGCCCACTGGCCGAGTGTCATTACGGCTCTGACCTCGATTTCCATCTCGGACGGGTTGGTGCATTGCGCAGTGATGATCAATTGGGCTCTTCCGGACCGAAGGCGGTCTCGATGATGTGGTCGAGTGCGGACGATCTGGGCTTGCCATCCCAGATGCGAATGTTGAGGGCTGGCGTATATGAGGTTTCGACCTCGATCGCTTCCGGCTCGGTGCCGAGGTATTTGCTGACGATGCGGATGCCGCGTTCCGTGGGATAGATGGCGGCGATCTTGTGCCCGTCCTCCCAGACTTCGACGAGTGCTTCGGCGGCCTCGGTGTGCGTTGCTGGGCGAAGTTCAGTCATGGGGCGTAGTGAACTCGTTGATGGCGATGGAGGCGTTGGCCCACATGACGGCCTGCTGGAGTTCGGTCAGCGCCAGCGATTTCTCTCTGGATTCGGGACAGGCCTCCTGAATCAGTTTGGCCAAGGTCCTCGCTTCTTCGCGCAGGTCCTGGTATCGCTGGGTCTGCGTTCCGAAAGGCGGGTGATAGGTGAAGGTGTTCTCGATCTGTTCGTTAGTCATCGGAGCCTCGATTTGGCGGAATGAATAAATGCATAGCAATATGCAGCCTACAAGTGCTTTCGTGCCGTCATTCCGCCAAGCGTTGCCACTGGGGTAGCTGCGTCGGCGGAATTCAGGCCTCTGACGAGATTGACGAGATGAGTGCGGGATATCTTCCAGCCGCGGTCGGAAACGGCGGGCAAGCGGCCGTCGTCGATGGCGCGGCGTATATAGGCCTGGGTGAAGCCGGTGAAGTCGGAGGCCTGGGGGACGGTGAGCATGAGCGCGTGGGACTGGCTCTGCGCTCCAGCGGCCAGCTCGAGGAACTTCTGGAGCATGGTATTGGGTCCAAGACTGGGCGCGGGCAAGGGCTGGCGGCGAGCGAGGGCGGTAGCGACGTGGGAGCGATTGAGCGCGGCGGCGCTTTCCTCGGTGGAGGCTTTGGGCATGACGACGGGATCGGCGGCGGCGAGGATGCGGTCGACGTCGGCGGGATCGAAGACGGGCTCGGGCTTCTTACCGGGGCGGAAGCGATCGGCGCGGATGGGGCCGAGGCCTTCGCGATGGCGGCGGTCGAGGGTGCGGGCGCTGATCTGCAAGCGTGCACACGTTTGGTCCCTGGTGAGCCAGGTGGATAGGTCAGGCTGAGGCTTGGGCATGTTGCTCCTGGGGGTGGAAGTTGCGGGCTGCGGACTGAAGGCAATTGTGGTGGGCGTAGTGCTCGACAAGTTCGAAGCGGACGGGTCTCTCGATGGCGTAAGTATCGGGGACCATCCGCGGCGTCATCAGCGGCGCGCGGACGCTGATCTGGACATCCTGATCGAAGACGGGGCGGTGGCAGAAGTAGCAGTTAGTCACGAAGGTTGGCTCCGAACCTGTTGGAGCCGGCAGGGGATGATGATGCGGGTCGGATCGTCCACCCGGCCGGCGCAGGTGACGGCGATGTTGACTTCGCAGAGCGGGCACTTGATGAGAAAGAGTCCGCACTCTGGCGCCGGGTAGGGCAGATCGATGGTGCATGACGGGCTGGCTCCCTGAGCCAGGTCGAGCTGGATCCCGTGCGGATAGTTGGGATCGGGCGGGCCCTGAGCGGCGCCTCGTCCGGAGGGGAGGAATGTGATGGAGTGCTGATGGGGCTGGTTGGTGTGGAGCGGCATTATCGGCTCCTCGTATGGGCGAGCGCATCGAACTTGGCGCCGAACGCGCCAACGTTGGCGGGAACGTTGGCGACATCGAGCAACGGCCTGGCGGCATCCTTCCGCGCGGACCTGGTTTCTTTGTGGTGGAGCTTATCGTAATTGAGATGACACCACTGGCAGAGGGCGAGGAGGTTCTCGTCGCGGTCGTCGCCGGCGACGTGGTTGAGGTGGGCGACGGTGAGGACGATGAGGACCTGGCGCCTGTTGATCGGTTCCATGGTGGTGACATTGCCCTGGTGGTTGCGCCAGGGAGCGCCGCAGCGCGCCAGCAGTGAGCGCCAGAGGCCATCGGGGCCGCGCTCGACACGCTGGTGGTTGGGGACGCCACATTGTTCACAGCGATGGTGAGCACGGGCGAGAATACGCAATCGGACCTGGAGCCAAGGGCCGCGGTAGAAGGTGCGCAGATCACGACGGATTGGCACTATACGCACCTCGAGCAGAGATTAGGAGTGGCCCAGATGCAGCCACCTTCGCAGGGGTTCTCATCACAGCAGCCGCAGCGCTGGCAGTGCGGGCCGGGGCAATCGCACGGCAGCGATTGCGCCTCGGCCATCATCTTCTCGTGCCAATCGGGGTCGAACGCTGGGCTCATGACGTTTTGACCTCCGAGGCCTTTTCTACGCAAGCTGGGCAGTAGTGAAACTGGAGCTCGTTCCAGACCATGACGACGATGGACGTATCCGGCGGGATGACGAATCCGCACCGGGAGCAGCGATAGGGGGCGTCCTGAGCTTCGATGCGGGCGATCATTCGGCGCCTGCCTCTCTCTCGGCCAGAGAGGCAGGCGCCGAGGCGGAGGGGGTTTCAACGCGGCGAAGGTCGCGGCCCATTTGGCAATCGCAATAGTCGCCGGTGGCGGTGTCGCGATCGATAACGCGGCCGATGCCGTTGCACTTTTCGCAGCGCGGAGCGGCGGGGCGGACGCGCGAGGCCTCGTAAGTGCGCGTCCAGGTGGCCATGGTTTTGGGTGCGACGGCGCGCAACCACGCCAAAAATGCCAGGTCGGCGACATTGTCATCTTGTGGCGTCATGCGCGTACCTCGTCGTAATCGGGATTGTCGCCGAGGCGCAGCAGTGCGGCGGTTGTCGGCAGACCCTGCATTTCAAGATCCGTGATGATCTCCGTTATCAGCTTGCGGATGATACTCGCAGATGCGCCCCGATTAACCGGGTGGCGAAGAGCGAGCTGCAACTGCGCGACGATGCAGGTTGCACTCGACAGATCGAGACCGAGATAGATCTGGGCGTCGCGGTGATCCAGGCACTCGACCGTGGCGCGGCGCATCATGTCATTCTTCTCGGTAGTGGAGATGGGCGTCATGTGAGACCTTCCCCTGCGAGGAACTGGCGAGCCATCTCGCGATCCATCTCGCCGCAGCGGGGATCCGCCAGGATATCGCGAGCGCGCTTGATGCTCTCTTCGCGGCGCCGGCGGTGTTCTTCGGCTGCCTGGGCCTGCTCCGTTTCGATCTGCTTCCAATCGTCGCCATCGAACATCTTTGGGACGGCGACGCGCAGGAAGGCTGGCGGATTGGAAAACTTCCAGATGTTGAGACCGGTATCGCGGCCGGTCGGACCGTAGCTGTGCATCATGGCGCCCTTGCGGTGGATCATGTCGACGATGGTTTCGAGGCGGCAGGAGGGAGCGCGTTTGCGGCAGGCTAATAAGAGGGCGCGGGCCATATCCTGCTCGACGTGGACAGGGTGGCAATATGTCCGCATGGTGGCCTGGACGATGGAGACTTCGACGGGGGAATCGGCGGCCGTAGACGAGGGCAAGGACCGCGTCCGATCGGCCTGTCCCGCTGGGGTGGCAGCCAGTGGATCCTTGGCTCGTGTGGGATTTACGGCCGCCGAAGGGCGATGAACTGGAGAGGCGACGGGGGTGGGTGGATTCCCGGCGGGTTGGAGCGCTAGCGGGTGCCCGGCCGGCGCCGCCTCGTGTGGAGAGGCCGCTTGATCGGGAGCGTGGTGGGGTGGGTGAGTCGCCTCGCTTTCTCCCGACTTGGCGCCCTCGTGTTGGATCGCGACCAGGCGGTCGACGATCCGCTGGACCTCGTTCTTTGCTACAGTGAAGGCACTGAGCGCGGAAACGAAGTCCGGATGGTGGAAGATGGCGAGCGCGAGCGCGCGGTCGGCGCGCGACAAAAACGGCATAATTTCCCGGATTTCTCGAAAATCGGCGTTGATAACAGGGGAGTTATCGGAATTAATGTAGCCATCATTGGCTACATTAAACACCTCTGGTTTGGCTGATTTCGGGCGCGCCAAAAGGAAGATTCCAACCTTGTGCCCACTGCGGCTGCCGAGTCGTTTTTTCTCAGCTTCATCGAGGCTCGATAGGGGTGTGAGGAGTTTCATCTCGACCGCCTTGTCATAGCTGAGGCCGGCGAGCTGGCGCGGCAAGCACTCGAGGCGGGCGCGCTCGACGACTCCGCAATCCTCGATCTTCTGGGTGGTGCGCCGGACGTGCTGACGAGAGAGGCCACCGTCTTCGCCGCAGTCGACGGCCTTCAGCTGCTCGGCTGAGGGCGTCACGCCGGCCGCATCCCAGGCTTCAATGGCCGCGGCTCGGATCTTCTGGGCGAGGCCGAACATGGTCAGTATTTCGGTGCAGCAGGGGGAATCGCCGGGCTTTTCCGGCGGGTAGAGGCGCACGAGGTTCTTGTTATTGGCCGTGTCCTCGCCCTTCTTGAGCTTCCGCATCACGACGGCGAGTTCGGATTCGTACTGGTGGGTCTGAGCCAGCAGAACGCCGAGCATATTGACGTCGGCGGGGAAGGCCTGGGGCAGGCAAAGAGAGCGGAGAGTGGCCTTGCTGCTGAGGGTGCGCTCGCCCTTTCCGACTCCGGCGGCTTCGAGCCATCTCCAGATAGAGGCCTGGCCTGGATGCGCGCGCGCGCGTTTCCGTTTCGGGGCCGTCGTCATGCGGTCCTCTCGGAATTCGGCCGCCGGCGAGTGGTTGTCAAAATGCGCATCAAAAGCACCTCCAAAAAGGGGAAAATCAGCTTCTTTTGCGCCGGGAAACGTGCGAAAATAGGGGCGTGATGGTACCCGGCGCCCGTGGCCGCATTCAACGCTACTTTCGAGGGTGAGCGTGAGATGCGGTCATGGGCCGAGTGGCGGTCCCCTTCCTTCCTGCGACAAACTCCCCCATGCTTCTAGGGGTATTTGCGACAATGAAATTCTGTGCCAATCACTTGCTATCTGGATGCGTTTTCGGGAATCGCCGGCGACATGCTGGTCGGCGCGCTTGTCGATGCCGGAGCCGATCCGGAAGCCATCGCCACCGCGATAGCCTCGCTCGATTCGGGCGCCGTGGTGTCGTTTGAAAAGGTGAAGCGCGCCGGTCTGGCCGCCACCCGCTATCGCGTGCAGGTGGAAGAAGTTCAGGTGCATCGCCACCTGGCCCACATCGTCAAGACGATCGAAAAGGCCGAACTGCCGCCGCGGGCGAAACAGAATGCGATTGCCGTGTTCCGGCGGTTGGGAGAGGCGGAAGCCGAAGTTCACCAGGTGCCGATCGAGAAAGTTCACTTCCACGAAGTGGGCGCTTCGGATTCGATCGCCGATATCGCGGGCGCCTGCCTGGCCTTCGATTTGCTCGACGTGGACACGATTCTTTGCTCGCCGCTCAACGTGGGTAGCGGGACCATGGAAACCGAACACGGCCTGTTGCCGGTTCCCGCGCCGGCCACCGCGCGGCTGCTCGAAGGCGTGCCGATCTACGCGCGTGGTCCCGAGGTCGAGTTGACCACGCCCACCGGAGCGGCGGTCGCCGTGACGCTGGCCAAACGCTTCGGCGTGCTGCCGCCGATGAATGTCGTGCGCACCGGCTACGGCGCTGGCGGCCGCGATTTTCCGGGCCAGGCCAACGTGCTGCGCGTGATCCTGGGCGAGCCCACCGGCGCCGAAGAAGCGCTCACGGTGTGTGTAATCGAAGCCAACATCGACGATTCGAATCCCCAGGTGCTGGCGTATGCCACCGACCGCCTGTGGGATTTCGGCGCGCTCGACGTGTCGCTCGAATCGATCGTCATGAAGAAGGGGCGGTCCGGCCAACTGCTGCGCGTGATCGCCAAGCCGGAACATCGCGAAGCCATCGCGCAACTGATTTTTTCCGAAACTTCGACCATCGGCCTGCGCATGTACTCCGCCGAGCGGCGCGTGCAGGCGCGCAAACTGCAGGAAGTGGAAACGCAGTACGGCACGGTGCGCGTGAAGGTCACCAGCGAAGGCTATTTTTCGCCCGAGTACGAGGACTGCCGCAAGCTGGCGCTGGCCAGCGGCGTGGCGCTGAAACACATCATCGCGGAAGCCAATTCCGCTTATCTGAATCGTCAAAAATGAAATACTATCTCACCACTCCGATCTATTACGTCAACGCCGCGCCGCACATCGGCCACGCCTACACGACTATCGTGGCCGATCTGCTGAAGCGCTTCAAACGCATGCAGGGCTGCCATGCCGTGCTCACCACCGGCAGCGACGAACATGGCGTCAACGTCGAGCGCGCGGCCGAGCGCGCCGGCAAATCGCCGAAGGCTTTCTGCGACGCCATCTCGGCCGAGTTCGCGCGGCAATGGAAATTGCTCGGTCTGGATGTCGACTATTTCCAGCGCACCACCGACCCGCAACACGCCGTCGTGGTCAACGACTTATTCAAGCGATGCCGCGACAACGGCTACATCTACAAAGGCTCCTACACCGGCCAATACTGCATCTTCGACAACCTTTATGTGAACGACGCCAAGCCCGGCGATCCGTGCCCGGATTGCGGCCGGCCCACCGAGACGATCACCGAGGAGAACTTCTTTTTCAAACTGTCGGCGTTCCAGGATAAGCTGCTCGCGCTCTACGAATCGCAGCCGGAGTTTTTGCAACCCGAGGCGCGCCGCAACGAAGTTCTCGCCTTCATCAAGGGCGGCCTAACCGACCTTTCGATTACGCGCAGCAACATCAAGTGGGGCATCCCGGTGGATGGCGAAGCGCCGCACGTGTTCTACGTCTGGTTCGACGCGCTGACTGCGTACATGAGCGCGGTCGCCGGCAAGAAAGTCGACGGCGAAGACCTCTGGCCGGCCGACTTGCACCTGATCGGCAAGGAAATCGTGCGCTTCCACGGCGTCTTCTGGCCAGCGTTCCTGATGGCGGCTGGGCTGCCTTTGCCGAAGCGCATCTACGCCCACGGCTGGCTGCTGTTCGAGAACGACAAGATGTCGAAATCGCGCGGCAACATCGTGCGCGCCGAACCGATCCACCAGGTGATGGGCAGTGACGCGCTGCGCTACTTCCTGCTGCGCGAAGTGGTCTTCGGGCAGGACGGCAGCTTCAGTTACGATGCGCTGATTGGCCGCTACAATTCCGATCTCGCCAACGGCCTGGGCAACCTCGCCAGCCGCACGCTGACGATGATTCACCAGTACCGCAAAGGCGTTGTGCCAGCCGGGAGAGCGGTGGGGGCAACTCAGCTTCGGGGGTCGATCGTCACCGATTACGCAGAAGCCGTCGATAACGCACGTGCCTTGTCCGACAACCCCATCCTCACGATTGCCAACATTGGGCAGCAGACCATCGAGACCACACAGATCCTGTTTGGCGACTTCGACTTCTCCCACGGGCTCGTGCAAATCTGGAGTCTCATTTCCGCCGTGGACAAGTTTATCGTCGAGCGCGCGCCCTGGAAGCTGGCCCGAAGCACCGAAGCGTCCGCTCAGCAGCAATTGGATGACACGCTCTACACCGCCGCCGAAGCGTTACGCATCATCACCGCGCTGGTCTCGCCGGTCCTGCCTGAGTCCTCGCGCAAGATCTGGGCGCAGCTCGGCATGAAAGACCCGATCGAAAGCGTGCGCTTCGAATCGCTCGCCTGGGGCGGCCTCACACCCGGCCAGCAGATCGGCGAAGTCGCGCCCGTCTTCCCGCGCATCGAAGCCAAGGCGGCCATCGACAGCATGCGCGCGCTCGAAGAGAAGGTCACCGCCGAGCAAGCCGTGTTGATGGGCAAAGTGGCCGCGCCCGCGGCGCCCGCCGCGCCGAAGATCGCCATCGAGGATTTCAGCAAGGTCGATCTGCGCGTGGGGCTGATCGTATCCGCCGAGCGCGTCAAGGGCGCCGACAAGCTGATGCACATGAAAGTGGATATCGGCGAGGCCGAACCGCGCACCATCGTCGCCGGCATCGCGGAAGCCTATGCGCCCGAGCAACTGCTGAACCGCAAGGTCGTCATCGTCGCCAATTTGCAACCGCGCAAACTGCGCGGCATCGAATCGAACGGGATGATCGTGGCCGCGTCGGTCGAAGGCGGCAAGCCCGTGCTGGCCGGCTTCCACGAGGAGATCCCGGTCGGGGCGCGCCTCAAGTGAGGCTGATCGATTCGCACACCCACCTCGACGACGCTCAATTCAGTGAAGACCGCTCGGCGGTGATCGCCCGCGCACGCGCCGCCGGTGTCGAGCGGATGCTCGCCATCGGCACCGGCGGCGGCCCGCCCGATCTCGAAGCCGGCATGCGGCTGGCCGCTGAATATCCGTTCCTGCTGGCTACCGTCGGTGTACATCCGCACGATGCGGCGAAAGCCACCGATGCGACTTTCGAGCGACTGCGCGAACTCGCCGTGCATCCAAAGGTCGTGGCCATCGGCGAAATAGGTCTCGATTATCATTACGATTCTTCCCCGCGCGACGTGCAGCGCGCGGTGTTCTCGCGGCAGTTGGCGCTGGCGGCCGAGGCGCGGTTGCCGATCATCATCCACACCCGCGAGGCCTGGGACGACACGTTCGAGATCCTCGGCCGGGAGTGGCGGGGCGAGGGCATCGTGCATTGTTTTACTGGCGACGCCGCGCAGGCACGGCAGGCGCTCGACGCCGGTTTCTCGCTCGCTTTCGGCGGCGTGTTGACGTTTCCGAAAGCGGAAGGCGTGCGCGAAGCGGCGCGCCTTACGCCGGCCGATCGCCTGTTGATCGAAACCGATTGCCCGTATCTGGCGCCCGTCCCGCACCGCGGCCAACGCAACGAGCCGGCCTTCGTCGTCGAAACCGCGCGCCGTTTGGGGAAGCTGCGCGGCCAGGCGGTCGAGGAAATTGCCGAGCTGACGGCGGATAATTTCGAACGGATGTGTTTGCGGGGCGGGACCGCGAACGGTTAAACTGGGAAACCAAACATGAAGCTGGGCAAGCTGCAAACCGCGCGTGGAATTTTCGACCTGGTGCAGAACGATCTGGAGCAGGTGGAGAAGAAGATCTCCGCCGAGTCGGTGGCTTCGGTCGAGCCGGTCACGGCCATCGGGCGGTATCTGCAATCGGCCGGCGGCAAGCGGTTGCGCCCCGCCTTGCTGCTGCTCTCGGCCAAGCTGGTGGGGCACGGCAACGCGGGACCGAGCGCGATCCAACTGGGCGCCGTGGTCGAGCTTCTCCACGCCGCCACGCTCGTGCACGACGACATCATCGATACCGCCGAAACACGCCGCGGCCGCCCATCGAGCAACGTCAAGTGGGGCAATCACACCTGCGTGCTGGCCGGCGACTGGNNACCCAAATGATGGTCGAAGGCGAACTCCTCCAGCTCGAACGCATCGGCCGCATCGATATCACCGAAGCCGATTGCATGGAGCTGGTGGACCGCAAGACGGCGCGCCTGTTTTCGGTGTGCGCGCGGCTGGGTGCCGTGTCGGCCCACAGCGACGCGCAGACGCAGGAGAAGCTGGGCGAATTCGCCTGGAACCTCGGGATGGCGTTTCAGTTGATTGACGACGTGCTCGATTTCACCGCCCGCGAAAATGTGCTCGGCAAGCCCGTGGGCGGCGATTTGCGCGAAGGCAAGGTCACCCTGCCGCTGGTGTACGCGCTCGAACGCGCCATGCCCGCCGAGCGCCGGCTGGTCGAAACCGTGCTGGAGCAGCGTAGCTACCAGCGCGTGCCGTTCGCGCAAGTCCTGGCGCTGGTGGACCGTTACGACGGCATCGGCCGGGTGCGCGAGCGCGCGCAGACGTTCACCGAACGGGCGCGGCAGGTGATGAGCGAGTTTCCCGAATCGGCCTACCAGGGGGCGATGATGGCAGTGACCGATCTGGTGACGGAGCGCGACCACTAGTCTTGATCCGATCCGCGGAATCTCCGCTTCACCGATTCCGGCGGGCGAACTTGAGCGCGGCGTAAACCAGGCCGCCAAGGATGACGATCGCCATTCCTGGCCAGGTGGTTGCGGGCCGGTACGCGAAGAGGATCAGCAGCACGACCGACGCGCCGGCGATATACGCGGCGGGCAGCACGGGATAGCCCCACACCCGGTAGGGCCGTTCGGCATCGGGCCGCGTATGGCGCAAGCGGAAGACCGCCGCGATAGTAAGTATGTAGAACAGCAGCGCGGCGGAGATGACCCAATCGAGTAAGTTGCTGTATAGGTTTCCGTAATGTTGCGTAACTGGGTTATAAGTGCGCGGCAGCACCAGTACGGCGGCCCAGACGCCCTGCGCCACCAGGCCCCATGCCGGCACATGCGCGCGGTTCAGCACGCCGGCCGGCGCGAAGAACAAGCCGTCCTTCGCCATCGCGTAATAACCGCGCGCGCCGGCCAGCACCAGGCTGTTGACGCAACCGAAGGTGGCGACCATGATGGCTGCCGCCATCAGCACGGGGCCGTAGCCGGGAAAGAGCTTTTCGAGCATGGCCGTGGCGACGCGGTCCGATGGCGCGTGTTGAATCTCTGGAAACGAGAGCACCGCCATGTACGCCAAGTTCACCAGCAGATACAACCCAACCACCGCCGAACAGCCGACGGCCAGCGCCAGCGGCAGATTGCGTTTCGGGTTGCGCACTTCGCCTGCCACCATGGTGATATCGTGCCAGGCGTCGGCTGCGAACAGCGACCCGGATTGCGCGACCGAGATTGCCACCACCAGCCCGAAGATACCCGCCGCCGGCACACCCAACGCCGGATCGAACGCGCCAAGACGGAACATGTGACTGAAATTCGTGTGGACCGCCGCCGCGTTCCAACCGAGCGCCAGGCCCGCCACGACGAGCGCGCCCAGCGCCAGCGTCTTGGCCGACGTGAAGATGGTCTGCACGATCCTGCCGTATTCGAGGCCGCGCGTGTTGGTCCAGGTGAGCAGCGCGATGACGCCGATGGCGACCGCCTGCGCGGTGGAAAGCGAGAACGCGTAGGTCGCCGAAACGTGCAGGGGACGGATGAGGTAGTGGTCCTCGGCAACCGCCGGTAGCACGATCGAGGAAAACCGTGCGAACGCGACCGCGACCGCCGCGATGGTCCCAGTCTGGATCACGGTGAAGAAAGTCCAGCCGTAGAGGAAGCCCCACAGCGGCGAGAAGGCCTCGCGCAAATAGATGTACATGCCGCCAGCCTGCGGCATCATGGCAGCCAGTTCGCCATAGGAAAGCGCCGCGGCCACCGTGAGCACGCCGGTGAGCACCCACGCCATCAGCATCCAGCCGGGGCTGCCGATCAAGCGCGACATATCGGCCGAAACGATGAAAATGCCGGAGCCGATCATCACCGAGATGACGACCATGGTGGAATCGAACAGGCCGAGGCCCTCCACGAAATGCTGTTCCGGCTGTTGGGCGTTGGGTTGGGTCATGAGTAGCTTTCTTGCCGGGCCGGCTTATCGCGGGTGCCCGAGCGCAATCGCGTCCGGGCTGGGAGCGAACGAATTTGGGGAAAATCGAAAAATGCGCGCGCGGTAAATCCCCAGTCGCGCTGCCGCTACTGCAAGCGACGTGCCGAGAACGCCGAGGCCGTACACCGTGCTACGGCGGAAGTTGATCGACGAAGCCTCGGCGAAATAGCGCGTCGGGCAGGAGATTTCTCCGATGCGCGCCCCCACCATGACCGCCTGCGACAGCATTTGATTATCGAAAACGAAGTCGTCGGAGTTCGCTTCGAGCGGCAACGCAGCAAGCAACTCACGGCTGAAGGCGCGGAAGCCGGTGTGATACTCGGAGAGCTTGGCGCCGGTCACCACGTTCTGCGCCGCGGTGAGAAGCCGGTTGGCAACGTACTTGTACCGCGGCATTCCGCCGCGCAGCGCGCCGCCACCGAGAATGCGCGAGCCGAGAGCGAGATCGTAAACGCCATAAGCGATCATGGTCGCGATCGGCGTCACTAGCAGCGGGTTGTACTGATAATCGGCGTGCAGCATCACGATCACGTCGGCGCCGCGGGCGAGCGCGATGCGGTAGCACGATTTCTGATTGCCGCCATAACCGCGATTCCTGGCATGGACTTCGACCGTGAGCCCCAGCCGGCGCGCCACTTCGGCCGTGGAATCGCGCGAATGATCGTCGACCAGAATGCGGTCGTCGACGATGTCGGGTAGTTCGCGCACGGTCGCCTCCAAGGTCATTGCGGCGTTGTAGGCGGGCAGTACGACGGCGATGCGTTTTCCGTTGATCAAGGCTGCGCTCCTTAGCAGTGTACCCGGTTTCAGGCGCGGGTGGAGTTTCGCGGCCGTAGAATAGACGGGCAACCTGAAGGATGCCCCTCAACGGCAGCTATTGGCTCACCGCGGCGCGCGCTTTCTGGATGGCCGGGTCGCGCAGGGCGTCCACTTCATCGCCCTTTTCGACGCCGAAGGCCTGATTGAAGATTTCGGTCTTCAGGCGGTTGGCCACGAAATCGCGTTCCTGCGACCACTCCGTCATGCCGGGAGCGATGTTGCGCGCGGCCAGGAAGACCTGAAACTGGTCGAGCAGTTCGGGAGTCACGGCGAACGAGTCGGTCACTTTGTGATCGCGCAGATACTCGGTAGCGAAGGTGGTGAAAGATGCCGACGCTTCCATCGCCGCGCGCAGGCGGCTCATCGCCGGCGGCTCGACCGCGATGTCGGGCCGAATACCGCCGCCGCCGGTCACCGTGCGCCCGCCATCGGTATGGAATTCCTTCGCCTGGTTGGGATGAGCGGTAGCGGCGGCGAGTTCGAATCGCGCGACGTCGAGCGGCTTCTGAATCGAGCGTCCGCTGGGCGTGTAATAGAGCGCCGTGGTCAGCGCGAGGCCAGTGCCCTGGCTCATCGGGTAGACCGTCTGCACGAGACCCTTGCCGAAACTGGGCTCGCCCAATACAGTGGCGCGGTCGTGATCCTGCATGGCGCCCGTGACGATCTCGGACGCACTGGCGGTCTTGCCATTGATCAAAATCGCCAGCTTGAAACCGTACGGCGTGGCGCCGGTGGGCACGGCTTCCACTTTCTCCGGAACGTGCCGCCCGCGCACCATCAGGATGGTTTGCCCCGGCCGCAGAAAGAGCGATGCGGTCTCGACCGCCGCCTCCACCAGGCCGCCGGGATTGTTACGAAAATCCAATACCAAACCCTTCAGGCGGTCGCCGCCGAGCTTCTCGATGGAGGCGCGGATGTCCTGCGCGGTGTGCTCGTCGAAGAGCGACACGCGTATATATCCCACGCCGGGCCCGAGCAGGAACGCGCGTTCGACGCTGGGCGATTGCATGTCGGCGGGGATCAGCGTGAGGTCGAGGACGTGCGTCGATCCTGCCCTGCGCACCGCCAGCCGCGCCGGCCGCTGGCGCGATTCCGACAACAATTCGGTCAATTGGTCGAGGTCCAGGCGTGCGACCACATAGCCGTTCACCGCCAGGATTTCGTCGCCGGGCGACAGTCCCGCACGGGCCGACGGCGTGCCCGCGAGCGTTTGCAGGATGATCACGCGTCCGGGAATCAGCGACACCACGCTGCCGAAACCCTTCTGCGTGGACGATTCCATTTTCTTGAGCTGGTCGAACTGGCCTGGGTCGAAGAACACCGAATGCGGATCGAGCACGTGCAGCAGGCCGGGAATGGCGCCCTGATAGAACGCCTGTTCCGGCGTCACCGGATCGGCGGCATTGGTTTCGAGCGCGGCATAGGCGGAGATGACGGACTTGAGTTCCGAATCCAGGTCGTCGGCGGCGCACAAGGCCAGCGTGGCCGCGAAGAAAGCTGCGATGAGGCGATTCATCAGGCGGGCCAAGCTCGCGTGATATTGACGGCCGCCGCGCGCATCGGTATCGGAAGTGTGGGAAGCGCCGCCATGGGATTTGCCCGAACTTCTATTCTATCGCGTGAAGCGCGTTGCATTCCTCTGTCGATGGCGGTCGAGCGCCAATTCAATCAGCCGGTCGAGCAGGGCGGGGAATGGCACGCCGCTGTGCTCCCACATTTTCGGGTACATGCTGATCGAGGTGAAGCCGGGAATGGTGTTGATCTCGTTGATAAACAGTTTCCCGCGGGAATTCTCGAGCAGAAAGTCCACCCGCGCCATGCCTTCGCATTCAACCGCGCGGTAACACGCGACCGCCAGCCGCCGCAACTCGGCCGTGGTCGCCGGTGGCAAATCGGCGGGCAACTGGATGCCGGCAAGGTCCAACGTGTACTTGTCGTCGTAATCGTAGAACTCGCGCGAGGGCAGAATTTCGCAGGGCAGGGAAGCGGCCGGCGCTTCGTTGCCGAGCACCGCGCATTCGAACTCGCGGCCCACGATGCCGCGCTCGACGATTACCTTGCGATCGAACTCCGCCGCCAGCGCGAACGCCGCTTCCAGTTCCCGCGTGTTGTGCGCCTTCGAAATTCCCACCGACGAGCCCAGGTTGGCTGGCTTCACGAAAACCGGAAAGGGTAGCGCGGCGCAGGCCTCCGCGACGTTGGCCGTGCTCCGCGGCAGCGAAACGAAGTCTACAATTGGCAACATCCGTTCCGCACAGACACGCTTGGTCATCTCCTTATCCATGGAGACTGCGGAGCCGAGCACGCCCGCGCCCACGTACGCGAGGCCGGCCAATTCGAGCAGCCCCTGCACCGTGCCATCCTCGCCGAAGGTCCCGTGCAGCACCGGGAACACCACGTCGATATCCGGCTGCGCCGCCGGCTCGGGCAGGATTGGCCCCGGCGACCACTTCCCCTCTTTATCGATAAAGTACTCGGAAACCTCATACTTGTCCCGATCGAGCGCGGCGAGGATGGCGCGCGCCGAGCGCACCGATATCTCATGTTCGCCGCTCCGCCCGCCGTACACCACCGCCACGCGTAACTTCATAGGATCCGTTTTCCCATTCCCGACATAATCAGCTCCACCGCCAAATCGGCCGTGCGGTTGACTTCGTCAATCACTGGATTCACCTCCACGACCTCCATCGAAACCACCTTCCCCGAATCGCAGATCATTTCCATTGCCAAATGCGCTTCCCGGTACGTGGCGCCGCCGCGCACCGGCGTGCCGACGCCCGGCGCGTCCTTGGGATCGACGAAATCCATATCGAGCGAAAGATGGAAACCGTCGGTGCCGTCCGATGCCGCGCGGATCGCCTCTTCCATCACCGTGCGTAAGCCGCGTTCGTCGATGTCGCGCATGGTGAAGGCGCGCACGCCGGAATCGCGCACGTTCGAGCGTTCTTGGTTGTCCACGTCGCGCAGCCCCACGATCGCCGCATGGGCGGGGCTGACCTTGGGATGAAAGCCCAACAGGTCCACCAGTTCCGGCGCGCCGCGGCCCAGAATCGCCGCCAGCGGCATCCCGTGAACGTTGCCGCTGGGGCTCGAGCCCGGCGTGTTCATGTCCGCGTGCGCGTCCAGCCAGATCAAACCGATGGTGTGCCCTTGGCGGCGAAAATGCTGCGCCACGCCGCTTACCGTGCCCACCGCAACCGAATGGTCGCCGCCCAGCACCAGCGGCAGCCGTCCGCCGTCCAGCGCTTCGACCACGCGCTTACCCAGGCGCTCGCACGCGCCGGCTATTTGCTTCAGGTACTTGGCGTGCGCGTCGCCTTCGGCGCAGCTCTCCGCCTGCTCCACTGCGATGTTGCCCAGGTCTTCGACCTCGTATCCGAGCGCCGCCACCCGCGCGTTCAGGTTGGCCACGCGCAGCGCAGAAGGACCCATATCCACGCCGCGCCGGCCCTGTCCTAGATCGAGCGGCGCACCGATCACCGCGATGTGCGAATGTCGCATAAGAGAGACGCCCGCCGAGCGCTAGGCTTCTTCCAGCCGGTCGAACGCGCGCAGGATGTTCTCCATCGGATTGGCGATCTCCGGCTGTTCCTTCAGTTCCAGCACCAGCGGAAACTGCCCGGCCGGCTCGCGGAACAACTCCATCGTCCGCTTCCAGTCCACGGTCCCGCCTTTGCTCTCGAGCGGGAACAGGTGCTGGTCCGTCTTGCCATCGTTGTCGTGAACGTGCGTCGAGCGGATGCGCGGCCTCATCAAGTGGAACGCCGCCTCCACACCCGTGTCCATGTTGGCGTGGCCCGTATCGAAAACGTAGTTCAGGCCGATGTGCGTCAGCTCTTCGAACAGCACCAGCCGCTCGGCGCTCGATAGCTCGTTCGGAATGTTCTCGAGCAGGATGTCCGCGCCGCGCTGGCGCGCGAACATGTTCAACTCCTCGAGCGCCGCGAAGGCCGCGTCGAACTTGCGCAGGTCGAATTCCTCGCCGCCCACGCCGATGTGCTGGATCAGGTAGCGGAACGGAATCACCTCGGCGATTTCGATCGCGCGCTTGATNNTACATCGGCGAATGCAGCGAGTGCATCTTCAATGCGGAGTCGCGAAACCAGTGGCCCAGTTCGGTGATTTGCGCCTTGTCGCGATAGTCGAGGTGCTGCCGCGCGCAGAAAATTTCCACCGCCGGAATGCCGGCTTGCTCGACGCGCTGCAGCGTCGAACTGGTCAGCCGGTGATTGACAAACACGTGCGTCGAAAGTACGTGGTCCATGGTATTCGTGTGGTCCCTCCGAGCCACGGCCGTCAGGCCCGCGCGGACAGTCTGCGCCGCACCAAGTTAGATTTTAGCGTGTATCGCGCGGAGTGAACTGGCTACGCCGGCCGCCGCCGCTTCCATTCGAAGAGCACGATGCCCGCGGCCACCGACACGTTGAGCGACGAGATCTTCCCGGCGAGGGGAATCCGCACCAGCGCGTCGCAGTGCTTCTTCACCTGTTCGTGAAGGCCCTTGCCTTCGCCGCCGAGGACGATCGCGGTGGGCAGCGCATACTCGATGCGGTCGTACGATTCCGTGCCTCGCTCATCCAGCCCGTAGATCCAGTAGCCGCGCTGCTTCAGATCTTCGAGCGCGCGGTTGATGTTGGTCACGCGCGTCACTGGCAGGTGTTCCGCCGCGCCCGCCGCGGCTTTCGATGCCACGTCGGTCAGGCTGGCCGCGCGCCGCTCCGGAATGATGATGCCTCCCGCGCCGGCTGCGTGGGCCGTGCGGATCACCGCACCCAGATTATGCGGGTCCTCGACGCCATCGAGCACCACCAGCAGCTCGGCTTGCGCCACGTCTTCGATGTCCGCATACTGGCGCGCCGCGCCCATCGCGATCACTCCCTGGTGCGCCGAACTGCCTGCCAGCCGGTCGAGCGCCGAACGCGGCTCGAAGCGCACCGGCACGCTCGCTCGCCGCGCCAGGTCGATCAACTCCTGCAAGCGCGGCCCGCCCGCGCCCTGCGCCACCACCAGCCGCTCGAGCGGATGCCCTGTGCGGAGCGCTTCGGCCACCGGATGAATTCCACTGAGGATTGGCATCAGGCTCCAGGCAGAATCCGCAAGCCATTGTTGAACCGGTTGGTGAAATTCGCGAGTGCGGCCACCAGCGTGATCTCTACGATCTGCTCCTCGGTGAAATGGGCGAACAACGCTTCGCGGGATTCCGCCGCCGTCGCCGTGCGCGTCAGATCGCGCGCGTACGCAATCGCCGCTCGCTCGGCTGCGGAGAACGGCTGCTCGCCGCCCTCCTGCAATGCACGCACGTCGTCTTCGGTGATGCCAGCCTTGCGCGAACTCGCCACGTGCGCGGCAGTGCAGAAGGCGCATTGGTTCGCGATGGAACAGGTCAGGTAGACCAACTCCTTCACGCGCCCCTCTACTACTCCCGCTCCGGCAATCGCGCCATACAGCGGCACGAAGCTCTTCAACACTTCCGGCCGGTGCGCCATGACGCGAAAAAACGCATTTGGCTTTTTTGTTTTGGCCTCCAAACTGGCCAGGAGTTGGCTGTGCGTGGGGTCCACCCCTTGAATCGAAATCGGCATAGAGACCAGTATAGACGCTTGGGCAGGGCGAGCCGCGTCTACAGAGGTTAAAATAGCCTGCTGTGACGGTGGTTCCAGTGTCCGCGCGCACCGCGATGTCCAGCAAGGAGTGGCGGATTCTCGCCCTTCTCGTGATTTCCGGCTTCCTGAACTATTTCGATCGCGCCAACCTCTCCGCCGGCGCAACCAACATGCAGCGCGATCTCGGCTTCACCAACTACCAGCTTGGCCTGCTGCTGTCGGCCTTTTTCTGGACCTATGCCGCGTGCCAGTTGCTGGGCGTGTCGGGCTGGCTGGTAGACAGGTTCAGCGTCGGATGGATTCTCGCCTGCGGCTTCTTTCTGTGGTCTGGCGCCACTGCCATCACCGGCGCCGCGCACGCCTTCGCGATGGTCTTCGCGCTGCGCCTGCTGCTGGGCGCCGGCGAATCGATCGCCTATCCGGCCTATTCGCGCATTTTCGCCAACCATTATGCCGAGCACCATCGCGGCTTGGCGAACGCGCTTGTCGATGCCGGCACCAAGGCCGGGCCTGCGCTCGGCACGCTGCTTGGCGGATTGTTGATCGCGCACTTCGGTTGGCGCGCGTTTTTCGTGGCGCTGGGTGGGGCGAGCCTCATCTGGCTGGTGCCATGGTTGCTGTGGATGCCGCGCGGCCGCGGCGCCGCGGTTCCCGAAGAGGCGGGCGTCGCGCCGTCGATCTTCGACGTCCTCCGTCAGCGTTCGGCGCTCTTCACTGCGCTTGGGCTGTTCTGCGCCAATTACTTTTGGTTCTTTCTGCTCACCTGGCTGCCGCCGTATTTGGAAAAGGAACGGCACTTCTCAAAGACCAAGATGGCGTATGTCGGCTCGCTGGCATATTTGCTGATTGCCATTTCCTCGGTCGTCTGCGGCCATCTGTCCGATTATTGGATCGCGCGCGGTTACACGGCAAATCGCGTGCGAAGGACCTTCGCCGGTTTGGGCCTCGCGTTTTCCGCGCTGGCCATGCCGGTGGCCGCGCTGCGCAACGAGACCGCCGCGTTGGCGCTGCTGCTGCTCGCCTGCGTATCCTTCGGCCTGTATAGTTCCAATAATTACGCAATCACGCAAACGCTCGCCGGCCCGCGCGCAGCGGGCAAGTGGACCAGCTTCCAAAACGGGTTCGGCAACCTGGCCGGCGTCGTAGCGCCATGGTTCACGGGTTGGATTGTCGAACGAACCGGCGAATTCTGTCTGGCCTTCGTCGCCGCGGCCGTCGTCGTGTTATGCGGCGCGGCGTGCTACGTGTTCGGCGTAGGAAAAATCCAGCCGATCGATTGGGAAGCGGGCAAGCTGTAGGGCGTGCCGCGTAACGATTCGGGCAACCGCTCCCTGTGGTCGCGGCTCCGTTCGATTCCTGCCGCCATCTACTTCCGGATCGTATCTTCCACTGACACCTGATTCACATCGAGCGTGCGGCCCAGCTCCTGGTCGAGCGCGATGCGGCCGTGAACGTATGCGGCCGCGGCGGCCAGTTCGGCGGACTGCGCGTTGGCCAGGTCGCGGCGCGCCGAAACCACGGTCGAGATGGTCGAGGCTCCCGCCACCCACTTCTTCTCCTCGCCCTGCAACAGGCGCTCCAGCAACTCGCGGCTCTCCGCCGCCGCCTTGTACCGCGCGCGCGCCTGCTGTAGCGCCAGCACCTGGCTCGATATACCGACCGCCAGCGCATGGCGCGTGCGTTCGGCCGATAGCTCCGTCTGCCGCTGGCTCAACACGTCGATCGCATGATCGGCCTGCGCCTGCGTGTTTTCGAGACTCGCGGAATATGAGACTCCGGCGCTTCCATTGGGAAAATTGCGCCGGAAGGTCTGCGCCAGCGCGCTGCCCACTCCTCCCACGAAATAGGGCGTAGGCGTCTGGCCGGGGACGGCTTGACCGGCCTGGCCGACGTTCTTGGTGGATGCGAAAACCGACAAGCTCGGCAGCACGCCGTTGGCCGTGCCTTCTGAAGTGATCCCCGCCAGTTCCATCTGGAGACGCGCCAGCGCCACTTCCGGCCGCCGCCCGGCCGCGCTCGCGATCAGCTCGTGGAGGCTCGGCAGATCGTCGGTCTCCGGCACATTCAGCGGGTCGATGGCGACGATTTGCGCCGCCGCGAGTTGATCGTCGGTTACCGCGCGGAAGCTGAGATAATCCTTCAACGCGTTCTGCCGCACCGCTACGCTGTTGCGCGCCACTTCGAGGGCTTGCTCGGCGGCGGCCGCCGCGCTTTCGGCGTCGATCCGATCCACCGCCGGCGCTGCGCCCGCCGCGATCAGCCGCCCGGTATCGGCCAGAAACTGCGCCGCCACGTCGCGATTGCGTTGCTTGTATTTGAGATCGTTAGCGGCTAGCGAGAGATCCCAATATGCGCTCAGGACGCCGCTCACCACCGCGCTCAAACGCGCGCGAAAGGCTTCGCTCGCGCCGCCCGTTCGCCGCTGCGCGATGCGAATGAAACGCCCGTTGACGCGCTCGCCGAAGCCTTTCAGCAGGTTCTGCGAAACGGACACCCCGAGGCTGATGAACGAGGTCGGGTTGAGGACGTCGGTCGGCACCGACTCGTTGAGGTACGAGTCGCTATAACTCAAGCGCGCCGATCCCCCTGTCAACAGGCCCTGCGACACTTGCCAGTTGTACGAGCGCGCGTTGTCGACGAGCGAATACACGCCGCTCTGCACGGTCACGAACTGCGGCGCAGTTTGGTGCGAGAAGGCATCCGTGGTCGAGAGTACCGGATCGAGCTGCGGCGTCACGGGGCCGATCTGTTGGATCAGCGCCGCGCCGGAAGAGCTCGACGTGCCCAGCGACCCGCTGTTGCCCTGGCTGCCCGCCACGCCCTGGCCGCTGCCGAGCGTTACCGATTGCGAACTGGCCCCCGTGACACCGCGCAGCGGGCCGCCCGATTCGGTGCGCTGGACGGCCCAATCCGCCATCGCCAGGTTGTACCGCTCGATTTCCAGGTCGAGGCTGCTTTCGAGCGCCAGCGCAATCGCATCGCGCGCCGTCAGGTGGATCGTGCCCGCTTGAATCATGCCGCGCAATCGGCCGGAGCCCGTCAAACGGACGGGCGGCGTGATCACCGGTTTGTACGAGCGAACGAACGGCAGCCCTTGCGGTTTGCTCGGCGCAATCGCGAGCGGAGTCTGCGCGCCAAGCGCGCCGGCCAACGCGGCTGCGATAAGGAGTTTGGAAAAGCCACGCCCAAAAGCGGGCTGTGGCAGGCTGAAGCCACCGGTACTTTGTGACGGCGTGCGCATGGCGGCTCCTATTTCTTCTCCGGCAGCACTGCCGGCAACGCGGAACGCCGGTCCACCCGGCCGCTGGCAGCTTCCGCCATGCTGATATCGTTGCGCTCGAGCGTGCTCCCGGCCGCGGCATCGAGCGCGATGCGCGCGTGCGTGTAATTCGCCATCGATTGCACCTGCTCGCTCTCCGCCGCCACCACGTCACGCTGCGCCTGGATCACCTGCGCATTGGTCGATTTGCCGAACTCGTATTTCTTCTTCTCCGCATCGAAAGTCTCGCGCGCCAGCTTCAGCGTTTCGAGAGCCGTTTCATACCGCGAGTGCGCCTGCTCCACGCCGATCAGCGCATTGCGCACGTCCACACTCACCTGGGACACGCTCTTCTCGAGCTGCAATTCGTTCTGCCGCAATTGCAATTGATCGGTCGCATAATCGGCCTGCGCCGCCCGGTTGCGCAGCGGTATCGAAAGCGAAAATCCCACCGTGTAATTCGGAAAGTTGCGGCGGAAAATCTGCGCCAGCAAACTGCCGTACGCGCCATAGTAGTATGGGTCGGGCACGCCGGCCTCGTTGTTCACGTTGAGCGGATTGGGCGAGCCCACCAGCGCCTGATTGGTGAAGGACGCCACCGCTTGCAGCGACGGCTTCAGCGCGCTGCGGTCTCCGCTCAGCACCAGCATCTGGCTTTGCATGTTGATGCGGTTCTGCTCCAGGTCCGCCCGCCGGTCGAGCGCCTGCTTTACCAGTTCCTTGAGCGGCGGCAGGCCCTCATGCTCGGGCACCTCGATCGGATCCAGCGTCACGATGTGCGCATCCTCCAGCGCCGGATCTTCCATGCCGCGGCGGCTGAGCGCGTTCTTGAGTACGATTTCCTGCTGCAGCAGGTTGGTCTCGGCGATCAGCACGTCTTCCGCGCGCGCCGGAATTTCGGCCTGTGCGCGCGTCACTTCAATCGCCGCGATGGCGCCTGCCGCCAGTTCCTTCTTGTTGTCTTCGTACAATTGCCGCGCCGCGTCGAGCGCCAGCCGTTTCAGCCGCAGGTCCTCGTTGAACGCCACCAGGTCCCAATACAGATTCAGCACGGCGGAAACGGTCGTCGCCACCTGCTGCTTCAGTTGCAGATCGGAAACGCGCGAGTTATTGCGCGCAATGCGTATATAGCGGTTGTTGACCGAAGCGCCGAACCCCTGCAACAGGTTCTGCGAAATATTCAGGTTCAGGCTTCCCTGCGTCAGCGGGTTTAGCAGCGTGGTGGGGACGTTTACCGTCGCCCGCTGGCTGTTGTAATTGACGCTGAACGCGGCCCCATTCATGAATTGCTGGCTGTAGCTGGCGTTGACGGTCTGATAGTCCTCCACGATCGAATTCGATTCGTACAACACCAGGTTGCTCTGCGGCGAGGTGTAGTGGCCGAAGTAGGTCTCAAAAGTAACGACCGGATCCGTTTGTGGAATCTGCGAGCCAATCTGCGCCGTGATGCCGCCTCCGGATTCGACGCCCGCGCCGCTCGCCAGGCTGGTGCCGCTCACGTTGATCCCCGCCAGGCTGACCGATTGCGGCCCCGGTGCGATGGCCGTCGAGGGCGACCGCAGCGCTCCGCCGACGCGCGCGCGCTCGATATCCTGTCGCGCCATCAGCGGCCCGTAGCGCTGGATTTCGATATCGATATTGTCTTCGAGCGCCAGCGCCACCACGTCGCGCGCGCTCAGGTACAGGCTGCCCGAACGCAGCAGGCCGCCCAGCCGCGCCGAGTTGTCGAGATTCACCGGGGGCACCGCGCGCTGCTGGTAGGGACGCGTCAGGAAGCCCAACGGCCGCGGTCGCGGCGGAAGGATGGCGATGTTGGACGGCTGTGCCGAAGCCGGCCACGCCCACGCCGCCAGCACCAAAACCAGGTGGCCGACGCCGAGCGGATTGCGCGGAAAGAGAGTCATTCCCTATCGGCGGTGCAATCCTCGGGCCGCTGAGGGATCTTGTGAGCCCGAAGGGCGAAAGAGAGTAGCCCAAGGCGTAAGCCTTGGGAGAGGGATGCACGACGCGAAGCCCCGGAACGGGGCGTAAGGTCCGCAATGACAGAATTCTTTCGCCCCCTCCGGAGGCTACTCGGTGACGCCTGAACCCACGGCGCATGCGCCGTGGGCGACTATCTTTCGCCCTCCGGGCTAGGCCGGCTCTTCCGCGCTAGCGCCGCTCCACTGTCCCATTTCGCAACTGGGTGTTCGGCTGCGAACACTTACTGCCGGTGGAACTGGTCGCCCGCGCGCCAATCCGGCAGCTTGTCCTGGTTGGCGATATCGCCGCCCAGGATGAAGCCGAACTCGGCCGCCTGCGCGTCCGCGGTGAAATCCCAATCTTCGCGATACTCGTCGGACGGGTGATGATAGTCCAGCTTGTTGTACTGCTCCCACATCCGCTGGCCGTAGCCGGCGGGTTTGCCATCGAACTCGGTTCCCAGGCCGATCGAAAAAGCGGGAACGCCGGCGCGTGCGAACGAGAAATGATCGGACCGGAAGTAGTGGCCTTGCTCGGGCCGCGCGTCGGGCTGGATTTCGAGCTTCAGCCGCTTAGCGACGTTCTCCGCCAGCGGCAGCACGTCGATGCGTTCCGCGCCGCCTATGGTCACTTGTTTAGCGCGGCCCCACGGTGGAACGGCGTCGAAATTGAGATCGATGGCGGTCTTCGCGGCCGGAATCAGCGGGTGATGCGCATAGTATTCCGATCCCTTCAGTCCGCCCTCTTCCGCGGTCACAAATAGAAACAGCGCCGAGCGCCGCGGCTTGGCGGGCAGCGCGGCCCACGCGCGCGCCAGCTCCAGCACGATGCCGCAACCGGTGGCGTTGTCGATCGCGCCGTTGTAAATCGAATCCCCATTCACCGGCGTGCCGATTCCCAGGTGGTCCCAGTGCGCGGTGTAGACCACGACCTCGCTCTTCAGTTTCGGGTCGCTGCCTTCGATCAGCCCCGCCACGTTGCGCGTGTCGAGTTCGCGCAAGCGGGACACCATCTTGCCATGGAAACGAATCCCCAGCTCGATCGGCCGGAAGTCCGCCTTCTCGGACGCGGCCAGCAGTTCGTCCACCGACTTGCCCGCCAGTGCGAGCATCTTGTCCCCGGCCTCGCGCGATAGCCAGCCCGTGAGCGATAGCGCGCTCTCGCCGGCGGCGAGCTTCACGTACGGCATCTCGCGCGCCCACGAGCCACGCACCACTTCCCAACCGTAGCCGGCGGTCGGCGTGGTGTGGATGATGAGCACCGCCCGCGCGCCGCGGCGCAGGCCTTCCTCGTATTTGTAGACCCAGCGGCCGTAGTACGTCAGCGCGCGCCCGTCGAAGAACTTCGGATAGTCCGAAGTAGGCTCGTTGGTAAACAGCACCAGCACCTTGCCTTTCACGTCCACGCCCTTGAAGTCGTCCCATTTCCATTCGGGTGCCGTGATGCCGTGGCCCACGAAGACGGCGTCGGCGTCGAACTCCGTTTTCTCGCGCTGGCTCGTGTCGATGCCCACCAGTTCGTCGAGCAATTTGAAATCGACTGTTTTGCCCCCGGCCGTTGCCGTCAGCTTCGTTTCCGGTTGCGTCGTGATGCCGACCAACGGCACTTTCTGGAAGTAGGTGCCATCGGCCGCGGCCGGTTTGGCGCCCGCCGCCGCGAGTTGGCGGGCGATGTAGTCGGTGGCCAGATCGCCGCCGCGGGTGCCCACGCCGCGTCCCTCCAGCAGGTCGCTCGAGAGATACTTCACGTCCGCGCGAATCTGCTGCGGGTCGATGGGGCCTGGCTGCGCCGCGGCGCAGAGGACGGGCAAGCCAAAGCATGCCCCACCGAGAGCCAGGCGGATCAAGATAGTCATGACCGTCATGCTAACGCGCCGCGGCAAAAAGAAAAAGGGCCAGCCAAAGCAAGTGCTCTGGCTGGCCCACAAATGTGCCGCCGACACGGCACGCACTCGTGCGTGCGCTACACCGACTGCTACTCTACCTTGACGCCGGTTTCGATCCGCATGCCGTAGAAGCTGCGGTAGACGAAGAACGCGGAGACCAGGAAGAAAACGGCGGAAAGAATCGTGGTCAGGACGTGGCCTTGTTTGTTGCCGACATCGACGGCCAACGAAACGGCCAGCAGGCCGAACAGGGTGGTGAACTTGATCACCGGGTTCAGGGCCACCGAACTGGTGTCCTTGAACGGATCGCCCACCGTATCGCCGACCACGCAGGCATCGTGCAGCGGAGTGCCCTTGGCG
>PMKM01000159.1 GCA_003157745.1 Bryobacterales bacterium | reverse complement strand
CGCCGTATCCAGATTGGTCTTGGCCTGCGCCAACTGCACCTGCTGGCCAGCCAGCCGTGTTTCCGCCCGCGCCACGTCGAGCCCGGTCGCGATCCCCGCCTTGCGCTGATTCGCCGCCAGGTCGAGCAGGCTTCGCGCCAGCGCGACGTTCGCCTCCGCCGCCGCCACCGATTGCCCGGTCTCGAGCACCCCGATGTATGCCATCGATGTCGCCGCCGCCACCTGTTCATCCGCCAGTTGGCGTTGCCGATCGGCCAATTGCACGCCGTAGCGCGATGCCTGATAGTGCCGGATCGATGCCAGGTTGAACAGATTCTGCACCATCCGGAAGCGTGCGTCGAAGACGTTGTACGGCCCGACGAACGCCGGAATTCCGGCGAAGGTCGAGGACGCCAGTCCTTCCGCCGCCAAATTTGCCGTCAGGTTCGCCCGGTACGCGGCGCCGCTCACGTTCGGTAGCAGCGGCGAAAGCGCGATCCCCCGCTCCGCTCGCGATTCGGCCGTCCGCTCCTGCGCGAGCTTCGTCTGCACATTGTTCTTGAGTGCCTGCTCGATCGCCTGCGTCAGCGTCAGCTCCGGCGGCGCCACGGCCGTCTGCGCATGGGCCGCCACCCCCAGCAGCAGCGGTAGAAACAGGATCGGGGACCATCGTTGTCTGATCATTCTCAAAGTTCCTTATCGACATACGGAACCGCAAGGCGGCTGCCATAAGTTGTTCCATTAGAATTAGCAGCTTACGATGTATTTGCCGACTGGGCACCAGGCAACTTCGGTAATTGCCGGACAATTGCCGAAGGGGCTCTCGCCGGCGCTCCATACGCAGTGGTGCGCGCTCCGGCTACGGTCGCGAATTGGCCGCCCGCGCCCTGCACGAATTCGTCAACATCAAGACCGTCCGGATCGCGTAACCCGCTTGCCACGGGTGCTAACGGCAGCGCGGGCTGATAGCATCTGGAGTGGTGTTGCGCATGTCGGTGAACGGTTGCCGGAGAATCGCCTGCAAGATCGCCGGAGCGCTCGCTACGAGCGCCGCCGCTCATGCAGCGGGCACTGGCAAGCCGTCGCGATTGTTGACACTGGCGCCGGCCGATATCTTTGTCATCTGCGCTTACTTCGCCCTCGTCTTAGGCGTTGGCTTATACCTGAAGCGCCGCGTTCGCGCCAGCAGCGATTTCTTCTTTGCGGGAAAGGGCGTGGGAGCCTGGGTGGCCGGGCTGAGTTTCGTCGCGGCGAATCTCGGTACGCTCGAGTTACTCGGCTGGTCGGCTTCGGCTTATCAATACGGTATGCTGGCGGCGCATTGGTACTGGATCGGCGCCGTCCCGGCGATGCTATTCCTTGGCATCGTCATGATCCCGTTTTACTACGTATCCAAGGCGCACTCCGTGCCCGGGTATTTGAAACTCCGCTACGGCGAAGGCGCGCGGCTGCTCTCGGCTCTCTCTTTCGCCGCGATGACGGTGCTGATGAGCGGGATCAACATGTTCTCCATGGCCATGGTGATGAAGGTCATCCTGGGCTGGGACATCAATTTCAGCATTCTCGTTTCCACCCTGACCGTCGGCGTCTACGTGGCGCTGGGAGGCCTGCTGTCGGCCATCGTGAACGAAGTCGTTCAATTCGTTTTGATCTGGGTCGGCACCATTTCCATCCCCATTTTCGGTCTCATTGAGACCGGCGGTTGGAGCGGCATGTTGGCGCGCATCGCCAGGCGGGCTCCGCTCCAGGACTACACGCACATGTGGCGGAACATGGGCGCGGCCGCGCACAACCCGATGGGCGTGCACTGGACGGGCATCGTGTTCGGCCTCGGCCTGATCGGCGCATTCGGTTATTGGACGACGGATTTCCTGGTGGTCCAACGTGTGATGGCCGCGCGGGATCTGCGGTCGGCGAAGATCGCCACCACGATCGGCGCCGCATTCAAAATGCTGCTGCCGGCAATTGTGATTCTGCCCGGCCTGCTCGGCTTGGCCGTGCTTCCCATGAAGCTGACCGGGGAGACGGAGGCTCTCGCAACCGGCGGTCATAGCTTTAACGAGGTAATGCCGTTGATGATGGCCCGCTATCTCGGCCCCGGCTTTTTGGGCATCGGAGTGACGGCGCTGATCGCCGGCTTTATGTCGGGGATGGCGGGAAACGTCAGTGCTTTCGCCACGGTCTGGACTTACGATATCTACCGCCCGGTCATCAACCGAATGGCTAACGATAGTAAGTGCCTCGGCATAGGTCGCTGGTGCACTGTCATCGGTCTTGGGGCAAGCATTGGGGCGGCATATCTGGTGATGCAATTTGCCAGTATCATGGATTACGTTCAGGCGCTGTTTGGCTTCTTCATCATTCCCCTGTTCGGCACGGCGATTATTGGGATGCTTTGGAAACGCGCCACGCCGGCCGGTGGATTCTGGGGGCTGCTTTCGGGAACGGCATCGTCGATCCTGCTCTGGGTGCTGGTGCACTTCCATCCCGCAACACTGGCGATCATCGCCCTCTCCGCGGACGCCAAACCGATGGCCGAGAATCTCTACCGGTTCATCTGGTCCTGGCTGGTGTGCGTTATCGTGACCGTCCTCGTTAGCCTGGCGACCAGGCCCAAACCGGATTCGGAACTGCGGAACCTGGTGTACGGCCTTGCCCTGATGCCAGCCGACGACGTCGTGCCGTTGTATCGCCGGCCTATCTTCGCGGCAGCGCTGGTGGCCGCGGTGTTAGTCGGCTTGAACGTTGTGTTCTGGTAAGGCGCCACACGCCAGTTTAGATAACACTACCATTCAGGGTTATTGTAACTTGCGATACTGTCACTTACGGTTATAATTCAATATGTCTTTCCGTGGCATGCGAGTGGTGGCATTTGAGAGCCGGCGCGCGGCCGAAATGGCGGAGTTAGTGCGGCGGCAAGGCGGGCAGCCGTTCGTCGCGCCGGCCATACGCGAGGCGCCGGCGGAAGACAATGCGGCGACTTTTGCGTTTGCCGAGCGCCTGATCGCAGGCGAATTCGATACCGTGATCCTGCTGACCGGCATCGGGACGCGGGAACTGAACAGCCTGCTGGCGGCGCGCTATCCGGAAGGCGCGTTCACCGATGCGCTCCGCCGCGTCGCGCTGGTGGCGCGCGGGCCCAAGGCGGTGGCCGCGCTGCGGGAGATGGGATTGAAGCCGGCGATTGTGGCGGCCGAGCCGAACACGTGGCATGAGGTGCTGGCCGCGATGGCCGGCCACGCCGGGCACAGCATCGCGGTGCAGGAGTATGGCCGCCCGAATCCGGAGTTGCTGGCCGCGCTAACGGCGCGCGGCGCTGAAGTGACGGCGGTCCGCGTATACCGATACGACCTGCCGGAAAACGTCGGCCCGCTGCACGAGGCTGCACGCGGTCTGGCGGCGAACGAATTCCAGGCGGCGCTGTTCACCACCGCCGTGCAGATCGAACACCTCGCCCGCGTGGCGATGGAATTGGGAATCGACGAGGCCATGCTGAAGGGCTTGCGCAAGTGCCTGATCGGCTCCATCGGCCCCACCACTTCCGAGGCGCTCGAGGAATTCGGCGTCCACCGGAGCCTGGAACCCAGTCATCCCAAGATGGGCCTGCTCGTGATGGAGACCGCCGCCCGCGCCGGCGAGCAAACGTTGCGCACCGCGAACCTATAGGCCCGGAGCCGCGCCGCCGGTCAGATAAACATCTCCTCGTCCTGGGTCGCCATATCGGGCGGGGACTTGCGGCCTCTGACGAATGTGGCGACCGCGGCGGAAATTCCGGCCGCTACGCCGTTAGCTTCGCGCACGGGGCGCATCGCCGCACGCTTCAGCGCAACGCCTACTTCGCCCACCTGCTCGACGGTCTGAGCGACGGTATTGTCGATCTGCTCGATGCGGGCGTGGGCACGGTCGCCGGCATCCTCGACCAGCGCGCCCAACCGATCCGCCTGCTCGCGGCCGACGCGGGCGATCCCGGCCAACTGCCCGGTGATTTCCGCCACATGCGGGCGGTTCTCCTCGATCGCCAGGTTGGCGTTCCCGAGCACCGACTTCGCCTGTTCGATGAGCGGCGCGGCGCGATCGATGTTGGCGCTGGCTTTGTCGACCGCGACGCGCGCCCGCTCGATTACCGGGCCGACTTTCTCGATGGTTGCGCCGGCGAGCGCGATCTGCGGCGTGGCCGTATCGATCAACACCGTGGCGCGCTCGATCATCGGGTCCAGCCGCGCAATGGCCGGTTCGGCGTTAGACAGAAACCTGGCGATCTTCCCGTGCATCTCGCGCAGGCCGCGGGAAATCGCGATGGCCGCCACCGCCTGCACTACGAACGCAGCGGCCACCAACACCACTCCCGCAGCCGCGATCCAGCGAAAGACTTCGTCGCTCATGCCGTCAATTCCGTCCCGCCGCCCAACCTGGACTAAGCCTGGCTTTCGCTAGGCGCTTGCGGCTCGCGTGCCTCGCGCCATGCCTGCTTGCCGGCTTCCACTGCGTCAGCCAGGCTTTCCTTCTGGCGATTCAGCGTCTCTTTGCTCTTGTCCACCCACTCGGCCGCGGTCTGCTTCAGGTCCGCGCCGCGCTGCTTCAGAAGGTCGCCGCCTTCGCTTGCCTTGCTGCGAATATATTCGCGCGTTTCTTCCCCGGACTTGGGAGCGAACAGTATGCCGATGCCTACGCCCACACCCAGGCCCAACAAAAATGCCGAAAGTCCGTTCTTATCCATAGTGTTCTCCTCTTCCCTTCGGCTCACCGGTCACTATCCGAGCCAATTTTCAGTATACTCCGCATAAGAACTCCAATCATGACGGAAAAACCGGATCGGCGCCTGAACGCCGAGAGGATTTGGACCTACGCGCTGCGGCTGCTTGGCGGACGGGCGTATTCGACGGGAGAACTGCGCGAGAAACTGCGCCGCCGCGCGCTGCACGAGGCCGACGTGGATAACGCCGTGGCGCGGTTGAAGGACCTCGGCTATCTGGACGATCGCCGCTTCGCCGAATCCTTCGCGACCGCGCGCCTGTCTGGCGATAAGCACGGCAGCACGCGCGTGGTGCAGGATCTGCGCCGGCGCCGGGTCGCGCCGAAGCTGGCCGAGACGACCGTGCGCGCCGTCTACGATGGCGTCGACGAATCGGCGCTGATTGAAGATTGGGTCCGCCGCAAGTACCGGACCGCCGTGCGCGAGGGCCTCTTCGAAGAAGACAAAGACATGGCCTCCGCGTATCGCCGCCTGCTCCATGCCGGTTTCCGCTCCGGCGACATCGCGCGCGTGCTGAAGCGGTTCGCCAAGAACCCGGACCTGCTGGACGCGTGGGAACCACCAGAGCCGGAAGTGGAGTAGCATCCGCAGTTGGCGAGAGCGTGGCCGGTTTCAGGGCCCCTTCCTTGGTCGCGACCGAGGCTGCCTAGCGTCCACACAAGCGGCCGACGGCCGCGAGACGGGGTGAATTTGCCCCGTTTGCGACGGGTGCTACGTAATGAAATCAATCACTTGCGAGAGCCAGGCGGGGCAAATCTGCCCCGTTTTGTTTACATTTGGCAGAAAAGAAACCATCTCCGATTTAATTATCTCGCAAGGGTAGCTGGGATGAGACTGGGGAATGGGGCGTTCGGAGGATAAGACATTGGGCAGCTATAAGTTAGGGAAAATGAAACGGGCGTGATTCCGGTTTTGCGCGGCGGGCCGAGGCCGGAACTGCTCAATGGGACGATCAAGGGTGTCGTCGACAGTTCTCCGTACCGACGCTATACAGAATTAAACAGAATCGGCCGATCAACCCGATAGGTGGAGTGTGCGCCGCGCGACCCTTTCGATGCGGCGAATTCGGCTGTAGGGTGCGGTCGCGGGGTGCGGGCTGCCGGATTCGGTTGCAGGGTTCGCTTGGAGGGTTCGGTTTCCTCGTCGGCAGTTGATGGTTCTGCCTGCCAGTCGATGCGGGGATCGACGCGTCACGGGATCTGTCCAGCTCCAGTTGGATCTTCCCCGTTTGAAATGCGGTAATGCACTTGGTGGTCAAGGGGTTAGTTCATTGGCTTTCTGTGGGAGGTAGGGGGAAAGCGGGCGCGCGAAACCGGCACGGGTGCGGTCGGGCAGGTCGCCGTGGATTCGCTCGCCCAGCGCGTGGGCGCTTTGCGATGATGAGTATAGTAGCATGAGCATATGAGCAACCGATTGCAGGTATTGATTCCGCCCGAGCTGAACGCCAGGCTGGCAAAGGCCGCCCAACGCAGCCGGATGTCGAAGGGCAAGTGGGTGCGCACGGCACTCGAACGGGCGCTCGAATCCCCCACCGGCGGAAACCGCGCGGCCAACCCGTTGGCGCGGTTGGCGTCGCTCGAAGCGCCCACCGCCGACATCGATCAGATGCTTGCCGAAATCGAGGCTGGCCGCCGGTGACGGTGTTCATCGATTCCAATATCCCGATGTACGTCGCCGGGGCCGACCATCCGCTGCGCCAGCCGGCGCGCCGCTTTCTGGAGCGCGTGCGCGCGGGCAAGGTCGGGGCCTGCACCAGCACGGAGGTGCTGCAGGAGATCCTCTATCGGTATTCGTCGCTGGGCCGCCTGGATTTGGCGGGCGCGGTCTACGATCTGTTCGTGGACATTTGCCCGGTGGTGCTGCCGGTGACGCTGGCGGATACGGACCGGGCGCGGGAAATCCTCTGCGGCTCCGCCGCAGTCTCAGCGCGGGACTGCGTGCATGCCGCGGTCATGTTGAATCACGGCGTGGAATCGATCGCCACGTTCGATCAGGGGTTCGATGGAATTGCGGGCATTCGGCGGATGAGGTTGACGTAGGGTGAATCGGGACCGAGCTGGCGCGCAGTGCCGCGGGTTCTCCGGGGCAATCTGGTTATGGCGCGACTGGCGGCCTGCGTTCTCCGAACCGAAGGAGCGGCTCGGAGGGTAGTTGGAATGGCGGGCCTTCGAACCGCTCCTTTCGGTCGCAACTCTCCACCACGAACCGGAAGGTCCCCGGTCCCATGTAGTCGTTCATGCGGCACGGATCCGGGCACTGCCCTCCGCACGCCCAACCGTTCCAAGGGGCCGCAGTGAACTTGGCGCCCGCACCGACGTCAATGCAGGCCGCTGCGATTGACGGGGAGAACCCACACCGTTCCACCAAGTCCACCTGTACTTCCCCTCCGCGGGCGCTCCAGACGCCGTCGACTTGCTTCTCGACCTGGACGCTTTTGCTTAGCGTTCGGGGCGCTCCGTGGTTCTCGACCACCACAGAAACCCAGCGGTCCTGGCCGGGCAGGTTCCTTATCACCACGGTCGCCCCGCCTCCGCTGGCTCCCCCCCCAGGTGGCCTTGCCGGACGATCCCGGCACGACAGAAGCAACACCAGTCCGCACACTGCGGCGAGTCTCATGGCATTACCTCACTCCAGGCATGTGGTTGCGGTCCCGGTAGGCGTGCCGGCTGGCGTTGCCGGGCGTCAGCCCCGCGCCGTACTCATTGGTGGCGACGGTTCTGCAACTGAGCCCCTGCGGGGTCGTAAGAACGCTATTCACGCGGGGATCTCGGGGCGCGAAGTTAAAGATGCGGCTCGCCGTTCCCCCGTTGCCGTTGGGCACCGGAGTGATGGACCAGTTGGCTGGGTCGTGGCCAGGTGGGTACCGCGCTGGGTGGAAGGTATAGTGCGAGCGCACGTCCCAGTAGAAATGGGCCAAATGGTAGAATTTGCGGCTGGCCGGCACGGTATTGTCCATCGCCGTGAGTACGGTGCAGAACTTGAGCTCGATCTGGACCTCGTCCAGGTAGTTTGTCTTGCCCGTGAGTTCGTTCCGCTCCTCCAGGTGGTACCAGTCGGCTGGGCTATCCTGCATCAATACTCTGACCACCAGCGGGAAGGGCTCGCCCGGCGGCAGGTTCTTGTGTTCGTTGGGGTTCGTGTCTCCAACCTTAGTGAAGTAGGTCTCCGGGCCGCCTAGCGTGTCGCGGCAGACCCGTTGGGATCTGGCTGGAGGCCGTGCCCGTTGCACGAACAGGCTACCGTCGGTGGAGTGCTGCCCGCGATACATGGCCCAGTTTGTTTCGGCGTACTCCACCTGAATCCATCCCACCTCCCAGCCGTCCCGCTTGTCCCTGGGGCCGCCCGTGAATGTCACCGCCCCGCTTGCGTTCATTAGGCCAGACCAGAACCAGGCGGAGTACGTTTGCGTGTCTGTATCGAGTTGGCCAGATGTATCGCGGTCGATGGCTGGGGCTCTGGGCGGTGCGGGTAGCACCCTAGTGATGCCGCTTTCCTTCTGTACGACGGAAATGGCCATGCGGCAGTCTCTTTTCCGGCATTATAGCCAATTCGGATCTGTTTATGTAAATAGGGAAACTGGGTCGCGCTCAGCGCCGAGCCTCGCGGTCCGTGAGCGTGTGCCGACTCCTATTTGCGCAATTCAACGATCGTGGCGCCGGCGCCGCCTTCCTGTGAGGGGGCGGGGTAGAACTTGGCGACGTGGGGATGGTCGGTGAGAAGGTCCTGGATGGTTTTGCGGAGGATGCCCATGCCGAAGCCGTGGACGATGCGCACGTGGGCCTAGCCCAGGCTGATGAAACAGGACGAGGCAAGGTTAGGCTGAGTTGCGCGGGCCGAGACCCGGCAAAGGCTATGATGGACCAGCCCAGTCCGCAGTCTGCAAGCCTTCGACCTCCTGGAAATGCTGGTCGCGTGTAATGAGGACCAGTCCGTGATGTTTCGCCGCGGCGGCAATCCAAATGTCGTTCTCGGGAAGTGGCCGGCCTCTCTCCCTCAGTAGCTGCTTCAAACGTCCGTACTCGCGGGCAACGTCGAGGTCGCAGGAAATGATAGAGCTGCTGGCAGCGAATCGCTCGACCCTGGCCCTGTTCTCACCTGGGCGGCCGGACTTTGCGGCTCCGAAGAACAACTCGCCGAGCGCAACCGCGGGAATGAAGACCTCGGCCGCCCGATCCAAGTTGGATAGCACCGTTTCATCCCCCGCCAGCACCGCAATTAGGATGTTGGTGTCCAGCAGGAATCTACCAGTCACTGGCATCAACGCGCTCGCACTCCTCTTCGATTGCTTGCGTCATCTCGTGGGCGGATACTGGGTCGAGAGATGAGGCGAATCGGCGCAGTCTCGCGCCGCTTTCGCCGACTGCTGCCGACGGGGAGAGAGACGCCACGAAACGGAGGACCTGTTCCTGCATGTCCACTGGCAGTTTGTCGACCTGCTGCGCGATTTGCTGTCTCAGATCCATCGGCCGCGTTCCTCTACTCTCCAGGATACACTTCCAAAACGTACCCATCATTCGATGTGGGGCGAGCGCGGCAAGCAGAGCCGAGATGACTCTCGGCTCTGCAGCCTGGACAGGCTGCGCCACGACTGGTGCTCTGACGGCTAGGCGTGGTAATGCGTGCGCCCGCAGGCGGACGGCGGGCAAGCTAAAGCATGCCCCACCTATTCGCGCAGTTCCACGATAGTGGCGCCGGCGCCGCCTTCCTGTTGGGGGGCGGGGTAGAACTTGGCGACGTGGGGATGGGCGGTGAGAAGCTCCTGAATGGTCTTGCGCAGAATGCCCATGCCGAAGCCGTGGACGATGCGGACTCGGGAGGCGGTGGCCATGACGGCGCGATCGAGGAATTCGTCTACGGCGTCGCGGGCTTCTTCGGCGTGGCGACCGATGACGTTGATCTCCTGGAAGGCGGGCGATAACTGCGGAGCGGGTTTGTAAGTCACGCCTTGTGGCAACTTACTGGCCGTTGCGCCGCCGGTTTCGGGAAGGACCTCGATCACATCATCGCGCGAGATCTGCATGCGGAGGAAGCCGGCTTCCACTTCGATGCGGTCGTTGGTTAAGAAACGCGTGACGCGGGCGGGCTCCCGGACATTTTTCAGGCGGACACGAGCGCCTTCGGCGATGCGCAGCGGTTGGATGCGATCCTGACGGGAATCGTCCTCGGTGGCGAGAACGGTGGTTTCGAAATCCTCGCGCATCTCGCGCTTGGCTTTCGAGACGCGGCGCTGCGCGTCCTGGGTGGCTTTGCGGTGGTCGCCCGATTGCGCGATCTTCTCGATGGTCTCCCGCGCGTGCTCTTCAAAACGGGCGAGCGCTTCCTCGTTGCGGCGTTCGAGCTCCTTCAGCTTGACGGTCTCGCGCCGTTCCCACTCGCGGGCGATTTCCTTTTCGGTGCGTTCCTGCGCGGCGAGCTTCTCGCGCAGGGTTTGCTCGAGCGCGCGGTTCTCGCTCACACGGGCTTCGAGTTCGGTGAGGAAGCGGGTGACATCGCGTTCGCGATCGCCGATGGCGGCCCGCGCGCGGCGCATGATGTCCTCGGGCATGCCGAGGCGCGTGGCGATTTCGAGGCCCGCCGATTTGCCGGGCAGCCCGAGCTGCAAATGGAAGGTGGGCTCGAAAGTGTTTTCGTCGAAACCCATGGAGCCGTTGACGACGCCTTCGGTCGAAGCGCCGTAGATCTTGAGCGCCATGAGATGGGTCGAGACGAGCGTGAAGGCGCCGGCCGCGCGGAAGTGTTCGACGATCGCCACGCCCAATGCGCCGCCCTCTTCCGGGTCGGTAGCGGAGCCGAGTTCGTCGAGCAGCACGAGCGTGCCGGGCGTTACGTCGAGCGCCATTTCGCGAATGTGCGAGACGTGCGCGGAGAACGTGCTGAGGTTTTCCTGGATGGACTGATAATCGCCGATGTCGGCCAGCACCTGTTCGAAGACGGGGAACTCGGCAACGGCCGCGGGCACGGGGAGCGCGGCCTGCGCCATTAAACTGAGCAAACCGACGGTCTTGAGCGACACCGTTTTGCCGCCGGTATTGGGGCCGCTGATGAGCAGCGTGCGGCGATCGAGCGCGAGCTCAAGAGAGACGGGCACCGGCTTGCGCTGGCGGCGGCGCAGCACGTCTTCGAGCAGCGGATGGCGCGCCTCGCGCAACAGCAGGCGCTCACCGAAGCGTGGGATCGTGCAATCGAACTCGATCGAAAAACGCGCCTTGGCGAAGACGAGATCGAGCTGGGCGATGACGGCGAGCGTCTGGCGAATGGATTCGGCGTGGCCGCGCAGGCGGTCCGTCATCTCAAGCAGGATGCGGTGCACTTCGCGGGCTTCCTCTTCGCCGAGCCGCACGAGTTCGTTGTTGAGGTCGATGGTTTCGAGCGGCTCNNATCACGCCATCGAGCTTGCGGCGCTGGCCGGCGATGATGGGCACCACGAAACGTTCGTTGCGGATGGTGACGAACTCTTCCTGCAGAACGCCTTCCTCGCGGTGGGCCTTGAGGAAGCGTTCGAGCGACGCCTGAATGGCTTTCTTTTCCCGCTCGATGTCGCGGCGGATGCGCGCCAGGGCGACACTGGCGTGATCGGCGACGGTGCCATCGGGGAGAATCTTGCCTTCGAGTTCGTGGAGGAGGGCGCGGAAATCGCCGACCGATTGCGCGCGCAGGCCGAGCTTCGGGAAGCGGCCGGCGGTGGCGGTGAGCAGCGACTTGGCATCCGCGGCGCGGTCGAGCAGGGCGAAGAGTTCGAAGATTTCTTTGGGCTCGAGGCCGGCGCCTTCGATGTGAAGTTTCTGGACGGCCGGCTCGACGTCGGGCAGGCCGCCGAAATCGATGCGGATGGCGGCGCCGCGGCCGGCCTGCTGTGGGCGGGCGGCGGAGCGCAGGTACTCGATGGCTTCGCCGGCCTCGGCGAGGTCGTCGATGAGGCGGTCGCGGTCGCTGTGGGGCGCGACCTTATCGAGTTCGCGGTGCCCCATGGGGCTGGCCACGTAACGGCCGAGCAGCCGCCGCAGCGATTCGAATTCGAGGACTTCGGAACTGGTTTTCAAAACTGGGGTCCTTGGATTATCTTACGCCCCGTTCCGGGGCTGTCGGGCGGTTGCGCGATTCCCATGGCTGCGCCATGGGCTACTTTCTTTCGCCCTGCGGGCTTGATGGGCACTATCTTTCACGCTCCGGGCTGTAAGCGTTCGGCTCGGGAAATGCAGCGCGACTGCAGCGCGGGCATGCGGGCGGCTCAATCTCCAGGGTAGCTGCGGAGGGTGCGTTTGGAAACAACCGGTACACGGGCGCCCGGCGCGTCCGCCGTTCAGTCCACGCCGATCTTCCGGCTGCGGCGTTCGGTCAGTATGGTATCGCGCCAGACGCGGTCGCGTTGGGCGATGCGCTCGCGCCGGCCTATGGATTGGAAGCCGCAGCGCGCTTGCAGGGCCAGGCTGGCGGCGTTTTCGGGAAAGGTGGAACCTTGCAACGTCCACACGCCGTGTGACTCGGCGGAGGCGATAAGCGTATCGAGCAATGCACGACCGATGCCCCGGCCCTGCGCGGCAGCCGCGACGTAGACGGAAACTTCCGCGACGCCCGAGTAGCACGAGCGCTTCGAAACCGGGCTCAGGGCGGCCCAGCCGAGGACCGCGTTATCCCGCGCGACCAAGCGCGAATGGGGCAATCGCGCGGCGTTCCATTGTTCCCACGATGGGGCGGCAGTTTCGAAGCTCGCAGCACCGGTGGCTAGGCCTTCTTCGTAGATCGCGCGCACGGCGGGCCAGTCGTTCGGGGTCATGGGTTCGATTCGGAGAGGCGTTGGATTGGCTTCAGGCGTTGAGCAAGCGCTCATCGAACCACACATCTTCATACCCAGCGGCAATCAAGAACCGATACCCAGGCGGAAGCCCCAAATGGCGCGCTACGAGAGGCAAGCGATCAACCAAGTGATCGACGCAAAGCGGGCGAAAGAAGTCAGGAGCATCTGAGAGAGCTTCACCGCACCAGATATACCAACCCGTTGTTCCAGACGAAGCGGGGTGCCGTAGCCCGCTGATGGGCTTCATGCCGAGGGTCGAGAGGGCCACACCAGCATTGTCTTGACCCCGGGCCGGCACAAAGTCGCATCCTTGCGCAAGGCAGACGCGGCGCTGGCCCGCTTCAAGGTCAAATTCAGACACGCACAATTATGCCACAACGGAACAAACTCAAAATGGCTGCGTCAAGCGGGTCAGCGCTCATTGAACGCTCTTTCAATCACGTCCAGGGTGCCTTCGGTAATTTCGAGTTCCGGCAAGTCGCGGAGGCGGACCCATTCCACGCGGGACGCGTCGTCGCCGGCGCGCAGGGCGCCGCCGGTCACGCGGCAAATGTAGTCGATCAACACATAATGATATTCGGGCGCGCCGGCGGTATCGCGCAGGATGCGTTCGAAAACCTCGAAGACCTTCACGGGCTTCACGACGAGACCGGTTTCCTCGCGCACTTCGCGGCGGATTGCGGCATCGAGCGATTCGCCGACTTCGACGGCGCCGCCCGGCAGCGACCAAGCGCCCTTGCGCGGCTGGTGGCCGCGCTGCGCCATCAGCACGCGGTCGCGGCGAAAGATCAGCGCGCCCACGCCGACGATGGGGCGCTTCGGATAGCGGCGAGTGTCCTTCTCGATCCCGGGTCTCGTCATGAAATGGCTGTGCGGCGCGGTTGCGGCGGACGATCTTGCGCGGCGTGTCGAGACTGTGCGAGACGGCTGGTCAGGCGTGGGAGATTGGGCACCGGGCGGAGACTTGGCGTCCATGGGGCGCCGGGCGTCGGCACGAGTGCCGACGCGGCACGCACGAGTGCGTGCGCCACGGGGAGTTCGGCACGGTTGTCTCGCGACGGGGACTTGATGGCGAGGGCTTCTGCCGGCCGCAGCGGAGTTGCCGGCGAGAGACAGGCGTCGGGGCAAATCCCAGCGCGGCGCGCACGGGGGCGTGCGCCAGGCTTCATTTACCGCCTTTGGAGACGGTGAGGTTATTGATCACCTGCTTGACGCCGTTCACCTTTTTCGCCACCTTGCCGGCGCGGTCCTTCTGCCGTTCGTCCGCGGCCACGCCGGTGAGAGTTACCACGCCCGCTTTCACTTCCACCTTGAAACTCCCGCCCTTGGCGACCGGATCGGCGGTCAGTTTGATGTTGACGCGGTCGTAGATCACGTCGTCGCTCACCGGCTTGCTGGCTGCGAGACAGGCGGCGGCCAGCAGAATCAGGGTCATCGAAATCGCGAATAGTTTATGCATCGTCTTCTCCGGTCATTGTACGCCAGTCGAGCGCGTTCAGGAATGCGGCTTTATCGCGCCACCCGGGCTGCACGCGCACATGCAGATCGAGATAGATCTTCACGCCGAACAGCTTCTCCATCTCCTGCCGCGCGAGGGTGCCGATGCGCTTCAGCATGGCGCCCTTGGTGCCGATCACGATCCCCTTCTGGCCTTCCCGCTCGACGCGAATGGTGGCGTAGATGCGCGTGAGGCGGCCGGTCTCTTCCCATTGATCGACGATCACGGCGACCGAATGCGGCACCTCCTGGCGGGTGGCGAGGAGGATCTTTTCGCGAATCAATTCGGCGGCCAGAAAGCGCTCCGGCTGGTCGGTGACGTGGTCCTCGGGAAAATACTCCGGGCCCTCGGGCAGGTGCGCCAGAATGACCTTCTTCAACTGGTCGAGGCCCTGGCCTTTGGTCGCGGAAATGGGCACGTAATCGGCGAAGTCGAAGGCGGCGCGGTACTGCTCGATCAACGGCAGCAGGGCTGCCTTGTCCTTCACGAGATCGATCTTATTGAGCACGAGCACGACGGGCGCCTGGCACTTGCGCGC
>PMKM01000108.1 GCA_003157745.1 Bryobacterales bacterium | reverse complement strand
TCATTTCAGGATTGGAAAATGCTCTCGGACGAAGATGAGCCAGGCGGCGACCAGCGGCATAACGAACAGGGCGCTATCGACGCGGTCGAGGAAGCCGCCGTGGCCAGGCAGCAGGGTGCCCGAATCCTTCACGCCCGCGCCGCGCTTCATGGCGGATTCGACCAGGTCTCCGAACTGGCCGGCCACGTTGGCCAGCGCGGTCAGCAGCACTGCTTCGGCAATGCTCGCGCCAACGAAGTACACGAGGTACGCGCCGGCCAGCAGGATCGAAGATACGACCGAGGCCGCCGCGCCCTCCCAGGATTTCTTCGGACTGACGCGATCTGCCAGGCGGTGTTTGCCTAACGCCCTGCCAATATAATAAGCGCCGATATCGCCGGTCCAACTCACCAGCAGCGCGTACATCAGCCAATGCGGGCTATGGCCGCGCAGCACGACCGCGCAGCGCCAGCAGCCAAAAATGTAGATCACGCCGAGCACCAGCAGGGACGTGCGCGGCAGCGCGTGGGCCAATTCCTTCGAACGCATCGCCAGCGCCAGCGCCAGCAGCACAAACGCCGTCATTCCCAGCCAGACGTAGCCGGTCGTAGGCGCCACCAGCAGGAGCAGCCCCGCGCCGTAGCCGAGCACTCCCGGCGCACCGAACCCGTAAGCCGCCGCGATGCCGTCGTACTCGCGATAGCTGAGCACGGCCGCCACCGCGACCACGGCCAGAAACACCCAGGGGTTAGCCCCTAGCACCGTATAGACGACGAAGGGGACGAGCAGGGATGCGGTAATAACCCGCTTCATGACGGACCGAGGGCGGGAATCAGAATCCGGTCTGCGGGCGGGTCGGCGCGCAGACCACCGTAGCGGCGCTCGCGCTTCTGGTACGCCACCACCGCTTCCAGCAGGTCGGTGCGCGTGAAGTCCGGCCACAGCGTCTCGGTGACGTACAGCTCCGCGTAGGCGATCTGCCACAACAGAAAATTACTGATGCGCATCTCGCCAGACGTGCGGATCAGCAGGTCGGGGTCCGGGCAGGAGGCCGTGTACAAATTGGTGGCGATCAGGTCCTCATCCATCTTCAGCGTGCCGAGCGAACCTTCCAGGCGCGCCATCTCCAGCACCGCGTTCACCGCGTCCACGATTTCCGCGCGCCCGCCGTAGTTGATCGCCAGGTTGACGAGAAGGCCGCGGTTGTTGGCGGTGGCTTCGACGGCAGATTCCAATTCGCCGCGCACCGCCGCCGGCAGCGCCTCCAGGCGTCCGATGGCCTGCAGCCGCACGTCGTTCCTCTGCAACTCGGGCAATTCCTGTTTCAGGTAATACCGCAGCAGCCGCCACAGGGTTTCCACTTCGTGACGGGGGCGCTTCCAGTTCTCGACCGAAAAGGCATACAGCGTGAGCGCCTTCACGCCCAGCCGCGCACAGGTCTCGACCGCCGAGCGCACCGGTCCGATACCCGCCTTGTGGCCGGCCACGCGCGGTAGCAGCCTCCGCTCGGCCCAGCGCCCGTTGCCGTCCATGATGATGGCGATGTGCTCCGGCAAGCGCGTGGGATCGATGGCCTGCGCCAGTTCCCAATCGCGATCCCCCGGATGCAGCGTGTCGAAAAGTGCCTTCATGCGAAACCCTAATGGTACAACACCATGTTATTCACAGGCACTTTGCCGCGCAACACGCGTGGCAACGAGCCGCGGGGGCGAGCAGGGTGCGAGGGCAGACTCCTCAACCTGTTCACGCGGCGTAGACACCTTGACGCCAAGGCTGATTTGGCGCGCGGGTGCTATTGAACCGAGATCACCACGCCGGCCTGCGTCCCCGTGCCTCCAACGCTGGCCACGATCGGCAAGTCGCCTGTGCCGGTCCCCGGTTGAATGGTCAGGTTGATCTGGTAGAGGCCGGCTTCCGATATCCCCGCGAACAGAGGCGCGACTCTCACGCCGCCGATCTGAACGCTCACAGAGTTGGTTGTGGGCGCCGCGCCGGTGTACGGTTGTCCGGCCGGGACCGCGGGAACTGTCGGCCCGAACCCGACCGCGTATAGTTCGACGGTTTCGCCGACCTTGGCGGCCACCGTCGGATAGCCCAGCGAATTGCCAGTTGGTCCGATTATGTCGTAGGACCCGCCGCCATGGGCGCCGGAGCCGTCCTTGCGCGGAATGATTCCGGTCACGTGTTTGCCATCCAGCAGCAGAAATGCCGGCGCCGCTGAGGCCAGCGTGACGGTTGAGGTGGCGGTCCCGGCTGCCGTTGTTACAGCGACCTGGACGGGCCCGGTCACTGCATCGTCGGGCGCCTGCACGTTGATCTGGGTCGGGCTGACGTACCACAGGTAGGCGGGCTTGCCATCGATGGTGACGCTGGTGCCGGCAAGCGATATCGGGAAATCCTGGTTCCAGATGGCGGTCGCGCTGGCCAGATCGCTGCCGTAAATCGACACCCATTCGCCGGGCTGGATGGTGCCCACGCTGCTGTAAACCGGCACCACGCCACCAGTGGAAATGGACGGCGGGCTCAGCACCGGAGTCAACATCCGCACAGCTCCGTTCACCGTGTCGGCGACGTAGATGCGGCCGGCGCTGTCGATCGCAAGGAGGTTCGGGTTGTTGAAGGTCGCCTCGATTGCTGGGCCGCCGTCGCCGGAGTAGCCCAAAGTGCCGTTGCCTGCGATGGTCGAGATGACGCCGTCCGTTGTCACCTTCCGAATCCACCACGGTTCAACCACATAGATGTTGCCGGCGGAATCCACCGCGACGCCGCCAGAGACAGTCAACCCCACCCCGGTAGCCGGACCGTCCGTGTCCAACCAACTGTAGGTGCCATTGCCGGCGACTGTCGAGATGATCCCGTCCGCCGTCACCTTGCGCACCCGGTTGTCAGTGCCCTCCGCGATGTACAGATTACCCGCCGCGTCCAAGGCAATGCCGAGAGGCCCGCCGACGTAGGCTTTGGTCGCGGGACCGCCGTCGCCCGTGTTGGGATAGAATCCGCCTCCAGCCACGGTTGAGATCGTCCCGCTGGGTGTCACCTTGAACACCCGATTGGCGTTCATGTCAGCGATGAAAACATTCCCGGCTGAATCGACGGCAACTCCGCGCGGCCCACAGAGTTTGATTGCCGTCGCTGAGGCGCCTTCCGCTATGATGCCGCACGAGTAGCCGGGCCCGCGATTACCGGCAACGGTTGAGATGACGCCGGCCGGTGTAACCTTGCGCACGACGTCGCTGTTGGTTTCAGCGAAGTAGAGATTTCCGGCGCCGTCCACGGCGATCCCGAACGTCCCGAAGAGCCCGGCACTCGTCGCCGGGCCGCCGTCGCCGGGCACGGAGGTGCCACCTCCGGCCACCGTCGAGATCCTGCCGGACGGCGTCACCTTGCGGACTGTGGCGGCATCGGCGATGTACAAGTTGCCGGCCGAGTCCACGGCCACGCCGGCCGGACCCCACAATCCGGCGCTGGTGGCCGGCCCACCGTCTCCGAAAGCGAGGCTCCCGTTGCCGGCGACCGCAGACGGTCCGGCCGGCGTTACCATATATACGCGTTCGCCCACGTCCGTGAAATAGAGCGTACCACTCGAATCCACGGCCAAGTTCACCGGCGCATACTGCCCGGTGTTCACCACAACAACGGTCGTCGCGCTCGCGGTCACCTTGACCACCTCCGTGTTTCCACGGATGTACAGATCGCCGCTGGAATCGACTGCGACCGCACTGACGCCGGATATCTGGGAGCATACCCAACCTCCGGTTAACGCAACGCTCGAGATGATCCCGCTGGAGGTTACTTCCCGGACGACCGAGTTCCCCGAGTCCGCGATGTACAGGCTACCCGAGGAGTCCACCGCAACGGCCCGCGGATATGAGAGCGTAGCGCTGGTGGCCGGGCCGCCGTCGCCGGTGTAGCCCCGCGTGCCCGTGCCGGCTACGGTCGAGATAATCCCGTCCGGCGTCACCTTGCGGACCACGGAATTGTAATAGTCGGCGATGTACAGGTTGCCCGCCGAATCCACTGCCAGGCCCTGCGGCCAGTTCAGTTTGGCGCTGGTGGCCGGGCCGCTATCACCCGAGTAGCCCCAATTCCCATTCCCGGCCACCGTCGAGATGATCCCGCCCGGCGTCACCTTGCGCACGCGGTCGTTCTGCGCATCGGCGATGTACACGTTTCCAGTTGTGTCCACGGCGATTCCAGCAGGCTGATTCAGGTACGCACTGGTCGCTGGGCCGCCGTCGCCCAGGGGATTGCCGCCTCCGGGAGCGCCTGCCACGCGCGTCATCGTGCCCGATGTACCCACCTTGAAAACGGCCTGGGACGTGCTGAAGTAGATATTGCCGGCTTTGTCCGTGGCAACCCAATTGGGCTGCACTGGCGCGGACGTCGCCGCCATCGGCGTGGGCGGCAGCCCGCCGCCGGCTACTGTGTTGATCGTGAAAGTCTGCGCCCCAGCACAAACGGCCAGGACGAGTAATGAGACCGGGATCGGCAATGATCGCATGAGAAGACCTCCTCCCAAATGCCTCCGTTCGATGAATTGCCACGCGGCACATTCACCGCGGTCAGGCGACTGTCAACGCAACCGCCTCGACCGTGCATCGAAAAAGGGACTCGCCGCTCCGAAATACGACAAGCAACGCCAGTTTACCAGACGCGCCACGTTTCTTAAAGAGCTCACGGGGCAGCGACAAACCACGGGAGCAAGCAGCGATCCCGGCCCGGAGAGGAGCGGGGCAAGCGTGGCGCGATGAGTTAAGATAAGTCCTCTACGGCACACCGTTTCGGAGGAAAACGATGGCGAACAATGCGAAAGTGAAGATACTTCAGGTCCATCCAGCGGACGCCCAACAAGCCGCCTGCTTTGGCGAGACAGCGTGTGGCCTAACCGGCAAGGTCTCCCTGCCCGCGCGCACGTATTACCCAGGCGTTCCGAGCCATCAGGTCGATCAACTGTACTTTGACGGGGCGACCCCGAAGCTGGAAGACGACGTTCCGTATATGTATGTGGATACCAAGGGATACGTCACGACCGGAAAAGGATGCAAGCCGGCCACTGCGGCGGAGGCCCAGAAGCTTCCATTCATCCGCCGCGATGGCTCAGGGAAGGCCACGCCGGCGTAGATCGCTACCGATTACCACACCGTGGAGAAACTCTGGGTCCCCGGCGCTCTGCCCATGCACCAGCCCACAGCTGCGGCACAGAAGAAATATACCGAACTTGACCTTCCCGCCAGCGAGATCACCAGGCTCATGAAGGAGAAGATGAAGACGCTCTTCGCTGGTCTCCCCGGCGTGTTCGCTCCGGACTGGATGTGGTTTCCCTGCGAGGCCAAGATGGCCATCATGAGCATGGTCTACGGCTTTGGCCAAGCGGGCGTGACCGGCGACAAGAAACTCGGGATTAAGGGCTTCCCCACCCTTATGCACGCCGTTCGCACGTTCGATTGGCAGATGGCTGCGCGGCACTGCCATTCCCCTGACGTCCGCGATGAGCGGAACAACTGGACGCGCATGCTTTTCTCGCAGGCCTATGGGATGCAACTGATGTTCGGGGATATGGCCAGGATGCTCAGGGGCGACTTCACGCCTCAGCGATTCGGAAGATATGGACCCGAGCCCACGCGATCCGGGCCGATCACGTATCGTCCGCCCCGGCAATACTTTTCTATTATTCAGGGACTTCAGTACAAGCGCTGAAGCAGGGTTAGCTTCGTATTCGGTCCCTGCGATGTGCGGGTGAGGAGGTACAGATAGTCCCGTCTTCTGGTGGGATCGTCCCCGCCAGCGCCAATGGTCCAAATCATGATGTCCTCCAAGCCGTCTCCAGTGAAGTCGCCCGACGCGTATTTCACGTAGCCAGCCCACCAAGGTACGGAGCGGTCGTCGTTTTCGTCTTCCTGCGAAAGCTCCCCGGACTTGGCCGTGAACTTCCCCCGTGGACAATACTCGCGTATGCTCAATCCCTTCTCCTGCGCGGCGAGTAGATCTTCGTCCTCCAGGGTGTCGCCCCATTTGCTGGCCACCGGCAATAGCGAAAAAAGCTGAACTGTCCATTGCAGATCATGCACAAAGGATCGCTTGGCGGGAGCCGCACCTTTCAGGGCGCGGAGCGCCGCGCACTGAACTCCTAGGGTACCCCATTCGTCAGTGCGGTAATCGTCGACGTTGCCCGGCTGCGTGTCCGCAGTCTGCAACAGCTCTTCGCAATTATGGGGAGTGGGAGCATCGACCCGCCCTTCGCTCAGTTCATCCATCTCGTCCTTGAAGAATGCCTGCTTCAAGCGCGCCGGAATATCGGCGAGGCTCTTCAACTTCAACTCGGGAGACCACCAGACCGGATAGCTCCGGGGAGCGGTCGGCTTGGATGGTTGCGATTGTCCTATCAAGATACCGGACACCATAAGAAGAGCGAAGGCAGAGATGGCAACGAAGCGGAAGCTGCACATATATGTAGTCTCGCACATCGATTCCGGTCCATCGCTAACGAACAGAGACGCGGGCGCGATGCTGCCCTCCCGGCGTCTCGATGCGCGGATTGGCAAAGCACTACTTGGCGGCGCCTTCCTCCACCGGATAGCCATGGTCGATCCAATCCGCTTTGAAGTTCTCCGGCACATAGAGCGCGCGCACGTGGACGAATCCCATCTGCCGCAGCATTTCCACGGCGGGCCGGATGTTCGGACAGTGGTCCCACGGGCAGCAGCCGCAATAGAGGACGAGTTGGGAGTCGCGCGGCAGCTTCACCACCGCGGACAAAAGCAGATCGAGTCCTTCCCGTCTGTTGGCGGGACCGGCGTAGATCGCGCCGGGAATGTGCTTGCTTCGGTAGAGCACGTTGGGGCCGACCTGCAGCACCACGAGCGCGGCGCGATGGCCCGCCAGTTGCCCTGCCAGTTCCTTCGGCCGCACAACGTTCAAAGCAACCACATCCGCCGCCCATGCTCCAGCCAGCACCATCAACGCAATGCACACGACGCGCCGCATCCCTTCACTGTAGCGCCGCTGCGCCGCCTGTGAAATGGCAGCCCACTTCCGTGAGGCGCCGCGCATGGTTTAATAGAGGTTTCATGCATCGAACCCTAGGTTTGCCGTCGCTTCTGGCTTTGTTAGCCGCTTGCCTGGATGCCGCATCGCCCGCGCCCTCGCTGGCGGTGGGCCGCGCCGCGCTGGAGAGGCTTCCGCTGCGCTTCGAGGCCAACCAGGGCCAGTGGAGTCCCGACGTGCGCTACCTGGCGCGCGGCGGCAGCGTGAAAGTCGCGCTGACCGACCGCGGCCCCTCACTGCGATTGCCGGGAACCGGACGCATCGATATGGTGCTCGAAGGTGCGGCCCGGCCACGCATCGAACCGTTGCAGCCGTTGGCCGCTCGCACCGATTATTTCCTTGGCGACCGAGCCAACTGGCACACCGGCGTCGCCAGCTTCGCGCGCGTGCGATATGCGCAGGTGTACCGCGGCATCGACGCCGTCTATTACGGGAACGATGGAAGGCTGGAGTACGACTTCGTGCTGGCGCCGGGGGCCGACGCAGGTGCCATTCGCATGAAGTTCCGCGGCGCGGACCGGTTGCGGATTACGCCGGATGGCGATCTGGAAGTGGAAGCTTGCGGCGCAACCGTCGTCGAGAAACGCCCCGCCGTGCGCCAGGGCGACGTCGCCGTAGCCGGCCGGTATGTTCTGCTTTCGCGCGACGTGGCCGCGTTCCGCGTGGGCCGCTACGATCGCAGCCGCCCCTTGATCATCGATCCACTGCTGGTCTATTCGACTTACGTTGGCGGCTCGGGCAACGACAACGTGACCGCAGTAAATCTGACGTCGAAGGGCTTGTTATATGTCACCGGGTCTACCAACAGCGCCAACCTGCCATACATTGACGGCGCCTACTCGAACAACCTGATCAGTTCGGCGGCCACTAATATTTTTCTGGCGATTCTCGATACCACCGCCGCCGGAGGGTATCGGGCGACTTACTTCGGTTACATCGGCGGATATGACGTGGATACGCCGCTGGCTATAGCGGTCGACGCGCAGGGCGACGCCTACATCACCGGAACCACGAATTCGACCACGTTTCCCATGGTCGGCAACTCGATCCTGTCGGCTTTTCCCGTGTCCTCGAGTTCCTCGGCGGGAGTCAATTCGACCGGCCTCGTGCAGACATTCGTCCTCGAATTGAACCCGAATCTGTACGGCGAAGTTTCGCTGGTTTACTCGACGTTTCTCGGTGGCACGTTGAGCCATACTTACGGCAAGGCGATCGATCTCGATCAGGCCGGCAATATCTATGTGGTCGGCACGACTCTGACCAGCGATTTTCCGGTAACCGGCAACGCATACCAGACTACGCTCTGGGGAGGGCAGGACACATTTCTGATTGAGTTTAGTACCGCCAGCACCACTCCTATCTACTCGACCTACCTGGGCGGCGAACTGGACGACGATGGGCGCGGCGTCGCGGTTGCGGCCAACGGCTTGGTGTATATGACCGCGACCACCGGGTCGACCGAGTTCCCAATGGCCGGAAACGCATATCAGGGTAACCTGTCCGGCGGATATGACGTTGTCCTCGCCGTGATCGACCCAAGTCAGTTCGGCACCGAATCGCTGGTTTACGCGACTTACCTGGGCGGCTCGTCCGGCGAAGAAGTGCGCGGGATGGCGGTGGACGCGAGCGGCAACGTCCTGTTAACCGGCTACACTCTATCGAGCGATTTTCCGGTGACCGCGGACGCGGCCCAGCCGGTGTACGGCGGAAACGGCGATATTTTCATTGCCGTGGTAAATCCCTTTACTCCGCAGTTCCTGCTCTATTCGACTTATCTGGGCGGTTCGGACGCCGAAGTGGGTTATGGCATCGGAGCCGATGCACAGAATAACGTCTACGTCACCGGCTATACGCTGTCGAGCGATTTTCCGGTGACACCGAACGCGCCCCTGCCCATTTATCCGGGCGGTATAGACATCGTAGCGGCCAAGGTGATCCCGCATGTGGCCGGCCCGAACGGGTTCGGTTACGCCACTTACTACGGCGGAGCGAGCATCAGCAGCGGGCAGACGCTGGCCGTGGCGCCCGATGGCACGCTCTATTTCGCCGGCTTCACCGGAGGCAACATCACCACCACCAGCGACGCCGCGCAAGGCGCCTACGGCGGCGGCATAACTGATGGCTTCCTGGTCGTCTTCACGCCGTAAACGCAGGGTGTACTAAGAGCAACACTGCTATCCAAGTCCAATCGTGCTATGATTCTTATGGACTTCGCTCCGGCGTCTGAGGCTTGTCCTGGCTGACGCGATTTACCCTGACCAATGAATTTACGCTCTCTATTTAGCTTGTTTTCCTCGGATCTCGCCATCGATTTGGGCACGGCGAATACCTTGGTCTATGCCCATGGAAAAGGCATCGTCGTCAATGAGCCGTCCATCGTCGCCATTAACAAATCGACCGGCGAAGTGGAGGCGGTCGGCAAGGAAGCCAAGGAAATG
>PMKM01000248.1 GCA_003157745.1 Bryobacterales bacterium | reverse complement strand
TGTCCTTGACTGGACACGCCGATCGCCCACAAAGTAGATAGTACCGCTGTCGGCGGGAAAAACGTGAAAGGCGTGCGACAGCGAAAGGCGATCGTCATCGGAGCCCATCATTTGCAGTTCACCTTGACTTTCGGCGGTGGCGGTCACATTATTATAAAACGCGTCTGAATCGTATTGGAAAGGAGAAACAATGGCAGAGCAAATCGGTTCCAAAACCTTCGATTCTTGTGTGGGCGCCCGCTTCCACGTGGCATCCAAGCTCTTGGCTCAATTGAATGAAATCGTCGCTCGGGCGGCTTTGGAAGCCCAGCGCGACGGGATGGAAAACTCTTCGAGCCTTGCTGAGTTCTTTTTGGCGGGCCCAAAAGACAAGAGCTTCACGATTAAGCCAACCATGACGATCAAAGAGAATCCGGAGGGCATGGTCACGGAAATTATCCTGGAGGCGGAAGCACACCAGAAAAAGTGAGCTTCCGGGAACTTATGTCGAACGGGTCGGAACTCGCCGGGCTTCGAAGCGAGCTTGCGAACACTCAAGCGCGCCAGCGCGAACTAGCCAGGCTCTTGAGCATATACATGTCAGAGGCAGGACTGGAACGCGAAGAGAGAGTGGATCGGGCAAGGTCATACGCCGATCTCGCGCTTGCGGTCGTCGGCGGAACCTCCGCGCCGACCGGCGAACTGCAGGATTGCGCGGCTGTGGGCCGCAGCGACTACGTCGGCTACTACTGCTCCGGTTGCCTGGTCGATCGGCGGCTCGTAGTCACCGCCGCCCACTGCGGGCCGCCGAGCAGCACGGTGCCGAACTCCGTCGCCCTGCGGTTGGACAGTACCCAGGATCTCGCCGGCGCGGACGTCCGCAGCGCCCTCTTCGATGCTCACCCCGATTTCGTCCCGGACGGACCGAACGATATCGCGGCTATGGTTCTGGATCAAGCTTCCGCTGTCGAGCCCGTCGAAATGGCGTCGACGGAGGAACTCGAGGCTGCATCGGTGGTGCTTCTCGCCGGATTTGGCGACGACGCCCCGAGCGGCGGCTCGGGATTCGGAACGAAGCGGCAGGCGACGGTGCCGATTCAATTCCTGGCTGGCGGACCCTCCGACACCTCCTCGAACCCGTTCCGAAATGGCGATTTCGATCGCCAGTTGGAGTTCCTGGTCGGAATCGACGGGATCGGCGCCTGCTTCGGCGACAGCGGGGGCCCAGCCTATATTGAGGTTCGTGGCCACCGCAAGTTAGCCGGGGTCGTGTCGCGACCTCCTCGGCTGCAGGTGCCGGTGTGCAACGGCCTTACCATTATCACGCGTATCGATGTACACAAGACGTGGATTGAGAGTCGGATTCTAGGTTGAACGCCGGGTGGCGGGCTGGCGACCGCTCAGCATGCGTCGCTCGCGTCGCTCCGCTGCCGTCGCATTTCTCCGTGCAGCCAAGCTCTCGCGGCCGTCCATTCCCGCTTTACGGTACGTGGGCTGAGCCTCAGAATCTCGCCGATTTCTTCTTCCGTGAAGCCGGCATAAAATCGCATCTCGACGATCGTGCGCTGGCGCGGAGATTTCGAGTCCAGTCGATTCAGCAGTTCGTTAACGGCCAGAATCTCCTCCGTTCGCTCTTGCACCATCGGCAAGGCCTCGGAGAAATCGGCCGCTGGAACTCCCGCGCCCCGCTTTTGAGCCCTTGACGCGCGCGCATAGTCGACTAGGATTCGCCGCATTGCGCAAGCGGCAGCCGCAAAGAAATGCGCGCTGTTCTCCCAGCCAACGCCGTGTTGCCCCAGCAACCGTAAGTATGTCTCGTGTACAAGGGCGGTCGCCTGCAACGTATGGTTGGCTCGTTCCCGTCGCAACTGTGACGCGGCTATTCTCCGGAGTTCGCCGTAGACCAGATCGACGAGTTCCTGCTTAGCCGAAGCTTCTCCCTCACGGACTCGCTTGATAACGCCCGTGATTTCGCCGGAGCCCGCCATCGATTCGCTTCAGCCTCTGTCAGGATGACTCCATAGAGTATAGCTCTCGTCCGAACCGCGCGCATTAGACGGCGCCTCGCACGGGACTGAGTCCCTCAGTGATAGGCATTCAAAACGACGAACCACGCAACTCCCGCTCAACTGACCGACAATGGAAAGCCCCTGAGTGGTAATGATGTCCCCGTGCCAGGTATCGCCGTCTCTTTTATGCTCCCACAGATGTCCGGAGGTGCGTCGTTCGCTAGCGGCGGGATGACTTCAGTCGTAACCACTAACGCCGCGGGAATTGCATCGAGTGGAACCGTGGAAGCCAGGGAAAAAGGAACCCGCGTGAACAGCATTTCACGCCGACGAGGGATACCTTCGTTTGGACTCCAAGTCCGCACCTTAGAACTCGACCTCGCGGAAGCGCCCTTTGCAGGTTGAACAAGGCGCGAAGCTCACTTTCGGCCGAAGAAAGATTGGTGATCACAGACCCGCAGGCAGCTCAATACCAAGGCGGAATTCCTCACCCTCGGCTAAACGGGTTATCGAATCTGAAATCCCCGGCTGGTACACTGATGTGTGCGCTTGAGGCACACCGATGTCTAAACGGTTTCGCTGCCTTCTCCTGCTTGCTGGGTTAGCTGCCATCCTTCCCGGCCAAAATCTCCCCTGGTATCTTACGGGTCGCTATCCGGCGCCCTCCGCAACCGGCGTGCCGACGAATACTTCAATTCTGCTGGTGGAGGCGCAAACTGTCAGCGGCGGTAGCGCCTATTCGCTGAAGAGCCGGACGGGAGCGGCTGCCGCGCTCGGGAGCGCTCGTATTTATTACACGAATGTTACGTTGACTCCAGCATCGCCGCTGTCTGCTTTCACACAGTACACTTTTACTATTACTCCGCCTGCCAGCCTCGGCGACCCTTACTCGTTCGATTTCACGACGGGCGCGGGGCCAGACACTGCTGGGCCGCAGCTAACCGGCTTCGACCCGCCTTCCGGGACGATCGGCACCGGCGTCTCCGGTCCGTTCACCGCGCTCTTCAACAAACGCCTCATGGGCGTCAGCGCCTCATCTCAGTCCGGAGTCTCAGTTCGCATTCCCGGAGGGTATTCGGTTCAGGACGTGGCAGTTGACCTGACACCGGATGGCATGGGAGTAATAATCCAGCCACTGCCGCTGGCATATTCGGGGAGCGTCTGGCCTGAGTCGTATCAGATCACCATCGACCCCACCAGGTTCGAGGATGCCAACGGCAACTCGGGCCAGGGGATTCCTCAGACTGCGCACTATGTAACCTTCGCCGCTCCGGATGCAAGCGGTGCGGTACTGAAGAGCTTTTTCCCGGCCGACGGCGACGCCGCCACTCCGCTCAACGTCTCGATTCGGCTGCTCTTCTCGGATATCGTCGATTCCACCACCGCCGCTGCCGGTATCGTGCTGAGTGGCGGCGGTACTCCTGTCACGGTCCGCGTGAACTCGTTCGCCAGTGGCTATGGAGTCGAGCTCAAACCGGTGAACCTGTTGACCGCGAATCAGCTCTATCGGGTGACGGTGAGTTCGAGTTTGCTCGACCAATCCGGACTGCCGGCGCCAGCCAGCAGCTTTCAGTTCACCACCGGAACGGATCCGGATCTGACCCCGGCGCAGGCCGTGGATGCCGGACCGGCGTATGGCCCGGTCTGGCCCTCCAACGTCTTGGTCGCGCTGAGGACGAACAAGCGGATAATGCCGCTGGCGGCGCTAGAGTACTCCACGCTCGGCACCCCGGAGACGATTGCCGGTAACGGTTCCGTGACTGGGACCGCTACCATTTCGTCCGACGGACAGACTTTCATTTTCGCCCCGGCTGCGCCGCCTGCACCGGGTCGAACGCTCACCGTGAACCTCGCCGACGTGGTCGACGTCACCGGCGCGTCCTTCAGCGGAGGCGTGAGCTATACGTGCAGCCAAACCGCTGACCACGAACCTCCTTCTGTTCTCGCGGTCAATCCTCCCAACGGCGCGCAAGCACTCTCCACCACCGCTCCCATCGAGGCCGAATTCAGCAAGCCGATCAGTATCGCGCTGAGCGGCGACTTCCCAAAGTTGAGCGCCGGTGGGCAGCGCGTGCCCGTCACGGTCCGTACCAGCGGAGCGCTGATGACGGTAACGTCTCCGGCCTCGTTACAGCCGAATACGTCCTACACGCTCGACTTGGGCGGAGCGAGCGATATGTCCGGCAACGCGATGGCATCCTACCCTGTGCAGTTCGCTACCGGGGCTGCGCCTGTGACCGGCGTTGTGCACCTGCTTTCCACTTCTCCGCTGGCAGACACCGTTGGGGTGGACGTCAATGCTCCGATCACCTTTACGTTCGACGCCCCACTCAGCCCTCTTGCAGCGCTTTCGGGATTCACCGTCGGCGATTCTACTTTTGGTGCTTACCCCGCAACGGGCACTGTTGCCGGTGGCACCTTGACGATCACACCGACACACCCGCTTCTCCGTAATTCGGCGATTCAGGCCAGCGTTAATACCACGGATCTCTTCGGCCGGTCTGCGTATGCGAACGTGCTGTTTCTTACCGGGAATTATGGGGACTCGATTCCGTTCCAAGTGACTTCCGTATCGCCGCCCGATGGTTCCACTATCGATAGCCCGGACCGCGGCATCACTTTGACTTTCTCCGAGGCCGTTAATCCGGCCTCGCTGGCGGGCAGTGCGATTACAGTCTACGTGAATGGACAACCTGTGCAGGCCAAGGTGGCGCGCACCAATCGGGACCTTTCGCTGGTCGTAACCCCGACCATTGATAACGGAACCGCAATCCTGGTGGTGGACCCGGAATTGATCGACATTGGCGGTAATCCGGTAACTCCCTTCCGCGCTTCTTACACCTTTTCGACGGCATATCAAAGCGCCTCTTACGCCACCACGTTGTTGGCCATGCGGCCGCCGTCGGGTTCTGCTGGCGTGCCCGCCAACACCGCCATTTCGCTGTTCCTGTCGAATCCGGTCGAGCTCGCGACTGTGAGTGCCTCGTTGGTGGTGGTGGCCGATGGACAGCCCATTGCCGGCACCTACGAGCTCTCCACCGACGGAAAGACTCTGACCTTTCAGCCCGGCGCGCCGTTTCCGGCAGGAGCTCAAGTGCGCTTCTTCCAGCGCACATCCATCTTCACCGACACCTATGGATACAATTTCACGGTTGCTCCGCCGCCGCCCACCACGCTGTCCGTGGTGAGCTATGCGCCGTCTGGCGGAGGCCCGGTCAATTCGGTCGTCGAGGTGGAATTCTCTGAGGAAGTCGCCACCGGGAAGAACCTGATCGCGCTGCAATTGCCAGGCTATTCCGCCCCGGGGCCAATCGTGCCCACGACGGAGTCGCATCCGCGGCCGCACGTTCTTCGGCTAACACCGGTCTCGCCTCTCTCGCCGGGCTATTACTTGATCGTCGTTTCGCCGCATGCCGGCGGGGGGTATCTTAATCTGACAATGACCGCGGCGGTCGCCTCGCCTCCGCCGGCGTTCATCGCGGGACCGGTTCCCGATGCAGTCGGTGTGCCGATAAACGCGTCGGTGCGAGCCGCATTCAACGTGCCGCTCAATCCGCTGAGCGTGCTCCCGGCCAATTTCACCATCCAAGCCACCCGTCGCACAACTCGACATTGGAAAGCTATACCCTTTCTTGTGTATCTGTCGGATCAAAACCGCAGTCTGGTACTTACTCCCACCGAGGCACTGCCTGTCAACGCCGTCGTGAAGGTGATGATGTGCGGACTGGAAGACCAGTACGGCAATGCGTTGCAGCCAAAATCGTGGAGGTTTACAACCGGCGTTGCCCCGCAGCTTACAGCGCCCGTGCTGTTGCAATCGAGCGTCCCGCTGACAAACCCGCTACCGCAACTGCCTGCCAATGCCGCCCTTGCTTTTCAGTTCGACCGGCCCCTGGACCCGGCGGTGGTCACGGCGCCGGTGAGCTTTAATCCACAAATCCCTGCGCAATTTACCTTGAGCGAAGACTTGCGAACCCTCACATTGACAGCGATGCCGGCCTGGTACAAGGGACAGCAATACTCGCTATATCTTCCCGAGATCGTCGATCTGGCCGGCAATGCGCCCAGTGGCGGCGCCTACTTCCGCTTCTATGCGGCGTTCGATGCCGATCTCACGCCACCGAAGTTGGTGGCCGCGTCTCCCAACGATGGGCAGACTAACATGCCCCTGAACACAAACATTATTGCGGTGTTCGACAAGCAGGTGCTAAGCGGTTCCTTTGGACGCGTCCGCTTGGTTCAAGGGACCGTCGACATACCCTTGACCACAATGCCAGACGACCTGCAGCGCGCGCGACTTGCGCCGGCGACACCACTACAACCACAGACCACCTACACTTTCGTGGTGGAGGGCATAACCGACCTCAGTGGTAACGTAATGGCCGGAACCACAACGGGCAGCTTTACTACCGGCAACTACATGGACTCCACCGCTCTCAACGCAGTGGTTTACACCGGGAATTACAGCGCCGCCGCCACGAACATTCCGATTTGCATAGTATTCAGCGCGGCAGTCAGTCCCGCCACGGTTGATACTCGTTCCGTGGTGCTCCACAAGGCATCGGCCATTGCGTCTTCCTATTATTGGATTCCAATTCCCGCATCGCCGACGCTTTCGAGCGATGGCCTCAGTCTTATCCTGACACCGCGCGACCCGCTGGTGCCGGGTTGGCCCTATCAGGTAGTGGTAGGTTCCGTCCGCGATTTTGCGGGAAACCCGGCAAACTCCAACAACGGCACTAACATGCCCGCTCCCACGTTCTATCAGGGCTACGGCCCGGACACTACGCCGCCGGTAGCAGTTATCGTTCCCCCGGATGGCAGCACCGGTGTTCCGGTAAACACACATCTCGGCGTGTTCTTTTCTGAGACGATTTTGCCCCAATCGTCTCTCTTCAGCTTGACGCTTAACGGGCAACCCGTCCCCGGGAGTTTTCAATCCGGCAGTTCGTACTTCACGCCGGATTTCCCACTCTCTCCGGGCGCGACGTATCGCATCGACGTCCCCAGCGTCACTGATCTGGCGGGCAATGTTTCGGCACCCGCGTCCAGCACCTTTACCGTCAGTACTTCGACCACTCCTGACTTTAGTTCGTTTCAGTTATTGTCCACGGAGCCGGCCAGTAATGACGTCGGAGTTTCAGTCGACGCTCCCATCGTGATGAACTTTAGCCGCTTGGTGGACCCGTCCAGCCTGGACGCGGCTTCCGTCTATACGACCTTCCCCGTGAGCGGCTCATTTTCCACTTCGGGCAGCACCGTGACCTTTACGCCCACGGACCCCTGGCCCTCGGCTGCAAGTATAACTGTGAGCCTCATGAACCGGTTCGGCTCTACCGTGCTCGACGTCGCCGGAAACCGTTTGGGCTACAATAATGGATTCTCATTTACAACGGCGGCGACTCCAAGCTCGACACTGCCCCAGTTGCTCTCGGTGTCACCGGAGCCGGGAACGGTGTTAACTCCGCCGGCTGTCACATTCCAATTGACATTTAGCGAGACGGTCAGTGCCGGCTCGGGCGGCCTCGTGGTCTTTAGCGGGAGCCAGCAGGAGACGCCCTCCCTATCCTATCGGCCAGACAATTGGAATGTCCTGATGGCGAACGCGAGTGTCTCCGCTAACAGCCAAGTCACTTTGTTCGGTAGCGATGCAATTGTGGACCGTGCGGGCAATCCGCTAGCGCCGTTCTCATACCAGTACTCCACGGGCAGAGCCGAGGTGAACGACCGACCCACGGTAACTTCCGTGACGCCGAATACCGGAGCGACTAATGTTGCCCCGGAAACACCAGTGAAGCTGACGTTTAACAAGCCAATGGATCCGGTGAGCCTGTTGAGTTCGGTGCGACTTACTCAGGACGGCCAGAACATCACCGGCACGCTCGACTCGTCGGACTCGAACACAGGCGTTCAGTGGACGCCGGGTGCTCCGTACGCCGCCGGATCCCGAATCGACGTCTTTGTGCTGGAAACGGCTGCCGATCCATCTGGTTTGACTCTTGGCGAGCGATACGATTCCTCCTTTACGGTAGCCGCCGCTCAAACCGCGGCTAATAAGGTGGAACAGACCAGCTTCGGTGGCGAGGTGACCGCCGGCGCTGCTTTGGAGTTGGCTTTCGCACGGCCCATCGATTTGTCGACGGTCGCCACGGATAGCGTGTGGCTGCGGGAGGGCCGCAAGTTAGTGCCTGGCGAGTTCTCCCTGCGCGGCGACCGCATCTTGCGTTTGGTGTCGTCGGTTCCAATGACCGCCGGGGTCGAGTACGTGCTGACCGTCGGCCCCGGACTGCGGGCGCTGGATGGCACGGCGGCGCGGCCGGAAGAGTTCCACTTCATGGTGCAGCCCGAATCGTCTGCGGCCGAGGTGTCGGGCGTGCAACTAACCATGAGCTGTGGCAGAGCGGCGGTGCTGGTGCAGTTCTCGGAACCGGTCAGTCCGTTGTCACTCGATTCAGTCCGTCTGGTGACGGGCGACGGCACTGAGATCGCTGTCGAACGGCGAGTTTCGATCGACTACCGGTATGTCTGGCTTATACCGCGTGACGGTGAATCTGGACAGTCCGTTGGCTTGGCCGAGCTTGTGAGAAGCTCCGCGCGGATTCAGTTGGATGAAATGCCGGACCGCGCGGGCCGCGTGGTCAAACCCGGAACACACTGGCCGCGGAAGTCCACGAGGTAGCCCCAATGCGCAAATGGATTCTCTGTTCTCTTCTCTTGTGGCGTGCCAGCGCGCAGAGTAATACTGTTGTGACGATACTTCCATCGGATGGCGCCACCGGCGTTCCTCTGAATGCGCCGGTCATCGCCGCACTAGCCTATCCAGCGACATACCTGCAGACTCCTCTCAAGCTGACTAAAGCGGGTGCGGCGGTGAGCGGAACCACGCAATTACCCGACTCTTCGTCTTACGGAATATCGCCGCCACCCGGCGCGTTTGGTTGGGTTATGTTCACTCCCGACAAGCCACTCGACCCGAATACAACCTATAACATCCAGGTCGATACGCCGAATGGTGCTCCCCTTTTCGGTAGTTTCACGACTGGGATGGCGGCCGATACGACTGCGCTCCAACTTCTGTCTTCCGATCCGTCTGCCGGACAGGATGGAGTGAGCACTACGGGCGCCATGACGTTGCGGTTTAACAAGCCGCTCAACCCATTTTCGTTCAAGCAGGGCCAATTCTCTGTCCGCGACATTTCTTTGGGCCAGTCCGCAACCGATTCATATTTTGCTCCTCGGATGCAAGCGGATGGTTCGACTCTCGTGTTCCAATTCGCGTCGGCTAATTCCTACGGTTTGCCGTTGGGACACGCGTTTCGGTTTGTCTTCCCTTCTTCCGGGCTTACGGATTGGCTGGAAAATCCCCTCTTGCCGGTGCCGAACGCGATAACCTTCACCACGATTCGGGACCCGGAGACGGTCGGTCCAATCCTCGTCGGCTCCGTTCCCGCAAATGGCGATACGGCCGTCGCTATGAACTCGAGCATCGTGCTGGTGTTCGACAAACCGCTGGCGCACATGCCTTTCGACGGTGATGTGACGTTGAATTCCGGCGGACCCCTCGCGTTCACGCTCGACAATTCGCTCGCAGACGGACGGGCGCTGGTGATCAAGCCTGCCCTCCTGATGGCTCCGAACAGCCAAGTCTCGGTGCGTGTGGCTGGACTCGTGGATGCTTTCGGGGCCAGCTTGTCCGCGCCAATTACGATCGGTTTTGGCACTGGCGGCGCGCCGGAAACCAGGCCGCTTCAATTAACTTCTGTGCCAAGCGCGCCGCTGCCGCAAACCGCCGCGATCCAGGCGACTTTCAACCGCGCGATAGATCCGCTGCTTCTCTCGTTGGGCGGAGTGAGCCTCTACTTATCGCAGAACTATGTGGCCCCATACGAACTCTCGGCCGATCGTCGGACTGTCACCATAAGTCCCAGCTCTCCACTGCCCGCGGGAGCTTATAACGCCTCTATCTCCATCCCCTTCGATCGGACGGCCGGAAAACTGTCGCCCTTTGCCGTGGGTTTCACTGTCACCGGGGATATGGACACAACTTCTCCCCAGGTGCTCGCGGTTACGCCGCCCGACGGGACCTCGGCCGCTCCCTTGTCTTCATTGATTCAGATTGCTTTCTCCAAGCCCATGATTGCTTCCAATGCGACTGCTGTGCCATTTCAGTTACTGGAAAACGGCAATCCGGTCTCCGGCGTCTTCAGCATTTCCCGAAGCCAGGGTAACTTTGCCGCCAAGGCACCGCTGGACCCGTCGGCAACTTATCAAGCCTCCCTTTCGGGGTTGACTGATCTCTCAGGCAACCCGCTGCCGGCGTTTTCGTGGTCCTTCTCGACCACTTCTGGCAGCTCGTCCCCGGGCAGTTTCCAGGTGACCGGAGTCGTGCCCGCCTCGAACGCCACCAACGTCAATCCCACAGCGCCCATCGTGCTGACCTTTAATCGTGCCGTCAACCCGGTCAGCGCCTACAGTCCGAGTAACTCCGGTTTCTTGCGGAACCCATCCTCACTCTCGATCCCAGGCACCTTTCAGGTCTCCGGCGCAACGGTGACGTTCACTCCCGGCATTCCACTTCCGGCAGGGAAATATGTGGTGAACCCTGACGTTTTTACCGATCTCGCCGGTTTCACGACTGCGCAGTCCTACAGTTCATTCAGCACCGCCGCGCCAGCTAGTTCCCGGCCTTTTGTCGTGACTTCCGTATCGCCGCCCGATGGACAATTGGCTTTCTATCAGACCTCCTACGTGCTCTTCACCTTTTCCGCGCCGCTCGATCCGAGCACGGTAACCAGAGCGAACTTTATCGCGTATGGCGCCTCGGGAGATATCGGTGCCACGCCTACGCTACTTTCGGGAGGTACGCAGGTAGCCGTCGTGTTCAGCGCGGCTCCCGGCACCCTGGTGACGCTCTACGTCAATCCGGGAGTCACCGATTTCGCAGGTAACTTCGTGACTCCTTTCCGGACGACCGTCCGCATGAGCGATGCGCCGGCGTCCCAGGGCGCGGCAGTCGTCGTACAGCGTCCGAGCTACCCCTTATACAACAATCAGCCTCCGAACACCGGTATCACGCTGTTATTCAGCGCGCCGGTAGATCGCGCTTCGGTGGAGCAGGGATTGCTTGTCACTGCGAACGGCAGCCTTGTTTCCGGCAAAGTAGAATGGGCACCCGATTCCACCGGACTGACATTCCTATCTTCCACACCCTATCCTTATTCGTCGATCGTCGATGTGGCAATCGTCAGCCCCGCTCGGGATGCCGATGGATTTGCGGTGTCCTACAGTAGCAGCGGGGAGGCAGCCGTGCAGATCGAGGCTGCGCCGCTGGCGCCTTCGTCGTCCCTCGCCGTGACCGGTTCGAGTATCCCGCCTGCATTCGGCCTTTCGCCGCTCGATACCGCGATCGACCTCGCGTTCAATCAAAATGTGCCCGCCAGCCTGTTGAGCACCGCGGTAGGGAACTTGACAGATGACACAACTGGACCTACCCGGGGCCAGGTCATAAGTTGCACGTCCAGCCTGGTTCGGCCAAACGTAATTCGGTTCCAGCCGCAATCGTCGCTTCGGCCCAACGATCTATACCAATTTGACTTCGATTCCGGTGGCGGTCTGAAATGGTCGGGCGACATTTGGACTGGAACGGCGGTCACATCTGCTCCTTCCCTGATCGCATTCGGTCCGGTAAATCGCTCGGCGCCGCTAAACGCCCAAGTCACCGTGGCATTCTCGATCCCTGTCCCGGAATTCCTGATGCCCGGAGCGCTCACCTTGCAGAGCCGTGGGGTCGAGATTCCGACTCACTTTGTGTGGAATGCCGGAGACCGCGCTTTGACGTTGACTCCCCTGGCTCTCTTGCATGCGGAGACCTATTACACGGTGAAGATGATTGGTTTTGAGGACCTCGCCGGACATGCCATCCCCGACCGCACGTGGACGTTTCGTACTTCCAACAGAATCGATCTCGTAGCCCCGACCATTGTGCGCTCTGATCCAACCGGAAACGCGGTCAGTCCAAATGCGTCAATCTCGGTTACGTTCTCCGAACCCGTGGCAGCGGACTGGATCGACCGATTTACCGTGACTGACACCGGAGTCAGTACCGCGAACTCGGCAGGCGCGACCCGCGCCATCGCTGGCACATTGCATTTCTCCGACGATCGGCGAACGCTATTCTTTACTCCCGATGCTCCGCTGCCGGCCGGCCACACGGTCGCGTTCGCCGTGCCCCTCGTCGACGATTTTGCCGGCAACCGGCCCTCCGGAGCATGGTATCAGACGACTGTTTCGAAGTTTCAGGTTGGCTTCACTGCAGCCATTGCGCCGTCCGTGGTCACAGCCACGCCGGGCGATGGCAGTTCGGGCGTGCCTCTCAATGTACAGATCCAGGCGCAGTTCGATCAGCCCGTTCTGGCATCCACCCTGCGCGATGTCGCGCTGTTCGAGAACGGCTCCCGCCTGCCCGTCACTGTCGGCCTGGAAGCAGATGGCCGCACTCTGACCGTGGTCCCAGATCTACTGCCGGACGCTGGAAGTAAGTGTACCTTAGTGGTGTCGGGCGTGCAGAATACGGTAGGTGTTGCCATGGTGGGTCCTTATCGGATGGCATTTGTCGTGGGAGTGACACTCGACAATAGTATGCCGACGTTCCTGTCATCTCCGAGTAATGGGCAGGCGGAGGTGCCGCTCAATGTCGCGTTGCGTGTTCGCTTCAACAAGCCGCTCAACAAGCTGACGGTAAACGCTGGAAATGTCGTTCTCACTGGAGCTCCGTTCAACATTGTGGTCGATGCCGCCGTTTCACTTCAGGATTCCGGGTACACCATTGTAGTCACACCGACGTTGCCGCTGTCGGTGGATACGAACTACGGCCTGTCGTTGCACGGAGTCACGGACTTCGCGGGCAATTTAGTGGACGGACCTTATGGCGATTCCGGTCCTGTTGTGAGCTTTTCCACGGCGAGCGGAGCGCCCACTGAGCTAGCCGTGCTGTTGGCCGTCGATCCGCCCGATGGTTCGCAGGACGTCCCTGCAAGTCCGAACATTCAGGTACTGTTCAGTCAGCCGGTCGACCTCACTCTCGGCGGCAAGTCCATGCAGCTTTTCAGTGGAGACGCTGTTGTAAGCGGGAGCGTAACCAGCTCCGGCGGCCTGATCGCCTTCACACCGGCACACGCTCTGCCAGGCGGCCAGTATCGTATGCAAACCAGCCAGATTGCCGATGTGGCGGGCAACATATTGGCCCCGGTGTCTTCGACGTTCGCCGTTTCGGGCGTGGGCGAGTCAACCGGACTGAGTCTGCTTTCTTCCACTCCGGCTATGGGCGCCGTCGGAATTCCGGTCGCCTCCAGCGTCTCACTTACCTTCAGTAATCCGGTTAGTGCCATCTCCGCGACCCGACTAGGCGTCGCCTGGCAAGGCGGGGCGATCCCGGGATCGATTGTTACCCAAGGCTCAACAGTGACATTTACTCCCTCGGCCGCAATGCCCGGCGCCGCTACTGTTTCGGTCAGTGGCAGAATCGCGGATTTGTGGGGGCTCGAAACTTACCTATCGATCCAGTTCACAACCGGCGCCAATACCGATACGACTCCGCCCGCGCTGGTATTTACTTATCCGAAGAATGGCGCCGTGGTGCCGGCATCCGGCACTAACATCGTGTTGCGGTTTTCCAAACCCGTGACGGCGGCGAGCGGCAAGACTCCTGTTCAGATACTTGCCGGATCCTCCGTAATTTCGGGGTTTGAATTGAGCCTGGGCGAAGACAGCCAGACGTTTTCCGGCATCGTCAATTTGCCACCCGACGCCAAAATCACCCTTGCCGTGACAGCGGGTCTGCAAGACTTCGCCGGCATTCCAGTACCCCCGCAATCGATTCAATTCCAGACGGAATCGGACGCGGAGTCTCGTGGCCCCACCGTGACATCGGTCTCGCCCGCCAATGGCGCGGTCAACGTGGATGTCAATGCGCCCATAAGTCTGTATTTTTCGCAGACGATGGAGGCGACCTCCGTCGGCAGCGGGCTCCATGTAACCTGTGCGGGACGGAGTATCGCCGGGACGATTGATCACGACGCCGCTGTAGAGGTGTTTACGTTCCGGCCGGATGCGCCTTATCAGCCCTCCACGACGGTCGAGGATTTTGCGGACCAATCGATTTATGGCGCCGGCGGCGAGCGAATCGGCGCCTTCTACTCGAATTTCACAACGCTTGGGCAGCCCACGGCAACGGGCCAAGCCGTCTTGTTTTCGGCGGCGGCTAACTCGATTGACGTTCGGTTCGCCGGGCCCGTGTCCGCCTTGGTTCGCCAGGCGTATCTGCGGCGAGGTACCGGAGCCGTTCCAATTGAGGTGACGGTTACGGCCTTCGATCAGATTCGCGTCGTTCCAGGTGTCCCGCTCGATGAAGGCGTCATCTACGGCCTGGTACTCGACGGCTCGCAGGAGATCGTTTTCGAGATCGACTCGGTGGAGAATCAAGCGGCCGACGACGTGGCGATCGCTCGATCACCGGGAGCGATCCGACTTAGGTTTAGCCATGCGGTCAACTTGCTCACCGTGTTGCGTGGAGGAATACATCTTCAGGGAACCGATAAGACACCGGTAGTCTTCACTGTTCGATCCAGTCTCGATCGGAAGGAGATCATTTTGGTCCCGGCAAGCTCGATCGGCCCACTGACCGTGATTCTGGATGGCGTGGAGTACCGGAACGGAAAGCAGTTGCCGGCGATGGTTGGGCGTCCCTGAGGAATTGCGGGAGGCGCCCCACCGCCGCCCTGTGTCACTCACACGATCGTCGATCAACGGCATCTCGTCTCGTGGCGATGAGAAGTCCGGGGCCGGCCAGCGAGGTTACGACGCCGATCCGCTCGAGGCTCACGACCTCGACCAGCCCTGTCCTTCCCCTGCCAGCGGAGGCGAGCGCCCGATCTGTGGAAACGATTATAGTGATATTGTTCCGAGTGCGAAGACATCCCTCCTTGGGCAATGGTGGGCAATGCGCAATGGCACAGCTGACATATCCGGCAGTCCCGGCAATCAAGAATCTGCGACTTGCAGACTCGAAATGGGGCCGCTACGTTCGAATCCCACCCTCACCGCCAGTTTAGAGTTGATCGCTTAGCCCGCAGCACGCGCTTCGTCGGACAACCTCTAACAATCTGTCGCACACTGAGGCCTCTGGCGCCGCCATCGCCGGGCCTGCAACGCCGGACGGCCACTAAATTGAAGCGGCCTTGAAAGTTGTTATGGGCGATCCGCCTCTCAGATTGCAGACTTGCTCGATCTTGAAACGTAATCGCTTCCGATCATGCCCTTGATCGCTTGCTCGCGACGGCGGCTCCCAGGAGGATTATTAGTTCGGCGGATTAGTCGTCTTAGTGGCGTCTGCCGTCGGAATGGAACTTAAGATGAAGGCCCCGGTCACTGTAGACGACCGTCCACTTGGCAGAGGTTCCAGTAACATTAACCGTCGCAAAGGCGCCCTGCTGGTAACTCGTGGTAATGACGTCGAAAGTCTCGCCGGGAACAACCTGAAAATCGTGCTGTACATTGATGTCTAGCGTGCCCGCATAGCCCGCGTCGCCAAGTATCGTCAACTCCCCTTCCCCGTCGCGGCCAAGATCGATCTCCAGCGTGCTGCCGGAAAGTTGGTTGTAGTTGCCGGCGATCAGCAAGGGGTCATTAGTGTGGCTGACGAGTGTGCCCCCGTTGAGAACCACATCGCCCGTCCCCAGGGCGTCGCGCGAATCCGCCTCCAGCACGCCGCCCACGTCGATTTGAGTGCCGCCGGAATAGCTGTTGTGCCCGGCCAGCTTGAGCGTGCCCGTGCCCTGCTTAAAGAGCTTTCCCGTGCCGGAAATGTCGTTGCGCCAGGTGTCGCTGGCATTGAAGCCACCCAGCGACGCGTCCATTTTCACGATTACATTGCCGTAAAATGCGCCGTAGCCATCGGCCGCGTCGAAGAGGTTCAGGCGGCCCCAACCCTCGGCGTCATCGAGCAGCGGATAGCCGGAAGCAATGCCAGTCGTGTAGAGAACCCAACGGCGCTGGCTTGAATCCAGATAGGGCTGGCGGGTTTCCAGAAGAACTTCCGCGCCCTTGGGAACGACAACGGGGTTCGCCGTCGAATTGAGGGGAGCGAAACCGTAGGTCAGGCGAGTGGCAAAATCGCTCTTGTTGGCGGCCCAGTCGGCAAACCGGTCGGTAGCGATGCCGTCCTTATGCGCGTATGCGAAAAGTGAGTTGGCGTCCCTGCCTGTTAGCCGAAAAGGGTAATTGTGCGCATCCGTGTAAGCCTTACCCTTGGTGATGACCGGGGCGGCGGTACCCGACATGTCGTTGTTGTATAGGATTGCGGCGGCCCAGGCGGTGGAGGACATGCGCCCACCCATGACGTCCAACGGAGAATGCATGCCGGCAACGATGCGGTGGTAGCCGAGTTCGGAAGCGCGCGTGACCAACTCCTGAAAACGCTCTGGAATGGCGTAGGCCAAAGCGAGTGCCGCCAGGTTGCCGGCGTTCTCATGGCCGCTTGGGAAGCCTTGATCGCTCGCCGCGGTCGTGCTCCTGACCGCAAGCAGGGAAGGTGCGACTAGATCGTTCGAGTCGTAAACGTTCCAGGTCCTGACTTGCGTTGTCGTCGAAGCGCCATTGACGATTGTGACGGTTGCGGTTTGCGTGGTGCCGGTGTCCTCCACCACGCCGCTGCTGTTCAGTCGCCAGGGACGCGGGTAGTTATAGTAATTCTTGTCGGGCGTGGCCGAAAACGAGCGCAGGTTATTGACGAGGGCGACGGTGCTGGCAAGAGGCGAGGTCAAGCTTCCGCCGGGATTGCCGGTTCCGGCATCGTCATATTCCGTGGCCAGGGTGGTCGAGTCGAACGCGGGAATCGTGGTGACCGACTGCGCTCCCGCGAGGTACAGCGAGGTTAGTGGCCCGAGTCCGTCGATGATACTGTAGCTCTGGTTCCGGCGATCGTCGTAATGGGCGGCTATTTCTTCTTCGGCCGTGCGCCTCCACGTGGCGTCGAAGACATAGTCGTTGTTGTAGGTCAACACGGCGCTATTCAGGGCCGTGCCATTGTTCCAGGCCGTTCCCGGCTTCCAGTGCTGCAGGAATTCGGAAAGAACCGGAACCGTGGGATCCGCCGGGCTCGCGTTCAACTCGTTCTTGTAATCGTCTACGATGGCCGTCACATTGGCGGCGGGAGTGGGAGCGGGAAGGGCGGGCGCGGGGGAGTTGTCCGCGACAGGCAGGTTGGCGGTATGATCCTGCCAGCCACTGCCCGGCGAACGAATGGGGGTAGAGTCGAGGAGAGGCGC
>PMKM01000088.1 GCA_003157745.1 Bryobacterales bacterium | reverse complement strand
GGCCCGCATCGTCTCCGCACTTACCCGGTAAGCGATTAGAGCTGCCTGAGTTCGTCGAGTTATCGGTTAAGTCGACCGAACCCGGCGTACGCGGCGATACATCGAGCGGTACCGTGACTAAGCCAGCCACGATCGAGACCGGCATGGAGATCCGCGTGCCGCTGTTCGTCAGAGAAGGCGAGAAGGTCAAAGTGTCGACCGAGAACCGGACGTTCGCAGGGCGGGCGTAATCAGGAGAGGAACCTACGCGGAGAGCACGAGCAGACCATCGACGACCGAGTAATCGCTCGAATTGTTGGTGATCAGGGGGACGCGGTAATGGAGGGCGCTCGCCGCAATCCAGGCGTCGGCGGTTTGAATCGGGCGCCCTTTTCTCTTGGCGGCGCAGGAAACTACGGCCCATTTTGCGCACAACTCGCGGCTGACCGGGCGGACCGCGTAGCGCGTCAGGTGCTGGGCCAGTTCGATCTTCCGCCTCTCACCCCAAGTCCGCTCGAGCGTCCAGCGCTCCAGTTCGGCGAGAGTCATGAAAGAGATCCCGAGCACGCGGCCCATCAGATGGGAACGGTAAGCCAGCGCCCGCGTGTCTCCCTTGAACAGCATCGACGCCACGTCGGTGTCAACGATCGCGGCATTCATTGCGGGCCGGGATGCGAGTCACCTTCTCGCCGCCAGCCGCGCAGGCTTGCCGAAAACTCCTCCACCGATTCGTCGCCGGCCACCGGCTGTCCTAGAAGAACGGCGAAGTCAACTATCGGAGTGACACCCTGCTGGCGGGCGAGATCCTCGAAAGAAGGCGAGGCTGTGGAGTCCGACCGGGAAGAACCGATTGACTGCGCGCTATTGTCCACGACTCAATCATAACAGCTCAGAGTCCGGCCCACGCCCGACTGGTCGAGACACTGGCGAAGTACGTTGACTCCGCGAACCTGGCTGGGCTGGGGACCAACGGTCTTTCGTCAGCGTGCGAAGAGCTTGACCCGCGCGCGATGGCCTTTGCCCAGTTTCTCGTCGGCGGTATAGAGCGTGGCGTTCATGGCTTCCGCCAAAGCTATGTAAGCGGCGTCGTAGGCTGTGAAGTTGTGGCGCAGCTCCCAGATGCGGGCGATCAAGGGCGTGTGCGAATAGCGCTCCGCAGGGAGCGCAGCAAGGCCAGCGAGGAACTGCGCGCTGCGATGCGCACTGGTTCGCTGCCCAGCCACCAGACGGCGAATCGCACTGATCACTTCGACATCGATCAAATGCGGAACGACGAATGACTCGTCACGCTCGGAAAGGTCGCTTCTGATCGAATCGGCCAGGGCGCCGTTGGTCAGAAGTTCGACCACGACGGAGGCGTCGAGGACGATCATCGCGAGTCTCGTAGTTCGCGAATCGCTTGCGTGGGGCTCATCTTGGCCCGGATGGGAGAAGTCTGCTGCGCGCGCTCCAGCCACTCCTCGATGGTAGGCCGCTCGGCCACGCGCGCCAGTTCCTTCTTGAGAAAATCGGAAAGGCTCATGCCTTCGCGAGCCGCGCGTGCCTTCAGCGTGCCATGGACACGATCCGGAACGTCCCGCACTTGCACCATCTTCGACATGTTCCCAGCATACGAACATGTGCCGCACATGTCAATGCTGGCCGTTCGGCGGATTCGGTTTACTGCAGCACCGGCAGTTCGAAATAGTTGGGCGCCACAAACAAGCTGCCTTCCGCGATGCCGCCTGGTGCCCCGGCGAACGCCTACGCGGCCTCAACCACCTGCGCCGCGGTTTCGTGCGCGAACGCCAAGCGAAAATCGCGCATGCCCGCCGCCAGCCAGGAGGCCATGTGCGCGGACGCCTGTTGCGCCTCGGCGCCGAAAGCGGTGTTGCGGCACCTGGCGTCGGCCGTCACGGGATGGAAGCGTCCGCTCGCATCGCGCGGATCGAGGCGGTGCTCGTCGGATAGCCTGTCGTCTCCCGTTCGTGCGTGTGGATACGCTACCTGCGCAAAAACGCGCAGTGCTCCCGTCCGCGCCCCGTTCTCACGGGCGCCGCTATCGCGATGCGCCGTGTTGTTTTGCGTCAGGCCGTGCATATTCTGGGCCATTTTGGGCTCGCGCCGGTTGGATACCGGATTGCATAACGATCCGCCGTATGCATTTCACTACTCTTGCTCGGTCGGCTCTCGGCGTGGCAGCCGCATTGCTCATTGGGTCGATCGCTTTCGCCCAAAGCGCGTCCTCGTCCCCGCAATCGCCGGGAGCCGGCGGCTCCAGTGCACCGCGTTTCGACGGCAAGTGGCTCACGAAGATGAGCTGCCCCGCCAAAGGGAACACCGAGGGATACACCTGGCAGTTTCCGGGCGCCGTCGATAACGGCAATTTCCGCGGAGAACACGGCACGGCCGGCGAGCCCGGCTACCTGCTGATCGAAGGTAAGATCGCGCCGGATGGCAACGCCAAGTTGTCCGCAAACGGCATCGTCGCCTCCCGGCAATATGCCCGTGGAATTCTCGCCCACAAGGGCGCGGAGTATAGTTACAACATCAAGGCCCAGTTCACGGATTCCGAGGGCACAGGCACCCGCGACGCCGGCATGGGCATCGTGGGCCGTCCCTGCACCTTCGACTTCACCAAGCAGTAGACTCGGCGCAAGCGGGAGATCGCCCTGGGCGTGTTTCGAACTTCTTCTACTGCAGCACCGGCAGTTCCCGGTAGTTCGCCGCCACGAAGAAGCTGCCCTCGGTGATGCCGCCGGGTACGTTGCGCGCCAACCTCCGCGCCAGTTCCGCGGCATCGAAGGCTCCGCCCAGCGCGCCGGCGAAGGCCTGCGCGATCGCACCCACCTGCGCCGTCGTTTCGTGCGCGAATTCCAATCGAAAATCGCGTATGCCCGTCGCCAGCCAGGCTGGCAAATGCGTGGACGCCTGCTGCGCCTCGGCGCCGAACACTGTGTTGCGGCAGCCAACGTCGGCCATCACCGGATGGGCGCGTCCGCTCGCATCGCGCAGTTCGAGGCGGTGTTCGTCGCAAGGCCGGCCGCAATCGCGATAGCTCGATCCGGTCGAAAGAAAACGGCAGAACACGCAGTGCTCGGTGTGAAACACGGGCATGTGATGGAAAGCCACCGCCTCAATCCGGTCCGCGCCCACCGCCCGCGCCAGGTCCGCCACTTGCGCCGCATTCAGATCGTGCGTGGGCGTAAGCGAATCCAGGCCTATCGCCAGCAGCTCCGCGGCCGTAATCGCGTTGGCCGCGTTGAGACTGAAATCACCCACCAGCGCCGGGTGCTCGCGGCTGCGCAGTGTTTCGAGCAGCCCCACCGAACGCACCAGGATCGGGCACCCGCAACTGAGCAGGAAATCGACCACGCGCTCCTCGCCCGGCTTCAAAATGCGCGGGCTGGCCACGCGCGCCGCGAGGCCGGCCGTTCGCACGCGTTCGAGCGACGGCTTCAACCCGTAAAGATCCAGGTAGTCGAGCGTAATGCTGGCCGGCCGAAACTCGATCGCCGCATCGAGCTGCTCCGCCGTGCGCACCAGCAGATGAAGATCGGGGAGACGTTTGGGGTTGGCAGGCGAAAGCGCCTGCCCCACTGTCTCGGCTGCAAAGTGGGACAGACGCATTCGTCTGTCAACCGTCCCGCCGATTTCTTCGAGCGCGTCAATCGCCTCGCGCACCTCGATTCGCCTCGGCGCCACCATCGCCGCTTCCAGCCGCTCCACCGCATCGCGCCGCACCTGGTTGAGCAGCGACGCCGGCGCGAACGGTGCGCCTTCTACAACTAATTCCAATCCGGCGAGTGTATACGGCGTGTTGCCCAGCCGCGAGAATTGATCGCGCAAGATCTCCGCATCGAGCGCCCGGCTGCGCGCGCTCCCGAGCGGTGCGGCCGATTCTGCCGTCACTTCGATCGCGCCCGCCTGCCACACCGCGCTCAGCGGCGCGCCTTCCCGCGCCGTCGCCCGCACGCTCACCGGAACCCGCTCAGCCGGCAGCGCGCGGATGCGCTTTTCGAGATCCGGATCGTTGGTGCGCCACACCAGGTCGCCGCGGCGTATGCGTGCCCGGTCGAGCGCGCGATTGGCGAAGCGCAATTCGATCGCGCCTCCGCTCGGCAGCACCTCGAAGATGCGCCCACCTTCTTCGGCCTCTTCCGGGCTGCGCCAATCCGCCGCGTCGAACACCACGCCATCGCCCGGCTTCAGCGGCGCCAGCCTGTTCGTCTCCGCCGGCTCGATCGTCACGCCGGTCTCTGAAACCCCAATCACGCGGCCCATCCGCACCCCGCGATGCCGCGGCGCCCGCCCGCGGACCACCGCCTGATGATCGGTCCCGTTCAGGAAGTGCGCGCCCGATCCGCGCGAATACACCTGCTCCAGATCGAGTTCCTCACGCGCATCAATCGCGGCGCTTCGGCCTTCCCATGCCGCGTCCACCGCCTTCCGGTACGCCCGCGTGACCAGCGACACGTAATCGGCGTCCTTGTAGCGGCCTTCGATCTTCAACGCCGCGATGCCGATCCCGACGATCTCCGGAATCTGGCGCAGCGCCATCAGGTCGCCCGGCGACAGTAGATACCGCGCATCGCCCAGCGGCTTCACCGTGCCATCGACGATCAACTCGTACGGCAGCCGGCAAGCCTGGGCGCATTGCCCGCGATTGGCGCTGCGCCCGCCCCAGGCTTCGCTCGAAAAGCACTGCCCGGAATACGCCACGCACAGCGCGCCGTGTACGAATATCTCGAGCTCGCAGGATGTCTCCGCGCGAATCGCCCGCACCTCGCTGAGCGACAGCTCGCGCGCCAGCGTGACTCGCCGTGCGCCCAGGCTCTCCGCCAGCCGCACTCCGGCCGCGTTGGTCACGCTCATCTGCGTACTCGCGTGCAGTTCGACCTCCGGCGCAATCGCTCGCGCCAGCTTCAGAATCCCCAGGTCTTGTACGATGATCGCGTCCGCGCCGGCCTTCGCAATCGCCTCGAGCGCCCGCGCCGCTTCGCGCAATTCGTGGTCGAACACCAGCGTGTTGAACGTGACGAAGCCGCGCGCCCCGCGCCGGTGCAGCGCCTCAAGCGCTGGCGGCAATTCCTCCAGCCCAAACCCCGCCTTCGCCCGCGCCGTGAAGTGCCGCAGTCCGAAATACACCGCGTCGGCGCCCGCATCGAGCGCCGCTTCGAGCTGCGGCCAGTATCCGGCCGGACTCATCACTTCCGGTTTGCGGGCGTTCCCCATGGCAGGTCTGTCTTCAGCCTAGCAGAACCCATTCCGATCGTTCCTCGCCGAGAAAGAAAGAACGATTCCGCTTGCGCTGCGCTATGTTTGGGAGTAACACCTTTTGGGATTGATTATGGGTCGACTTGAAAAGGCTGCGAATATCGCTGTAATCGTCGGCGTCGGGTTATTGATCGTAGTCGTCTACCAAACTGGCTTACTGGGCCGCAAACACACTAAGGTCTCCGGGGGGGGGGGCGGGAAACCCGGAACCGCCTTCTCGGGAAAGCGATTACGGTCCCCGGCATCGATTTTCCAAGGCAGCGCCGCCTGGTGCTGCTGGCCCTCTCGACATCGTGTAGATATTGTCGGGAGAGCGCTTCCTTCTACAGGGCCCTCGCGCAGAGCGTGGACGGTGCCGAGGATTTAGTGGCGGTTTTCCCGCAGGGTCAGGCCGAGGTGGACGATTACCTCCGCGACGCCTCGGTGTACATCCACGTCGTTCCAAACCTTGCGCTCGTCTCGCTCGGTGTCTCTTCGACGCCAACGCTTATGCTGTTGAGTTCGACTGGCGTTGTGCAGGACGTGTGGATGGGCCGTCTTAATGGGCGAGGCCAACAGGAGGTACTCGCGAAGCTCCGCGGACTTCAATAGCCGCTGTACCAGGTTGATCAGGGAGCTAAGAAGCCCCCAGCCGCACATGGTCCTCGGGCATGTGCAGGTGGGTCCCGCCTGCCGGGCGGGCAATTCAAAGGAGGAAAGAGAAACCGATGTCACGCCGATTATTCCTATTTGCTAAGTTAGCCTTCACAGCTATTTGTTTACTGCTCGCGGTCCAGATGCTCGCGGTCCAGTCAGCGATGGCGGACGAAAGTGGATGCACGGTGGCTTGCACCAACGCGTACAACGGGGCCATAAACACCATGAACTCGGATTACGAGGCCTGTATCGGCGACCTCGAATATGACTGCATGCAAGGCAACGGCGGGTCGGGGCACCAGTTCTGCGTCCAGGAAGGAGAGCAGGGGTGCGAGGCGGCCCTACAGGGGGAAGAAGTTGAAGCTGGGGAGCAACTTGCGGCCTGTTACAATGACTGCAACTAACTCTTTGCCGATGCGGTTGTTCAGGTACGGTACGACTGGACCTGTAGTCGCTAGCGGCGCGGAACAACCGTAGAATCGAGACAAGGAGAATGCTCGACTCCGAGGTCAGTCCATGCGCACCCAGGGTCTAGGTTGGCTCAAGACGAGGATGATCGTGGCACCCCTGCTCGCCGCTCTGTTGCATCCGGCGCTGGCCCAGGCGCCGGATGCAACTGTCATCCGCGCCACCGCGAGGCTGAAGCAACTGAGCGTCGTGGTTGTCGACAGGAACGGTCACCCGGTGGAGGGTCTGACCAAAGACGATTTCCAGGTTCTCGACAATGGGCGTGAGGAGGAGATCGCGCATTTTCTGGCTATACCTGTGTCTCCTGCGGAGCACCCATCGAACGTGTCCCCGCTGACTGTTACCAATCGGCCGCACGACCAGGGCAAGACCGCCGCCGCTCTCACCGTCATCCTGGTAGACGAGTTGTTCGATGGACCGGGGTTCGCTACATCGCCGCTCAGGTTGGCTACGGAAAGCGCCCGGCTTCAGGTGTTGGAGTTTTTCACAACCGTTCAGCCCGGGGGCCAAGTGGCCCTGTATGACCTCAGACCGGGCAAACTGATGGTCGTCCATGACTTCACGGATGACCAAGTGGCGCTTGCAGCGGCGGCCCGCGCCTGGTTTGCGGCGCCGTGGCAACGGGAGAGCGCAACCTGGACGCAAACGCACGCGGTGATGGCCGGCAATGCATTCCAGTCCATCGCCCGCTATTTGGGCGGTATACCCGGCCGAAAAAACGTGGTTTGGATCTCCCTTGTCTTTCCCAAACTCGGTCCCGATTTGCCCAACGATTTTGTATTGGCGGCAACCGGTGCTATCCCGTCCGCGATATCCGCCAAGCCCGGCGCTGCCCAGGATGGAAACGATGGAAATTACGACCGATTGCGCGGCTTCGCCCGATGGTTGAGCGACGCGGACGTCGCGGTGTATCCCATCGAAGCACGAGGCCTCATGGGGCCTCTCGAACTGACCGGGGGAGATGCACGCCGGCGCAACAGCCCGGGCGCGGCTCCACGGCGAGCACCGTCGGCGATTCCCTATGAGAACCAGCGGGGTGGCATGGACTTCCTGGCCGCCGAGACCGGTGGCCGGGCCTTCTACGAGACCAACGGTTTGAGCGAGCACATTGGGGAGGTGCTCCGGGAGGCACGCTCCGCTTATGTCCTCGACTACTACCTCGACGAGAATGCGTGGGATGGCACCTACCACTCGATCGACGTGCGGATGAAGCGCGATGGTCTGATCGCCCGCTGCCGCAGAGGCTATCTCGCCGCGGACGATTCGTCCCGATACGACTCGGAGTCCGCCTTACGAGACGCTGCCGGGAGTCCACTCGAGGCTTCAGCCGTTGGACTTACGCTCGGAGTTTCGTCGAACCCGATGCAGGCGCTGCGGCAGGATGTTTCCGTGACAGTGGACACCCAGGACGTTCGCTTCGGACTTAAGGATGGGCTCTGGAGGGCGGACGTCAATCTGGTTTTCGCGCAACTGGGCAAGGATGGCCGAACCGTGGATGGCGTGAAGGACCGCGTGGAGCCAGCGCTATCTCCGGGCGACTATCGGGAAGCCGCGGCACACGGGTGGGTCTACCGCAAGAGCCTTGACATCAAACCCGAAGCCGAGAAACTGCGCGTCGTGGTTCAGGATATCGCTTCCGGGGCAATGGGTTCGGTATCCGTCCCTGTCAGCCAGCCCAGGTCCAAGTAGCGCATTGTTCTGCCTCTTCGCTGGTCGGCCGTGAAGAATAGCGGCTAAGACTTCCGCGAAGACTGCCGATGAGAATCTCATATGTGGATTCTCGCCCGAGCCAATGAACCCCGTGCGAAGTCGGCCAGCAGGAATCGCGCAGCACCCACCCATCCATCGAGTAATCCAAACAGGAGAGCCATGTTCGTAACTCGCGCATTGACGGTACTTTCCACCGGTTTGCTGCTGGCGCTCAGTTGCTCCGCGAACCCCAACCAGCCACTGGTCGCGACGGCTTCGGCGGAAGCGGACGGCGTCTGGCAGGGCAGGGTAGAGACCCTCGTTGTCGACAATCTCCAGGCGGGAACCAGCCGGCTGCGGTTCTTCCTGCAAACCTCCCAGGAGGCTCTGGAACTGAGCCTGGCTGGAAACGCCGCGCCGCGGGCCGGACAAATAGTGAGAGTCGCCGGAAGGGTCTCTGGCGGACGTCTGAACGTCTCCGATCTCACGGCGATTTCGAGCGGCGTCACCGACACATGCGCCCTCACGGGGGAACAGCGAGCGCTCGTTATCCTGGCTTCGTTTCCCAGCAAGGCGCTGCTCTCTTCGGTAACTCCCAGCCTCATGCGCAACAGCTTCTTTGGCGCGGGCCGGACGGTGGACGGGTTCCTCCGCGAATCCTCTTTCGGCCAGACATGGATCACTGGTGACGTGCTCGGCCCATTCGTGCTCGACGCCGACTACTTCGATGAGCCTCTGTCGGCGCGCGACGCAGCCCTGCGCGCTGCCGCTCCCGTCGCCGATTTGACCCAGTACAATCGCATCTACGTGGTGGCGCCCCAGGGCGAGATGGGGATGGATTCGGGCGGCATGGCGCTGCTCGGCTGCGGTGCGATCGCCTCGCCGCAAGGCAACCTCCACGCGTCGTCGCTATGGCTTGGTGCGGAGAGCATGGTGGGGCAGGTCGACATCGTCGATACCGCCGTCCACGAGTTCGGCCACGGCTTCGGTCTCGAGCACGCGCGGTTCGCCGACTATGGTCGTGATCCCCTGGGACCGGCGGGAGAAATCGCCGCGCCCTGGGACGCGCTGCACGAGTACGGAGATTCCTTCTCGAACATGGGCAGACAGTCGGCGCAGTGGGCCGCCCCGCAGAAGCAGTTGTTGGGCTGGCTCCAGCCTGGCGCCAACGTGCAAACCGTGACGGCGGCCGGCACGTTCATCCTGGCGCCATACGAACTCGCTGGCGGCCCTCAGGCGCTCCGCGTCAGCCGAGGCACCGGCGGCGATGACTGGTTGTGGCTTGAGTACCGGCAACCGCAAGGGACGTTCGATTCAACCCTGCCGGCGGCGGCTTTCTGGGGCGCTCTCGCGCATTATGCGGACCCCGCTTTGGCGGCGACCGTGAGCGGCGTGGATCCCGCGACCTACACCAATCTGGTGAACTTCCATCCCGACGGCACGGTGGTGAACGATCCAACGCTCCATGCCGGCGAGACCTGGACCGATCCGTATGGCAGCCTCAGTCTCACCGTGATTGTAGCCACCGCGTCCGGGCTCGACGTGAGCGTCTCTTACGCTCCGGCTCCAGTGTGCGCAAGCTCGGCCGGCGATGCACAATCGTTTGACGCGTCTGGCGGAAACGGCCTCGTTCCGGTCACCGCGCCCGGAACCTGCGCCTGGATCGCGACAGCCGCCGAGGCATGGATCGGCCTGGCCTCTGGCACTGTCGGCTCCGGCAATGGCCAGTTGAGCTTCACCGTCGCCGCCAACCCCGGCGTGTCGCCGCGATGGGGAAGGATCGCAGTGGGCGCTGCCTTCGTCGTCGTCACGCAGACGGGCGCCACCGGGTGGTTGACCGTCAGCCCTCAATCCACGACGATTCCGGCGGCGGGCGCTACCGGCGAAATCTCAGTGGCGGCCAGCGCGCCGGATCTGGCATGGACGCTTGGATGGGACGCCCCATGGATCACCGACATCGAGTGCTCCAGTTATCAGACCTCGGGTTCGGCTACGGTCCGCTACATTGTGGCAGCCAATCACGGTCCGGAGCGAAATGCCACCATCGTCGCCGGTGGCCAGGCTATTACGTTGATCCAGCAGAGCGGCCTCGCCACGCTCCGCCAACCCTCCAACTCCCTGGCTCCGGTCTTTAGTCCGCTGGCGCCGGCCGACGCCCCCACCGCGCGGCTCAACATGGCGATGGCACCGTTCGGCGGCTCCGGACGGGCCATTTTGTACGGCGGCCAATGGAACATGACGATCTCCTCGGAGACCTGGCTCTGGGACGGCGCTGGTTGGACGCTGCTCCATCCCGCCCACGACCCCGGGTTGCTCGCCTACCACGCCATGGCCTACGACGAGGCCCACGGGCAGATCGTCCTGTTCGGCGGCCTGGTTGGCGCCATGCCCACGCCGAGCGGCCAGACCTGGGTGTGGGACGGGAACGACTGGCGGCAGTTGCAGCCCTCGGTGAGCCCCCCGGAACGCTTCGGTCACGCCATGGCGTACGATTCCGTTTCGCGCAAGGTCGTGCTGTTCGGTGGCGCGGGAGACTACGGCGATACCAACGACACCTGGACGTGGGACGGCGCCACCTGGACCGAAGCCGTCAGTTTGGCCAGTCCCATGCCGCGCTCGGGACACAGCATGGCATTCGACCGTGCGCGCGGCGAGATGATCCTGTTCGGCGGTATGGGCAGCGGGATCACGCCCACGTGGTACTCCGATACTTGGGCCTGGGACGGCAGCGCGTGGCGTCAGAAGTTCACGGCCTCTCCCCCGACCGGCCGCATGGGGCACGTGTTGGCTTATCATCCCGGTCTGCGCGCCGTGGTCATGATCGGGGGAACGGGCGGAAAGGACGTCACGGACACCAGTTGGAACTACGATTTTCGCAGGGAGACCTGGACGTGGGATGGCAGCGAGTGGACCCAGCAGTTCCCCGAGAACCAGCCCGGCCCCGCATACACCACGGCAGCCGTCTGGGATGTGACCCGGCAGGCGCTGACGGTCCATCTGGGCGACGACCTGACGTGCGCTTCGCGCGGCCCGAAGACGCTGCGGCTGCGTGGATCGGTGGTCGTCATCGGTAGCGATAGCGCGCCGCAACCGGGTCGCCCGGTCGCACAATAACCCCGGTCGAGCGTGCGGCATGCTTGCGTATGTAACGGCGTCGTCATCGCAGCGGGCTACAATCGTGGACACCATGCCAGCCTTCGCACGGATCGAGCTGACGGTCACCGAACTCGCCGATGAACTGCGGTTTCGGGTGGATCGGGAAGAGGGATGGGTAGGCCGGATCGCCTTGCCGGTGGTGTGCTGCGCCGTCCTGATCTTCACCTTGACCCTGCGCAACTCCACACTCCGGATTGGCGGCGCCTCCGGCATGGCCCTGGGCATTCTGTATCTGGCGATCAACCGCACGCGACCCTCCTCGACCGAGCTTTCCGTTACCAGTCGGGGCTTCCACGCGACAGGATACCTGGGGAGTGGAGTGGTCCCTTTCTATCGCGCCTCCGTCAAGGTGCCGGCCGACAGAGTCCGGTCGCTCGTCTATGGCCCCGGCGATGACTCGGGTCCTGGGGGATTGCACCTCGACTGTGGCTTCTGGAATAAGGACTGCGTGCTGCCAGGACTGAATCGGCAGCAGACCGAGGCCGTTGCCGAAACCATCCTGCGCCGCTTCCCGCAGTTCGGCCAAGTTTCCGTTCGCTCTCAACCACAGTAGTTCCGTTCCACAATCCTGTGTTGCACGGCCCCGGCGATCTGTTTGACGGTCGCGCCGGACGATTCCGCCGGATCGGCAATCCTGTCTTGCACGGCCCCGGCGATCTGTTTGCCGGACGCGCCGGACGATTTCGCCAGATCGGAAATCCTGTGTTGCACGGCCCCGGCGATCTGTTTGGCGGTCGCGCCGGACGATTTCGCCA
>PMKM01000069.1:15441-20071 GCA_003157745.1 Bryobacterales bacterium | reverse complement strand
CGCAGGCGCCGGCATCCTCGGCGATCTTCGCCTGTTCAGCCGTAGTGACGTCCATGATGACGCCGCCCTTCAGCATCTCCGCCAACCCAACCTTGACTCGAAAACTCTCGCTCGTAAATTCGAACATCGTTTGCACTCCTTATTCGTGGCGCAGGCTGTCCAGCCTGCTGAGCCGAGAGTCGTCTCGGCTCTTCTTGCTCCTCACAGCGCCAACCCTTGCCATCCCGCCGCAGCGCACGCACTCATGCGTGCCGCGCCGGCACTCGTGCCGACGCCCGGCTGCTTCCCCATGCGCGAGCCGGTGTCGAGAAGAGTCTCGCCACGGCACGCATGAGTGCGTGCGCTACGGCTGTCCCTCACACCATCGCCGGCGCCGGCTCGCCGCCCACCTGCACATTGGCCAATTCCGCTGCGGCCAATTTCCCGATGATGGCCAGCCCGTCGCGAATCCGCTCCGGCGTGAGACCCGCGAAACTCAATCTCAGCCCGCCCGGCTCCACACGCGATACCGCGAAATACCGCGCCGGCAAATACGCCACGCCCAACTTCTGCGCACGCGGCATCAACTCCCCGGCATCGAGCGGCTCCGGCAGGCTCACCCACAAGTTCATGCCGCCCTCCGGCCGCGTCCACCGCGTGCCCGCCGGCAGAAATTCGCGGCAGGCTTCGAGCGTCACCCGCAGCCGTTCTCCACCCGCTTCGACCAGCCGCCGCCGATGCGCTTCCAGGCGCCCGGACTCGGCGAATTCGAGCAGCACCGCCTGCGAAAGCTGGTCGCTGTGTAGATCGGCCGCTTCCTTGGCGTGCCGCAACCGGTCCAGCAACGGCTTCGGTCCCACCACCCAGCCCACCCGCNNGCCCACCCGCAGCCCCGGAAAACTCGCCTTCGAGAAACTGCGCAGCAGCACCGTCCCACCGTGTTCGTCGAGTTGCTTCAATGCCGCCAGCGGCTCGCCCCGATACCGCAACTCGCCATACGGATCGTTCTCGACCACCGGAACCCCGGCCCCGCGCGCCGCTTCGAGCAACTCGCGCCGCGCCCCGAGCGGCAGCGTCGCTCCGGTCGGATTTTGGAAGTCCGGCGTGACCACGATCAGCTTCGGCCGTTCGCGTTCGAGCACCCGCGCCAATCGCGACACTTCCATCCCATCCGCACCCACCGGCACCGCCACCAACCGCGCGCCCATCCCCGTCAGCAAGCTCTTCAGTCCCGGGTAGACCGGATCTTCGACCACCACCGCGTCGCCCGGCCGCACCAATACGCGCCCCACCAGGTCGAGCCCTTGCTGGCAACCGCTCGTGATCAGCAAATCGTCCGCCGCGCCCGCCGTTCCCTGCCGCCGCGCGTCTTCCATCAATCGCCGCCGCAGCGGTTCGTATCCCGCCGGCGATCCCAATTGCAGTATGTCCGCCAGGTCCGCCCGCGCCAGCACCGCCGCGCAACTGGCGCGAAAATCGTCCAGTGGAAACAATTCGCGCGATGGCCACGACGTCGCAAAGCTGATCGTCTCGCGCCCCAGCGCCGCCGGCAGAGGCGCCACCTCGTCGCGATCGATCAACGCGCTCCACAGCACCCCATGTGGGGCAGGTCCCCGACCTGCCAACTCCCCCGCCACGGCTGTAACAAAGCTCCCCTTCCCCACCCTGCCCGCGATCATGCCCGCCGCCTCGAGCATTTCGTAGGCCGCCGCAACGGTAGTCCGATTCAGTCCCAGCGACCCAGCCAATTCCCGAGTGGCTGGCAGCCGCTCCCCGTCCACCAACGCCCCGGATCGAATTCGCCCCGCAAACTGCTCGTATAATTGGCGATACAGCGGCACTTCCGACCCGTGGTCGAGCTGTGGCAAGGACTCCATCCATCCAAACCATACCATATTGGCGGGGCACAATTCAGCTTGCAATTGTCCGCGACGAGCCACGCGCCCCTCACTTCAAGTCGCGTCCCCTCAGGCAATCGCCTACACCCCCCGCCGGTTTTCGTCCCGCTGGATTCGAGTGCGCTGTTTTCGCGCCGGGAAGGAGGAAAAGCGCCGGCTGGATACGCGTCGCCTCAGTACCAAAGCCACGGCGCAAAGCACGCTGACCTATACCTGGGACGCCGCCGGCAACCTGGCCTCGATGAAGTCGTCCACGCTTGACGCATGTTGACGCGCCGAAGCCCCCTTAACGGATACTAAATCGGAGGAGAAAGTCCGTTGCCGCCACCCAGGACAGCGCAAAAATCGGCCATCGCCATCGCAGTCAGCAGACGAGGCTTGCCTGCGGAACTACGATGGTATCTTGAAAGTCTTCGGAAAGCCTACCCGAACCTGGACCCGCACTCGCTGCAGAACAAGGCCGCCATTGCTTCGTCGGCCCTGGGCAGTTTCAACGCTCTGGTCGGCGTGCATAGTTCCCCGTTCGGCGAGTTCCATCCGCCATCCTTGGAGTTCAATCGAACCTATTTCCGGGACGTCTCTGAGGCGCTGGAGGGGAGGTCTAGTACGTTGTACATGGACGGCAGGAACCTCGTAACGATCGGCATTGGCTGTAATCTCGACCTGAATGGGCAGGGAACGGGACTTCCCAATGCCCAGAAGCTAACCCTTTATCCCAGCAAGGACCATAAGAATCCCGACCCTGGCGGCAAACCGGTGGATGCGGCCGCGATCGAGTCGGAATACAACACGGTTAGAACACTGAATGGAGCCACTACGAGCGCGGAGAAGCAGGCGCGGTCTCTAAGTCTGGTCATCCGGCAGGACGCAGTCGATGGGTTGTTTCAGACGCGGATCGAGGAGCTGAACGAGCCGTTTCTGAGCCGCACGCTATATCCGACGCAGTGGAGGTTCTTTCCCAGCTCCGCAAAGATGGCACTGCTGAGCATCTCTTGGGCCAGGTGGATGCCACAAAACGCGATCCATCAAGCGGTCAAGCGATTCGATTTCTTGGCAGCTTCAAAAGTGATTCAGTACCCTGGGACAATTTCCAGCCCGTACGATAACCTGCAACTGCGAGGAGCCTGGCAAAGAATCCTGTTCGAGTACGCCTTTGCGGAGATCTATCCGTGGACCGGGCCGACGCAATCCGACTTGGGGTATCGGCACAACGCCTGAGCGGTGTGGGGCACTGTTTCGGCCCCTGTTCAGAACTTTGCTCTTCATGCGCGCAGCGGCATCCTCCGACTCGCGCGGGGGCGATCAGAAAACCTGTTTGACTATCTCAATTCGTCCGGCCACGGTTTTTCGAGTGAGCACATAGACGGCGACGTTCGTCCACGCGTTACGATAGGCGTGCCACATTGTCTCGACGAGGAGATCTTCCCAGCCGTCCCCGATGAAATCTCCCCGCGCCACGACGTTGTAGTAATCGAAATCGATGAGATAGACGCCGGCGTTGGTGTCATCCTTGAGTTCGGCCCCGAGTTCGAAGGACTCATCGCCGAAACCGAAGGCATGATGGATTGGAATGCCTTTCCGGGCCTTGCCCCTCTGGCGGCCCTGGGCGTCCGTCATGCCGGTCCAGTACTGGCTTAGGCTCAGGCCCTTGAGATCCGCTTCAATCGCGGCGCGGTGCGACTCCTCATCTCCGGCCGCAAAGATGCGCGCTGGTAGCAGCGAGACCACCGCGGGCGTCCAGATGGGGCTCTGGACGGCCGAGTGGCGCGCAGGGACCGCATGGGCGAGTTCCCTCAGTTCCGCGCACCTGGCCCCGATCCAGCCCCACGCCCCGACGCGATTCGGCGAGCTGAAATTGTTGGGAGTGACCACCGCCAGTAGTTCCTTGCAGTTGTGTGCCAAAGGCTGCGGCGGCCCGGAATAGTCGTCAGGGGGGTGCCGCAGTGAGTCGAGGTCCTCGTTCGAGAAGGGCTCGGCGAGGAGTGTCTCCGCATCCTCGATCTTGGCGAGTCGGAGGTTTCCATCGGAAGCCCACCATACGGGATACGATTCAGGAGCGGCGTTCACTGGCGTTGGCTTCGGCTGGGCCACGGCAAAGCCACCGGATATGAACAGCAACACGAGGATGGCGCGCATTTCATGTCAAGGATAACGCAGCCGTCCATACGGCGGCTAGCTGCTCTGGTCCGTGCTCTAAACCGAAACCGAGCCCGAAACCGCGGACAGTAACCAATTGCCCAGTTTCCGAACGCGTCGCGCCCGGCGGTCACTTCGCCTAGCGAACAATCTTCGCCCTTGTTTTCGTGGCGCTGCGCTGGTTAACGCCAGCCCTCGGGGTCGTCGTCAGCACCCCGTGCGGGATAATCGGATTGGGAGCAGTTCCTCGATTCGGCGAGATGTTAACAAAACGGGGTGAATTTGCCCCGCCTGGAGAGACTCAAGTGCTTGATTCCATTGCAAAGCGTCCTCGGCAAACGGGGCAAATTCACCCCGTTTCGGTAACATCTTGAGTCGCGCACTGGTCCGCAATCGCCTTCCTGAGGAAGCCTGACCCCATGACACGAATTCCACGCCACACTTGTCTCGCCTTATCCGCGCTCCTGCTTGTCGCCGCGCCGCACATCGCCACGCCGCAATCCAGCCAACCATGTTGTCAGGCCACTCCACCGGCGACGGCGGAGCCAACTCATCCAGTATCCACCGTCCGTGGTTCCGACAAAGCTCCCATTACCATCCTCGTCTTCTCCGACTTC
>PMKM01000069.1:0-15384 GCA_003157745.1 Bryobacterales bacterium | reverse complement strand
TTCGAGAATCAGACCCATCTTACCCGCGCCGACTTACTCGGCTACACTAAGTCACTCGGCCTCGACTTCGCCGCGTTCGAGCGCGCGCTCGATAACCACACCTACCGCCCCATCGTCGAGCGCGACCTGGCCGAAGCGGCGGGCCTCGGCGTCACCACGACGCCGACGTTCTTCGTCAACGGCCGCCGCCTGGTCGGCCCGCAAGGCTACGCGTCGCTCGGCGCCGTCATCGAGTCGCTCCTCGCCGGCATCCCCCTCGACAAACGCGTGCAACCGGAACTCGTCGCCACCGGCCCCGCGCAGCAGATCGACTTAAGTCACGCCCCCACGCGCGGCCCCGCCACCGCGCCCATCAGCTTAGTCGAATTCAGCGACTTCGAGTGCCCCTTCTGCGCCCAAACCGCCCCAATCGTCCGCCAACTCCTGCTCGCCTACCCCAGTCAGTTGAGATTCGCCTTCAAACACTACCCGCTCCCCATGCACAAAGAAAGCCCCCTCGCCCACGAAGCCGCCGCAGCCGCCGCCGACCAAGGCAAGTTCTGGGAGATGCACGACCTGCTGTTCCAAACTCAATCCACACTCACGAGAGACGACCTCATCGCCAAAGCCGCCCAGTTACACTTAGACGTCGCCAGATTCACCCAAGACCTGGACACCCACCGCTTCAAACCCCAAGTAGACCAAGACCGCCAGGAAGGCAACCGCCTGGGCGTAGACGGCACCCCCTACTTCTTCATCAACGGCCACGCCATCAGCGACGCCGCCCTGAAGGAATCGACCTCCACGGCAGTGCGATGGCGCGGCGGGCAACGGGAGCTTACCGTCGACGACAGAAGACAACAGATTCCAACAGGCAGCCCGCGCCATCCAGGCCAAAACACGGGCTAGTGGAACATAAAGGGGAGCACACGCTCGCCCCTGAAAACGGCATCAACGACAGGCTGCTCGCCAGCTTGCCCGGTGTGCGCGAACGGCGGCGGCGTATGACAAGCGAATACGGCGCTGTTTTCGCCTTCAGCGGTAGGCCATGGGCCTCCGGATGGTGTGAATGCGGTGGACACTCTCGCCCGGAGGGCCGCCAGGCTCGCAGCGCGGAGCCGGTTCTGATCGACACGCGTTCGCAGATAGTCGAGGTATACGAACAGGACCTTCCGGAGTCGCAACTGCGGGCCGTCGAGAAGCTCAGTACGCTGGTGCACTAGAACGGAATTGGGACAACCGGGATTCTTGAGGTCGCTTAAGCGCTCTAAGATGTGGTGGCCAGGGACGGAATTGAACCGCCGACGCCAGCCTTTTCAGGGCTGCGCTCTACCAGCTGAGCTACCTGGCCGGGGAAGTTTCAGTGTAGCAACCAGGCGGCGGCTTCCGCAACGTCTATGAACGATCTCTGGCAATATGTCGCGGCGACGGCCGGAAATCGGCGTGCTCTTGGCGGTTGCGATCCGGCCCGCGCTCAACCCGCGGCGGGCGGCGCGGCCTCGGCCGGAACCGGCGCCAGCATGTCTTCCTTGCGCTTGATCAGGGTCGAGGTGTTGTAGCTGGCCGCCTCGAAACCGTGGCCGTGGGTGATGGCGTCGGTCGGGCAGGCTTCCACGCAATAGCCGCAGAAGATNNTCGATGTTGTAGACCTTGGCGTAGCGTTCGCCGCCGGAGATGCGCTCGCGCCCCGTGTTCTCGGCGGCCTCGATGTAAATGCAATTGGACGGGCACGCCGCGGCGCACAGGAAACAGGCCACGCATTTCTCCATGCCGTTCGCGTCGCGCTGCAGCACGTGGACGCCGCGAAAGCGCTCCTCGAACTTCGCCGGCTCGTCCGGATAGTATTCCGTGACGGTGGGCGAGAGCATTTCCTTCAGCGTGACAGTCATGCCTTTCGCGATGCCCGCGGCGGCGCCGAATAAATCAAGCTTGGTGGACATGGAGTCTGACTTTATTGTAGCGTGGCTTCGGCCGGCCTTCGATTCCGGCGCACGCCGTTGCCAAAACCGCAACAGCGGGCGCGGTCTTCACACTCGCCGGCGCTCGCACCTGCGTTACTATTGAAGGGATCACCCGGCACACGGCCGGATCAACAGGGGCAGGCAAATGAGTCGACGTGCGTTAGGTATCGGAAGCAGGATGGGAGCGGTGGCGCTGTGGTTAGCCGCGGCGGCGATTGTGCCGGCACAGACCTTCAACTTCTATTCGCTGCCGGCGAGCTATAGCCAGCCGAAGGGAATCGCGGCCGGCCCGGATGGCGCGCTCTGGTTCACCGAATACGGCAACAACAAAATCGGCCGCATTTCGACCACGGGCGTCGTCGCCGAATACACTTTGACCTCGACTCTCAGTTGCCCATTCTCGATCACGGTCGGCCCGGATGGCGCGCTCTGGTTCACCGAGTTTCACGCCAATAACATTGGGCGCATCACAACCGCGGGCACGGTGACGGAGTACACGGTACCGACGCCGTCGGCGTTTCCGCTGGGGATAACCACCGGCCCGGATGGCGCGCTCTGGTTTACCGAAGCGGCCACCAACAATATCGGCCGCATCACGACCAGCGGTGCGTTTTCCGAATATGCGATACCCACGCAACCGGCTGGCGCCTACGATATCGTGACCGGGCCGGACGGCAACCTCTGGTTCACCGAAGAGGCGGGCAACAACATCGGGCAGATCACGCCAACCGGCGTGGTCACCGAGTTTCCGATTCCGAGCTCGGGTTCGCTGCCGTCGGCCATCCTCAAGGGACCGGATAACGGGCTGTGGTTCACGGAGTGGGCGTCCAACAAGATCGCCCGCAGCGACTCGAGCGGGAATATCGTCGAATACCCGATACCGACCGGCGCCGCCAACCCATTGGGGTTGATCCTGGGGCCGGATGGCGCGCTGTGGTTCACCGAAGGCGCGATCGCCAATCGGCTGGGGCGCATCACGCTGGCCGGCGCCATCACCGAGTACCCGGTTGCCGCGCAGGCGGCGGCCACTTCCACCAAGAGGTACCTGCCCACCTCGACGCCGAATCCCGCCTGGCTGGCCGCCGGCGCGGACGGCGCAATCTGGTTCACCGAAGGGATCGGCGCCATCGGCCGTTTCAGCGTGCCCTCGGCCAGCGCCAAGTAACGCCGCGCTTATTGATCCGGGCCGACCGGAACCGGCCTTCTGATTCGGTAATATCAAACCATGCCCTGCTTGCCGCTGGTGCTGGCCTTCCCGCGCGTGGCGGTGGTGATCGACGCCGGCGGGCTGAGCGGGCGGCGCGCGGCAGCGGTGGCGCGACTGAGGCCGGGCCGCTTGCCTGCATAATAGAAGATATGCGATATCGTGCGTTGGGACGGACCGGTTGGCAGGTCTCGGAAGTGAGCTTCGGCTCGTGGGCTATCGGCGGCGCCTGGGGACAGGTGAGCGACGAGGAATCGCTGGCCGCGCTCCACCAGGCCGTCGATTGCGGCGTCAACTTCATCGATACCGCCGACGTCTATGGCGACGGCCGCAGCGAACGCCTGCTGGCGCGGCTGCGCAGCGAGCGGCGCGATCCGATCATGATCGCCACCAAGGCCGGACGGCGGCTTTCGCCGCACACGGCGGACGGATACAACGCGCGCAACCTGGCCGCATTCGTCGAAGACAGCCTGCGCAACCTGGCCACCGATTGTCTCGATCTGCTGCAACTCCACTGCCCGCCCACCGACGTCTACTACCGGCCCGAGGTCTTCGGCGCGCTGGACGATCTGGCCACGGCTGGAAAGATCCACTTCTACGGCGTGAGCGTCGAGCGCGTCGAGGAAGCGCTGAAGGCCATCGAGTTTCCCAACGTGCGGACGGTGCAGATCATCTACAATTGCTTTCGCCAGCGGCCGGCGGAATTGTTCTTCCCCGAGGCGCAACGGCGCGGCGTCGGCGTTCTGGCGCGCGTCCCGCTGGCCAGCGGCCTGCTCAGCGGGAAGCTCTCGCGCGATTCGCAGTTCGCCGCCGACGACCATCGCAACTTCAACCGGCACGGCGAAGCGTTCGACGTGGGCGAGACGTTTTCGGGCGTCGATTACCCGGTCGCGCTCGACGCGGTCGAAGAGATGCGGCGCCTGCTGCCGGCCGGAGTCGGCATGGCCGCATTGTCGCTGCGCTGGATTCTGATGGATGAGGCGGTATCCTGCGCGATTCCCGGCGGCAAGCGCCCGTCGCAGGTTGTGGAGAATTGCGCTGCCGCGGATCTGCCGCCGCTGACCGCGGAGACCATGGCTGCCATTCGCGGCATCTATAACGCTAAGATCCGCCCACTGGTGCACCAACGCTGGTAGAACGATGCCGGTATCCATTCAACACCCACTTATTCTCGGCGCCAAGGGAACCCTCGGTGGCCAACTTATGCAGTTGTATCCCGAGGCCGTCGGCTGGGATCGGGAAGAGATCGACGTGCTCGACTTCCCCGCCCTGCGGTCCAAGGTGGCGGACTTAGCGCGGCCACCCGATGCGATGATCAACTGCGTCGCGTTCAACGACGTGGATGGCACCGAGGACCGCCCGGAAGCTGCCATGGCATTGAACGGCGACTTCCCCGGACGGTTGGCGCAATTCGCGGCCGAACTTGGCGTGCCGCTGGTTCACTACAGCACCAACTACGTGTTTGACGGCGTGCGGGGCGAGTATGACGAAGCTGCCCAGCCGGCGCCGCTATCCATTTACGGGCGCTCGAAGCATCGCGGCGAGCAACTGATTGCCGAATCGGGCGGCCGCTTCTACATTGTGCGCACGGCCGTATTATTCGGACCCAAGGGCGCGAGCGACCTTTCGAAGAAGAGCTTCGTCGATCTGATGCTCGATCTCTCCACCAAGCGGGACACGATTCAGGCCGTGTCGGATGAGATCAACAGCATCACTTACGCGCCCGACCTGGCCGCGGCCACGCGCGATCTGCTCGCGAGCGCGCCACCGGCTGGAATCTATCACGTCGCCAACGCGGGCGGCGTGAGCTGGTTCGATTTCGCCCGCGAAATCTTCCGCATCGCCCGGCGGCAGGTGACTGTGGTGCCAGTGCCCTCGACGCATTTTCCGCGCAAGGCGACACGCCCGGCCAAGGCCATCCTGCTCAATACCAAGCTGCCGCCGCATCGCCCGTGGCAGGCGGCGCTCGAAGAGTTTCTGGCAAGAAGCTGAAGAAAACGGCGCCGGATCCATACGTACAGCTTTTCTGATATCATACGTATATGGCGAAGCTCACATTGAGTGTGGACGGCCGGGTAGTCTCGCGCGCCAAGCAGTGCGCGAAACTGCGCGGTGTCTCCGTGTCGGAGATGGTGGAAACCTACCTCGCGGCGGTGTCCGCGCCGCCTTCCCTCGACACCGACGCCGCCCCGATTCTGCGTTCGGTCCGCGGAATTCTGAAGAGTGCGGACGTCAACGAGTACCGGAAGCACCTGGCTGCGAAGTACCGATGAAGAGAATTCTCTTCGACACCAACGTCGTCCTGGACGTTCTGCTGGATCGGCAACCGCATGTGAAGGCCAGCGCGGCTGCCTGGGCGTCCGTCGAAGCCGGCATCTGCGAAGGGATGTTGGCCGCCCATGCCGTGACGACAATCCACTACCTGGCAAGCAAGGAGATGGGGAGCGTCAAGGCCCGGCGCACGGTGTCGGCAATTCTGCGCGTCTTTGGCGTGGCCACCGTGGATGTGGCGGTTGTGCAGGAGGCGCTGCACCTGCCTTGTCCCGACTTCGAAGATGCTGTGACTGCGGCTTCGGCGCGGGCGGCTGGGTGTGAGTGCGTCGTGACACGGGACCCGAAGGGGTTCCGCGGATCTCTGCTCCGCTGTCTCACGCCGGAAGCGCTAATACCGCTGTTAGTTCCCCACGGGGAATAGTAGCTTCGGCCGCCAGAGCGGCTGCCCCCGCTTACCCCATCTCCACCACAACCTGGTTTTCCCCAGCCAACTTCTCGGTCGGGATGAGGTTGCCTTCGAGCGGCTCGCCATTCAGCAGCAGACTCCGCACGCCGCGCTCGACGCCGGTGGGGTTATGAACCTCCACGCGCACTTTCTTGCCGCGAAAGACTCGCGATGCCGTGAAGCCCTTCCACGCGGAGGAAATGCACGGATCGATGCGCAGGCCGCCGTACTCCGGCCGCAGCCCGAGAATGTGCTGCGTGGCGGTGAAGTACGACCAGGCGGCCGACCCGCTCAGCCACGGCACGCGCGAGGCGCCGAAGCGCGGGCTCGCCTTGCTGTGGGTGAACTGGCAGTATACGTACGGTTCGATCTCGCGCACTTCGGCGCGCGTGTTCCAAGCGCCGGGCAGCGTGGCGCGGAAGTAACGCCACGCCAGGTCGCCGTGGCCCAGCATGGTCTCCGCCATCACCGCCCATCCTTGCGTGTGGGTGAAGATGGCGCCGTTCTCTTTCATGCCAGGGTTGAACAGCGCGGCGCGCATCACGTTGTAATCGGTCTCGACGTACGGCGGATCGCAAATCATCAACCCGTAATCGGTGGCCAGGCGCTCCTCGACCGCGTGCATCGCGGTGGCGGCGCGGCCCGCGTCGGCGTGCCCGCTCAGCACGGCCCACGATTGCGGATTCAGAAAGATCTGCCCCTCCCTGCTGGCGCGCGCTCCGAACTCGAACCCATCGGCGCGATAGGCGCGCAGATACCAGTCGCCATCCCACGCATGCTCCCGCAGATTCCGGTCCAGAGTCTCTAAGTTCGCCTGCGCCCACACTTCCTCATTCGTGCGCCCGAGCAAGCGACTTACTTCCCAGTACACCGCCAGCGCGTAGCGAAGCTGGAACGCCACGAAGATACTCTCACCCTGATCGCCCAGACGAATGCAGTCGTTCCAATCGTTAAACAAGCCACACGGCAACCCATGCGCGCCCGAACGAGTTACATTGAACAGGATGGCCCGCCGCATGTGGCCCAGCACGGTGTCCTCGCCGTGGTCGGCGTACGGAAGCACCTTGTCATAAAAGGCTAAGTCGCCGGTCTCCTTGACATAGGCCGGGATCGAGTTAAACAGCCACAGGCAATCGTCGGAGCGATACTCTTCTTCGCGCGGCGCCTGCTCCGCCCCGGGGCGATGCGCGAACTGCTTCACCACCGGCATGGCGCCGCCGGTCGAGACTTGCCCGGTGATCATCAGCTCCAAACGCCGCACGGCCTCGTCCGGAATCGAGTGCATCACGCCCAGCATGTCCTGCACCGTGTCTCGATAACCCAGCCCATCCCGTTCGCCCGCGTAGATCAAACTCGCGGCGCGCGACCATGCGTAAGTCATCAGGCAGTTGAACGGGCTCCACATATTCAACATACTGTTGAACTCGGCGTCCGGTGTCTCGACGTCGATGCCGGCGATGCGCGCGTGCCAATAGCTTTTGAGAGTGGCTAACTCCTGGCCGACTTTCTCCGGAGCGGCAAACTCATCGGCGGCACGGCGGCCTTCCTCGCGCGCCCGGCCGATTCCCATCAACACGAGAAACTCCCGCGTCTCTCCCGCATCCAGGCTAATGCGGCTTTCGAGCACGCCGCAGCCATTGTCGCCCACGGCAAGCGAGTTGGTACACTGCCCGCGCTCCACCACGACCGGCTTCGCATAACTCCCATAAGTGCCGAGAAACGCCGTGCGATCCGTATCGTAGCCCGAGACTTCGGTTCCTACCAGAGCGAGAAAAGTGTGACGCCCCTGGTCGGCGTCCTCGAAGTTATCGGGCATCGGCGGGATGTTGACGTTGGTTCCGTGATCGACAATGCCGCCTTCGACGGCCATCTTCACGATATGCTGCGAGTACTGCAAATTAATCAGGTCGTTATAGGAGTTCCAGTTTCCGGCGTATTCGACGTAGGTGAAAGCGCTCAGCCGGCGCGGTTTGCCGCTCAGGTTGGTCAGCCGGACGCGCCAGCACTCGAAGTTCCTGCCGAGCGGGACGAAGTAAGTGGTTTCGGCGCGGATGCCCGAATACTCCGAAGAGACGATGGTGTACGCGCTGCCGTGGCGGCATTCCGACTGGTAAGTCTCCAGTGGCTTGCCCACCGGCTGCCAGGAAGCGGACCAGTAATCGCCGCTATCGCGATCGTGCAGGTAGATATAACGCCCCGGCTGGTCTAATGGGACGGAATTGAATCGCAGCCGCGTGAAGCGCCCTTGCGCGGCCGACTTATAGAAGCTATATCCGCCGGCGTTATTGGTAATGATGGCGCCGTACTCGGTGCTGCCGAGATAGTTACTCCACGACCGGGGAGTGTCCGGACGGGTGATTACATATTCCTTGTTCGTATCGTCGAAGTATCCGTACTGCATTTCGTAACTCCGGGAGCAACTTAGTTGACGCGTCGAGCGGCCAGTTCGGCCTGAATCTTCTTAGTCGACTCTTCATTGAGCGGATAGAGAAACATTCCGAGGCCGGCCAGCAAAGTTCCCACGGCCGGCGCCAACGCCATTAGCACGCGGATGCCGTGCAGGCCTTCGGCCGTCTGCGCCACGTTGGGTTTGAAGCCGGTAAGCGCCAGCACCAGGGCCACCACCGAGCCGCCCAGCGTCCAGCCGAGTTTGTTCGACATGCCCGAGGCCGAATAGATCAGCCCCGTCGCCCGCCGCCCGGTTTTCCATTCCGAGTAATCCGCCGTATCCGCGAACATGGCCCACAACAGCGCCGATGTAGGCCCTGTCATTACGCAGTAAATGAGGTTGTATACGTACAACAAAGCTAATTGATTCGGTCCGACCCAATAAGAAAGGACCAGAGCCACCGTAGCCAGCAGCATTAGTCCGATAAAGGCGTTCTTACGGCCGGTAAACGGCGTCACATACTGGATCAGGAAGGTGCCGATCACGGACATCACCGATCCAACCACCATGAAGGTGGCCGCCGCATCCAATCCGCCACCGTAATACTTGAAATAGTATCCAATCGCCGCGCCGCGAATACAGACGAAAAAGACGCTCAGAATGCCCAGCGAACATAGCACCAGCCAGGGCGTGTTGGCGAACAGATCGCGCATGTCCCGCGCCCGCGAGGTTTTCTGTTCGACCACCGGCCGCACACGCTCGCGAGTGCTCAAGAAGGTCGCCAGAAACAGCGCCACCGCGGCCACGGCGTATACCGCGATGGTTAGCTGAAAGCCGAGGGCCTGGTTGCCCTTGCCGAAGAAAGCGACCAGACGCGGAGTCGAGAACTGCACCACCAGGCCGCCCAGGAAGGCGAAGGTGAATCGCCAGGAGGACAGGCTGGTCCGCTCCTGCGAATCGGGCGAAATCACACCCATTAGAGAAGAGTAGGGAACGTTGACGCCCGAGTACACCAGCATCATCATCGAGAGCGTCACGTAGGCGTAAATCAGCTTCCCGGATGCGCCGAAGGAAGGCGTGGTGAAGGTGGCGACGCTGATAATTCCGAACGGCAGAGCCATCCATAACAGGTAAGGACGGAAGCGGCCCCAGCGTGTGCGGGTGCGATCGGCGATGGTGCCAATGACCACGTCGGAGAACATGTCCCAGATACGCGTCACGAACAGCATGGTCGCCAGCGCGCTTGCCGTGAGTCCAAAAACGTCCGTGTAGAAAATGAGCTGCCAGTAGACGAACATCATCCAGATCAGGTTGGAAGCGCCGTCGCCGCACGCGTACCCGATTTTTTCGAGCATCGGAAGTTTCTGGTCTTGTTGGGTCATAGCGAGCCTGGGGGGACCGGTAAGAGGCGATGTTATCACAGTGATGCGCGGGCCGGCGCTTCTATTTGGACGCCGGGGTCCGGAATAGAAGCGCCGGCTCACAGGCACTTAGAGAGAGCGCGGCGCGATTACTTCTTCGCTGCGCCCGCGAAGAACCCGTCCAGGAATTCGTAGCGGTCGCGATGCTCTTCGGGCGCGGCGTGACTGGCAGCGTCGAGATGCATCACCTCGTGAGTCTTACCGAAGGCCGGCCACTCGGGCAGGCCGGCGCCGTTCGGATTGGTGGTCTTGATGAAGTTAGCGAAGTAAGCGGCGATCTGGGCGGACGCTTTGCGATCCTCCGGCCCCCAGGCGGCCTTCTTGGAATCGAGCGCGCCGAAGACATACTCGAGTTCCCAGGAGTGGCCCGCCAAACCCGGCACGCCGGCGATGTGCATGTCTCCCGGCAGCGGCACGGCGCGGTCGAAACGGAAGCGGTACGCCGGCGCCTGCCCCGTGGCGGCATGCATTTCAATCCACTTCCATGTGCAGTAGACGATGAACGTGTCGCTGGCCAGATCGCCGGCCGATGCCAGCGCGTCTTCGTCGGTCGAGGCCGCATAGACCTTGGCCGCGTCGCCGGCCTTGTCGCCGAAGCGCGCTTTCAGCATTCCCGCGAATGACGCCGCAGTGGTTTTTTCCTTGGCGCCAAGCACCGAACCGCGGACTTCGTCGGCGTTCCATCCGGCCAGCAGCGCGACGTGGTTCTGTTTGCCGGCCGAGTAGATCGTCGCCAGGTCGGCCGGCAGGAAATAGCCGTCGAGGGTGGGACCGAACCGCATCGGCCCGCCCTTCCCGTAGACTTTGAGCACGTCCTCGGCGGATAGCGCGCGCAGTTCGGCGAGAGACTTGGCGCCGGCGGCCGTGGCGAATTGGGCGCCCATCTTCTCCGCCTGATCGAGCGGTGTGGCTCCCAGAACGCCGTTGCTATTGAAGACCGCGCCGCTTTCGCCAATGGCTCCGCGGAACAATCCGGCGGCCAGCGGCGAGGCGACCAGCGTGCTGACGGCGGCGGAACCGGCCGATTCGCCGCCGATGGTGACCTGAGCGGGATCGCCACCGAACGCGGCGATGTTGCGCTGGACCCACTGCAAGGCGGCGATCATATCGAGCAGGCCGTAGTTGCCGGACGCCTTGTGGGGCGATTCGGCGGTGAGTTCGGGATGCGAGCAGAAGCCGAAGACGCCGAGGCGGTAATTAATGGTGACGACGACGACGCCGAGCTTGGCGAAATTGGTGCCATCGTAGCGCGGCTCATCGCCCGATCCGGCCGCGAAGCCGCCGCCGTGGAAATACACGAGCACGGGCAAACCCTTCCTGGGAGCCGGCGCGGGCGTCCACACGTTCAGATACAGGCAGTCTTCGCTGATGCCCTTGTCGCGAAAGATCATGTCGGAAAACAGGCCGGCCTGATAACAGCGCGCGCCGAACTGGTCCGCCTTGCGAACGCCGGACCACGCGGCCGGCGGCTGCGGCGCCTGCCAGCGGAGAGCGCCCACGGGCGGCGCGGCGAACGGCACGCCCTCGAAAACGCGCACGGCGGAATCCGCGCCGGCGATTCCTTCGAGAACGCCTCCCTCCACCTTCACCTGGTCGGCGGCCGCAGCCACGGCGACCGCGCACCCGAGCAAGCATGCGCATCTGAGCGCAACGTCAAAGAGTCTCCACATCGCTAGTTCTCCTCAGCCTCAGAGTGTAACCCGCTTGCAGGCGGGGCGGCTTGACTGGCGGCAACACGCACGCGTCTATCGATTACAATGTAGGGCTATGGCGTTGTACCGGATCTTTCGCATGAAGGACGCCGCGCGGCAGCAGTTCCGCCTGGCACCCCACGTGAGCGGCGCGGTTGCGGTGAAGCCGAAGGATTTCGAACAGCGCGGCCAGGTGGAAGGGCAGAACGAGTACGACGCATGGGGCGCGTCGCGCGAAGCGGGCGATCCGCTCGAAGTGGGCGATTTGCTCGAGACCGAAGACGGCCGCCTGCGCATCTGCAAGTTTGTCGGATTCGAACCGGCGGAGTGGCTGCTGCCCGAGGCGAAGCACGCGGCGGAGCCGGAGCCGGCGCCCGAATCCACCACGGCATAGGCATTAGGAGGCACCATGCGCGAACCGAGGCTCGGCGACGATATCGACGATTATTGCGTGCGCTGCAAGCGCGTCATGAATCACTCCGTGGTATCGGTGGTCAACGCCGAGCCGGCCAAAGTGCGCTGCCGCATTTGCCACAGCGATCACGATTTCCGCCACGAACAGGCGCCGCCGCCCAAAGTGGACGCGCGGAAGCAGGCGCTGTTCAACGAGGTGCTGAAGAAGGCGAACCCAATGGCGGTGGTCGTCGACGACGCGGTCGAGGAGCCGGAGGCACTGGCGGCAGTATCCGTCGAGGAAGAGATCGTCGAAGCCGCCGTGGTTACGGTTGCCGCTCCAGCCGCGAAGCCGAAGGCGAAGGCGACCGCGGCCAAGGCAAAGGCCGCGGCCAAACCCAAGGCCAAGGCGCGCAAGTAGACATGCGCCCCGGTGTGTTTCGCGCAGCGGCCGCTGGGCCGCGAGAATGCGCGCGGTCGCGATGACCGGAGCGCGCCCGCGAATGGGGCGGGTCTTCAGGCTGCTGGCGGCGATGGCATTCGCGGCGTGCGATTTGGGCGCGGTCGAGGTGCATCTCGAGTTCGGCGCGCTGGAGCGCATGTTGTCGCAGGCGGTCTTCACGCAGGAAGGGCGCAAGTACGTGAGGGGCAGCGCGAAGACACGCTGCAATTTCGCCTATCTCGAACACCCGCAATTTCAGGGTAAAGACGGCCGGCTGGTGATCCGCACGCGCTTCAGCGGCCGATCGTCGGTCAACATGCTGGGCCAGTGCGTCGGTCTGGGCGACGCGTTCACGGTGGTGATCACGGCGGTGCCGGTTTATCGGGAGGGCAACGTGGCGCTGACGGGCGTGACCGCGGTAGGCGACGGCAAGACCGGGTTCTACATTCGCCGCGTCTGCGCGGCGCTGGCGACAAGCCTGGGACGCGATTTCCATTACCCGCTGGCGGCGGAGGCGCAACGCGCGCTCGAAAACCCAGGCGTGCAACCGGACTACCGGAGCGAGCTGCGCCAGTTCCGCGTGCCCGAAATCCGCGTGACCAACGATGCGCTGGTGCTGGTGGTGGATTTCGAGCTGACGGTGAAGTGAGGGATCGCGTGCTCGGGTGGTGGATGGTTGCGGGATCGGCGGCGGTGGTCGCGCTGGCGTCGCTCTTCAGCGAACGCGGGCGGGCGGCTTACGTCAGAACCCGCCTGGCGCAGCGGCCGGAGGCGTTGCCGCCGGCCACGGTGATCGTGCCGGTGAAGGGCGACGACGAGGGGCTGCGCGAGAACCTAGCGGCGCTGGGCGCGCTCGATTATCCGGACTACGAGTTGATTGTGACGGCGCAATCGGCCGCCGATATTCCATCGGGCGCGCTGCCGCGGCGCGTGAAGGTGGTGCTTGCGCACGGTGGCAGCGCGGAGGCGAGCGAGAAAGTGCGGAACCTGGCGGCGGCCGTGGCAGCGGCGCGGCGCGACAGCGAGGTTGTCGCTTTCGCGGATTCCGACGCGCGCGTCACGGCGGGCTGGCTGCGGGCGCTGGTTGCGCCGCTCGAGGAGGCAGGCGTTGGCGCATCGACCGGCTATCGCTTTTTCGTGCCCGCGAGGGCCGGCGTGTGGAGCTCGCTGCGCGCGGTGTGGGACGGCGCGGTGTACGGCCTGCTCGGCCGCGGCGACAACCCGTTTGCGTGGGGCGGGTCGATGGCGATTCGCACAGAGGTGTTTTACGCGACGGGCGTGGCGGTGCATTGGAAAGATGCGATCAGCGACGACTATGCGCTATCGCGCGCGGTGCACGGCGCGGGCCTGCGGATCGCGTTCGCTCCGGGCGCGCTGGCGCCCAGCGCGGAGCGGATCACGGCGTGCGGATTCTTCGCGTGGTCGCGCCGGCAGATGCTGGTGACTCGCGTTCACGCTCCAGGACTGTGGGGAAAAGCGCTTGCGGCGCATGTGCTTTACTGTGGCGGCATGGCGGCGGCGAGCGTTGCGTGGTTCCACGGATCGGCTGCGGCGCCGTGGGTACTCGCAGCCCTGCTGTTGCCCGGCATGGCGAAGGGCTTCCTGCGCACGCGGCGCGCGCGCGCGGCGCTGCCCTCGTATGCCGCCTGGTTCCGACGTTGGGGATGGGTGCACACGGTGCTGACGCCACTCGTCGCGTGGTTGTGGCTGATCGCGCTGCTCGGTTCTGCGTACGGCAATTCCATAGTCTGGCGCGGGCGGAGATACCGGTTGCGGCGTGGCGCATAGCCGCGGCTACAACGAGCCGGGGGCAACGAAACGCGTTACAAGTGCTTCCAAAACGGGGTGAATTTGCCCCGTTTGAGGCTAACTAAGTCACTGAAAACAAACAAAACGGCCTGCCCGAAACGGGGCGAATTCGCCCCGTTTGGAGGGCGGGCCGGCGAGAAGGTCCAACGCCGGCGCGAGTGTTTGCGCCGGACGTGCGGGTACTTCCTGTAATCACTGTGACATGGAGGGCGGCGGTTGCGGCCTTGGGAAGGATGGGGAGCCGGTTGGAAGCCATTCAGGGATGGGGAGTTAGTGGCTGAGGGGAAAAGTCGATGAGGGTGTGACTGAGTGCGGCGTGATGAGCAAGGGCCGGAATTGCCGAACGGGGTGATCCAGGGTGTCATCGGGAATTCTCCGCCCAGTCGCTATACAGCACCAAGCGGAATCTGCCGATCATACCGATAGGCGGAGTGCGCGCCGCGCGGCTTATCGGGCGGCGGATCAGTTTCCGGGGNNCGTTGGCCTCAAATCCAACCGCTCGGCAGTTCACTGGGTGTGGTGTGATGGGCGGGGCCGGAAGTGCTGAACGGCGTGATCCAGGGGGTCATCGGCAATCGTTCGCCCAGTCGCTATACAGGATCAAGCGGAATCTGCCGATCATACCGATAGGCGGAGTGCGCGCCGCGCGGCTTTTCGGGCGGCGGGTCAGTTTCCCGGGCGCCAGCAAATCGCCAGGCGTGCCAGACGATTCCATGAACCCAGATCCGGCAGTTGAACTTGCGCCGGGTCAAGTTCGCCCTTCGTTGGCCTCAAATCCAACCGGTCGGCAGTTCACTGGGTGTGGTGTGATGAACGGGGCCGGAACTGCCGAACGGGGTCGTCCGGGGTGTCATCGACAATTCTTCGCCCAGTCGCTATACAGCACCAAGCGGAATCTGCCGATCATACCGATAGGCGGAGTGCGCGCCGCGCGGCTCATCGGGCGGCGGGTCAGTTTCCTGAGAGGAGCGAATCGGACAATACCGCAGAGCGGTTTAGTTCACTGGGATCTCGGGTGACTGCGGGCCGAGCATGCCCGGCCCCTGCGGCTTCGGGACGGGCCGACAGCGGCGGGCGGGCGCGCACACGATGCCAAGAGCACCGGCGTTACTGTGGGGGGCGGGTGAAGCGGAGGCACGCGGCCTGGCACGGGTTCTTGCGTGTTCTGCCGGTTCGGTTCGCCTTAGTTTCTCGGTGCCGCGCTGCCGCGCTCGGTCGTATTCGTGGCGCACGACGCGACGACGCGCAGAAGCCCCTGAAGGTCGGCGTTATCGATTAGAAACCGGGGCGGCGGAACGGGGATCACGGCCGGGGTCAGAAACTTGACCTTGAATCGTCCACACTCGCCGCCATTCCAAGAGCTTCCTCAGATCTCG
>PMKM01000067.1 GCA_003157745.1 Bryobacterales bacterium | reverse complement strand
ATGGTGAAGGTCTTGCCCGAGCCGGTTACGCCCAGCAGCACCTGGTGCTGTTCGCCTTCGCGCACGCCGCGCGTGAGCTCGGCGATGGCGTTCTCCTGATCGCCGCGGGGAGAGTAGTTCACAGCCAGCCGGAATCCCATTTCTTCAGAGTACCAGCGCCCGTCGTGGGGGAAGGTCGAGCCCGCGCGGCGAGTCCCGTGCCGCCCGTCCGCGTCGCGACCGATATCGGTGACCCTACCGCTAAGTCCACTCTCCGAACTCTCGATCTCGGGGAATTTAGCTTGAGCCGAGTCTGAACTCCAGGCGGAGATCGCTGCCTGGGAAAATGGTCCCCGTGGCGGTGAGTTCGTCGCACGGATAGCGGGCGGCCTGCGTCAGATGGTGAAGATGGACCGTCAGCGTTTTGGCTTCGGGATCGGGAATGAAGCAGTTTCTGAAGGTTCTTCAGCTCGCGATGCTTCTGGCGGACTTCGCGATTCCGTGCTTGCCACGCCGGGTTGACGACGGTCACGGTAGCGGGAATCTCTTCGGTCCCGTATTGCGCTGCCGCACCGTCCCATTGGCGATCAACTGGTTGGCGAACATCCGGGAGCTCTTCAGATCCTCCGCGTCGTGCTGAGGCAACTGAAGCTGCGGCACGGCTCCGTTTTCCCTTTGGCGCCGCGCCCCGCAACCACCGGGGCCGACCCGATATGGGCCAAGCCACTTTCCTGGACAGCCCGAATTCTCCGGGCGAGATCAGGAGTTCGGAGTCTCGGCCTAGCAGGCAGGACTGCGTGCGCCACAACTGCAGCGGCGATGGGGCTAACCCGGCAGACGATCGTCCGCGCCGGCTACCACTTCACCACGGCGGCGCTGACCGGCCCTGCGCCGACCGGGATCGTGGTGAACAGGGAAGCGTTCTTGTAGCGCAAGATTCGGTCGGAAGACGAGGCGCTGAGGTGGTCGAGGCGAAGCACCGTCATGTCGCCGGACAGCTCATTGAGCACCAGTGCGTACTGATTGTCGGGCGTCGTGAGAATCTCGCCTGGCCCGGCGCCCACCGACACCACGGCCGCCAGGTTCTGGTTCGCCAGGTCGAGCACCGTCACGCTACTGGTTTCCGGATTGGCGACCAGCAGGAACGGCGGCGTATCGGTGGCAGCCATCGCGCCTGGCGCGCGCCCGGCGAGCACGGTCTGCCAAACCTCCGTGTTGTATGGAAACACGATCGCCACCGCGTCCATGCCGGGTCCGCTCAAGAATACCTGGCCGCCATCGGAGGTGATCGCGTAGCGCCGCGGCTCGAATGGGAGCGGCAGCCGCACGACAGTCTTGCCAGTGGCGACGTCGAAAAAAGTGATACTGCTCCCCTCGGCATCGGCCGCCAGCAGCAGTTTGCCGTCGGTGCGGAAGCGGACGAATTCGGGATGCGCGTCCCAGACGATGCTCCGCTCGACGCGCGACCGGGCGAGCGCCGCCAGCAGAATCGTCTTGTCCTGCCAGCAGGCCACCGCCGCGCGCCCGTCCGCGCTCAGGTCGAAGTTGGCGGGAGGCGCGCTCAGGCGGATGTGGCGCGCGGGTTTGAACGAATCGAGCGGCACTTCGACCAGCGCCGCCGGATCGCGATCGAGAATCCACAGCGCCTGCCCGTCCGGCGCCAGGCGCATCTCAATCGCCGCCGCGCCCGCGCGCACACGCCGACTTACCGTCAGCGTGGCGGCATCGATCTCGTACACGGTGCCGTTGGCGGGCGCCAGCGCGTAGGCCAGCGGCTTGCGCGGATGCGCCAGCACCAATGCCGGCGCGGCATCGAGCGCAATTTCGGTGCGCACGCGGAAGCGGCTCAGGTCCACCACCGCCACGCTGCGCCCCTGCCGGTTGGCCACGAAGCAATAGCCCGGGTATGCGGTCGCCTTCCGCCTGCCGCACGCCAGAAGCCCAGCCGACGCCATCAGCAGGCCGCGGCGCGATATCATCCCAGTCCCGCCTCGCGCAGGAAGCGGGCGGCTTCCTCGGGCGGCGTCGGGTTGATGTAGAAACCCGTGCCCCACTCGAATCCGGCCACCTTGGTCAGCTTCGGAATGATCTCGATGTGCCAGTGATAGTACGCGAGCGGCGCTTCCTGCACCGGGGCGCTGTGCACAATGAAGTTGTACGCCGGGCGTTCCAGCACCTTGTCGATCTTGCGCATGGTCGAACGCAGCACCCAGGCCAGGTTATCGAGCAGCGCCGGTTCGGAGTCCTCGTAGTGCGACGCGTGCTGCTTGGGAAGGATCCAGGTCTCGAAGGGAAACCGCGGCGCGTAGGGCGCCAGCACCGTGAAGCGGTCGGTTTCCGAAATCAGCCGCGTGCCCACCTGGCTCTCCTCGTGAATGATGTCGCAGAAAATGCAGCGCTCCTTGGCCTCGTGGAATTCGCGCGACGCGTCCACTTCTTCCTTCACCACGCTCGGGATCACGGGCAGCGCGATCAGTTGCGAATGCGGATGTTCGAGCGAAGCGCCGGCCGCCTCGCCGTAGTTGCGGAACAGGATGATGTAGCGGAATCGCCGGTCGCGCTTGAGGTCGTTGACGCGGTCCTTGAACGCGCGCAGCACCTCGGCAATCTGGTGTTCCGGCATGTCGGAGAGCGTTGCCGAGTGGTCCGGCGTTTCGATGATGACCTCGTTGGCGCCGATGCCGCTCATCTTGTCGTACATGCCTTCGCCCTGCCGGTTCAGCGCGCCTTCGATGCCGAGCACGGGAAACTTGTTCGGCACCACGCGCACGCGCCATCCCGGCTGATCGCGGCCGCCGCCGTCGCGGTAGGCCAGCACTTCGGGCGGCGTCTTGTTCTCATGGCCTGCGTCGAACGGGCAGACTCCGGTTTGCGCCGGCGGTACGGGCTGGCGAATAAAGTCGTTGGGACGCTTGGCGCGGTCCGTGGCGATGATCACCCAGCGGCCGGTGATCGGATCTTTGCGCAACTCAGGCACGCGAGGGTTTTCCTTTTAATCGGGCCATCGGCAGACACCTGATTATATGACACTGACGCGAAACGCGTCGCGCCGCCAGAAGATCCGCGGTGGACGATCGAGAATCACGCTGACGATGTCGAAGCGCATGCGCGCCGCTTCCACCCCCGCGCGGCGCCCGTATTCGCGGGCCGTAATCGCGATCCGGCGCTGCTTCTCCGCGTCCACGGCGCTCTCCGGCGTGCCGAAATCTTCGCTCGACCGCGTCTTCACCTCGATGAAGGCCAGCACGCCGCCATCCCACGCCACCAGGTCGATCTCGCCCGCGCCCGAGCGCGCCGCGTAATTCCGCGCCACTACCGTGCAGCCGCGCTCGCGCAGATGGCGGTAGGCCATGTCCTCGCCCAACGCGCCATGATTGTCCTCGAGCGTACGGCGCCGCAGCCTGTCCGCCGCGCGATAAACCCAGCCGATCATTTGATCGCTTCGAATTCGAACTCGATCGACTTACCCCGCACCACGTAGCACAAATAGTATTCCCAAAAACGCCGNNAACTCGAACCCAAGCCACCTCCACAACGCCAGTAGCTTCACGCGCACCGAAATCTCACGAAATCGCGCCGTCGAATAGTAGCCGAAGCCGCCGTGGTTTTCGCCGAAATAGCGGAAGCTGAAACTGTTCAGATGGCTCTTGTGGGTCGGGTCGCAGAACGAGCTGAAATCCGTGTAGTGGGGCGTTTCGATGCGCACCGTCCCGCCCGGCCGCACCAGGCGGTGGAACTCCTCCATGGCGCGGATCACGTCCGAGAGGTGTTCGATCACGTGAATCGCCGTGATCCGGTCGAACGCGCCGTCGGCGAACGGATAGGGGAAGCGGTCCAGATCGACAATCGTATCGGCCCGGCTGGCCGGGTTGCGGTCGATCCCGATCGCCCCAGCCTGCTTGTGAATCCCGCAACCGACGTCGAGAATTCTCATAATGCTCCTCACCCGCAAAATGGGAAACTGGAAAACTGGGGACAGTAACCAATTACACCATTTACCGACAAAACGGTGTAATTGGTTACTGTCCCTATTTTCTATTCTATTTTTATTTGCACCCAACGTCGAGGATTCTCATCGGTCCGCTCATTCCAGGGTGCAGGCGGGCAGTGGAACGCGCACAATCATCTCTTCCCGCGGAAACGGGCGAAACAAATCTTGAGCCACAGACAAACACAGATAAACACGGATCGAGAACAACATCAAGAACAATACCTTGCCAATCAGTGTTTATCTGTGTTCATCCGTGGCTTCTATTCTGGTCTTGCCGCCGTCAGGCACTCCTCCAGTGTCTCAAGAGCGAAGGCGCATTGCTCGCGCGATATGACCAGCGGCGGGCAAAGCCGCAGCGTGTTATCGCCGGCGCCGAGCACCAGCAGACCGCGCTTGAACGCCAGTTGCACGATGCGGTCGCGCAGTTCCGGCGCCTTCTCGCGCGTCTCCCGATTGCGCACCATTTCGATGCCGATCATCAGCCCCAGCCCGCGCACTTCGCCGACGTGGGCAAAGCGCCGCGGCCACTCGTGCATGTGGTCCATCAAGAACGCGCCCATCTGCGCCGCGTTCGCGATCAGCTCTTCTTCAAGCAGCGCGATGGTGGTGAGGGCCGCCGCGCAGGCCACCGGGTTGCCGCCGAAGGTCGAAGCGTGCGCGCCCGGCGGCCACGTCATCAATCCCGCGCGTGCCACCGTCGCTCCCAGCGGCATCCCGCTCGCGATGCCCTTGGCCACGGCGAAGATGTCCGGCACGGCATCGAAATGGTCCGCCGCCCACATGCGGCCAGTGCGCCCCATACCGCTCTGCACTTCGTCGAAGATCAGCAGGATTCCGTTCTGCCGCGCCACCCGCGCGAGTTCGTCGAGGAACATGCGCGGCGGCACGATATAGCCACCTTCGCCCTGCACCGGCTCCACCACGATGGCCGCGGTCTCCTCCGCCGGCGCCACCGTCTTCAGCAGCGTGTTCTCGATGAACCCGACGCATTCGACCGCGCAGTTGGCCGGCTTCTGTCCGAATGGGCAGCGGTAACAGTTCGGATATGGCGCGTGAACCACCCCCGGCAGCAGCGGCCCGAACCCGGCGCGCTGCACCGCCTTGCGCGCTGTCAACGAGAGCGCGCCCAGCGTGCGGCCGTGGAAGCTGCCATAAAACGCGATGATCTTATCGCGTTTCGTCGCCCAGCGCGCCAGTTTGATGGCGCCCTCCATGGCTTCCGCGCCGGAATTGCCGAACGAGACGCGCCGCGCCACGTCGCCCGGCGCAATGGCGGCCAGCTTCTCCGCCAGCGCCACCATCTCTTCGTAGTAGAAATCGGTGCCCGACATGTGGATCAGCCGGGCCGCCTGCTCCTGGATGGCCTTCACCACGCGCGGATGGCAGTGGCCGGTGGAGACGACCGCGATACCCGCGCTGAAATCGAGAAATCGGTTCCCATCCACGTCGTCCACCATCGCGCCCGCGCCCCGCTCCACCACCAGCGGATACGCGCGCGTATAAGATGGCGAAACCACCCGCCCATCGCGCTCGATAATCGCACGCGCACGCGGCCCCGGCAGCGGCCCATCGATCACCGGAAGATCCGGATACACCCGGTCCAAGGCGTTGTCCATGACAACCTCCTGCTCTAATTGTTGGTTGGTTTTGCTGAAAGTGCGCGTCTCAAGAAACCAGGCGCGCGCCGCGAGGAAGCGGATGCGCTAGTCGGACCCGAACAGTCCCGGCCGCGAGATGGAGGGCATCGAACCCATGACCCATTGTAGCTCGCCAGCCCCCAGTTCCGCTCCGCCCCCGGTCGCGCAGTGAGTCGCGTGCCCATTGCGCACGGAGCCCGCGCGCTCACCGCTGCCTCTCCTCGCCGGCCTACTTAGTCGCCTTCGCTTCCGTGATGCCGAGGTCGGTGAGCACCTTTGGATTGGCTTCGTCCATCGCCAGCAGGTTGTGACAGGCATTGCAATCCTGCGTGATGCTCTGGCCGTCTTTCGCGTTGTGGCTGCCGTCGTGACAGCGGAAACAGCCAGGGAAATCGGTGTGGCCGATGTTGAGCGGGTACTTACCCCAAGTAACATTCATCTCGGGAAAGATATTGCGGTCGTAAATCGCCAGAACTTGTTTGGCGGAGGCGGATACTTCGGCTTGCCGGGTGGACCACACCGCCGGGTGGCTCTGCCGGTAGTACCTTTCGAAGGCGGCTGGAATGCGGACGGCGGCTTCGTCGCGGCTCTTATAACTCACTTTCAGGATCTCGAGCGCCTTCTTCCGGGCAAACGGCAAGGCGGGCGATACGGCGCCGGCCGCCATGGCTTTATCGAGCGCGCGTTCCGGCACATCGTAGGCATGCGAGGGGCGGTTGTGGCAATCGATGCAATCCATCTCGCGTATCTTGAGCCCGGCACCGTCCGGCTTCGCGCCGGCGGCGTAGAAGGCGGTCTTGCGGCCGTTGTTGTCGTATTCCACCCAGGGAATCGTCTGGCGGCCTTCGTCGGAGTGACCGTAGCGGATGCGAATGCCCAGCCCAAGGTGCGTCCCGTGAATGCCAATGCCATGATTGCCGCCGCCGATCTTCATCAGCAGGACGTCCTTGGTGGCTGAGTTGGCCTCGTCGTCCGCGAAGTGACTGACGATTTCAATCCGGTCCGTGGCATACTTCTGAGGCCAGTGACACTGCTCGCAGGTCTCGCGCGCCGGGCGCAAGTTATGCACCGGCGCCGGAATCGGTCGCGGATAAGTATTGAATGTCACCGCGAACACCTGACCCAAGCCGGAGAGCTTACTCTGCACGAACCAGCTTGCGCCCGGCCCGATGTGACACTTGACGCACTCGACCTTCGAGTGCGGCGAATCCTGATAAGCGGTGTACTCCGGCTGCATCACGTTATGACACGTCCGCCCGCAGAAAGTGACCGAATCCATGTAGTTAATTGCGCCGTAACTGAGCTGGCTGGCGATGGCGATGTTAGCGACGGTTGTAATCAGGAAGAAGTAGACCAGCTTGCGCAGTTCCGGGTTGCGCCATTCGGGCCGTGGAAAATCCGGCGGATAGATACCGCTGTGTCTCTCCCGTTTGCGTTTGCGCCACATGCCGAGCGGGATCAGAAACAGCCCCAGGAAGAAGGGCCCCGGCAGCACCAGGAAGGCCAGGATTCCCATGTACGGATTATCGACTTCGCCACGCAGCGTGGTGGGCAGCAGAAAAAGCCAGAACACGCTAGCCGTGGTGACCAGGATCACGCCGGCGCGGCTGATCCAGTTACCGGATAAGTAGACCAGCGGCGAGAGCCGGCCGGCCGGCGGGCGCTTCGATTCGTTGGGCGTCATGGTGAGCGATCACTCTCCTGGAACTTCGTCCTCGTGCGCGGGCGGCGTGCCGCGCGAACCGTCCTGCCTGTCGCTATAGCCGGTTAGAAACGCGGTGTTGAGAGGATAGACGTCGGGATCGAAGATGACGGAATAAAGATGCCACACCACGATGGCCAGCACTGCCAAGGTAGCTTCGTAAAAATGAACCGAGGTCGCCACATCCAACCATAGCTTGGGTAGCAGCCGCAAAGCCAGCGAGTTCGCCCACAGCATAATACCGCTCGTGCCCATGACGACCGCGCCCCAGATCACCGCCCAGTATTCGGACTTCTCGATGTAACTGTGCGCCGAGCGCGGCGGCGGCGTGTCCCCCAGGCCCAGGTTATAAGCGAAACCGGCACTCGCCTCGCGCGCGTCGTCCGCGTTGGGAAGCATCTCCTTCCAATGCGCGCGCAACTTACGGTTGACTATTAGTGAGACCAGGTGAGTGACACTGATGGCGATGAAGACCGACGCCGCCACGCGGTGGATAAGACTGCGCATGTCATGGCCGCCGGCCAGCACAACCAGCGGGCGCGACCACCATTGGTCGGGGAACTTGAGCGCGAAGCCGGTCCAGGCGAGAGTCATGAAAGACAGCGCCAGCAGGGCGTGCTGCACGCGCTCGAACGGCAACATGCGAAGCCCGGCCGGCGCGCGGCTGAGTAACTGGCGGGCGCCCGAGCGGAAACGCGCGCGAATCAGCTTGCGAATCCAATCGCCGCCGTTGTGCAACAACATCAGGCCGATGGTTACCGGAATCACCAGGAGGTAGAACTGACGAATGTATGTAAGAGTCGCGGGCTCGCCGGCGCCTGCCGTCACATGCACCTGGCCGATGGCGAATCGCTGCCCGGCGCCCGGATGGCACTGCCCGCACGTCTTGGGTAGGTTCTTCGGGTTGATGGTCGAGCGCGGGTCGGAGGAAGCTAGGATGTTGTGAACACCGTGGCAACTGGCGCAGTTCGCCACCGTCTGCACTCCTTGCTTGGCGGCGAGGCCGTGATAGGATGCGTCGAAACTCACCAGGCGGTCCGACGGCATGCCGAACTTACGGCTCAGCCGCACGTCGCCGTGGCAACTGCCGCATGTCTCGCGGATGTTGGCGGCGTTGACGGGCGAAGCCGCGTTACTCGGTTTGATGATCTTGTGTTCGCCGTGGCAATCGGTGCAGAGCGGCGCCTGCGTGATGCCCTTGGCCAGCGCCTGGCCGTGCACGCTGGCGTGGTATTGTTCGGCCACCGCGGCGTGGCACATGCCGCAAGTGTCGGGTACGGCGATGCGGAATGCGGACGATGCCGGCGACAGCGACTCATGCGCACTGCCGTGGCAAAGGCCGCAATCCGGGGCGCTCGCGTCGCCATGCTTGCGCGCCTGGCCGTGCACGCCACTCTCGTAATCGCCGGCCTGGTCGGCGTGGCAATTGGCGCACTGCGGTTTCGCAATGCCCGCCTTGTGCGGATACTCGCCGTGCGACTCGTGACACGTGTCACAGGTCAATCCGGCGTGTGCGCTCTTGGGCAGCTTCTGCGCCTGGTCATGGCAGCCGGCGCAGTCAAACCCCGCGGCTGCCGCCAGACACCCGGCGGCAGCCAATAGAACGAAGGTCAGCAGGGCAATTCCCGGCCGCGCGCCAACCCGAGGAAATGCCCTCATTCCGTCGTTAGCCCGCCGATACCCAGCCCCGATACACGTAGACGGCGCCCAGAATGACGCCGTATATCACCACCAACGTGGTCAGAATCTTCCCCCACTTGTCGATTTGATCGAGCCTGTGCGCCACGGTCATTTGATGCGACGCCGCCGAACCGCCTTCATCGCTGACGTGAATCAGGTCGTCCTCGCCCGCCGCCACGAATCTCCGGTAAACCAGCAGGCCGATCACAACCAAAGCTAGCGCAACCCAAAGCACTACAAACGGAGAATAGACACTCATAGATACCTCCTCATTGTCTGCGTTAGGGAATTGCAAGAGATCGGGCGCGCCGTGAGCGGCGAACCCGAATTGTCAGATGCCGGTATGAAGGCGCTCATACTGCTGGAGCCTCGGCCAGACTGGTTCCGGATCGTGCAATCCCATTCTACCCGAACGCGCAACATGCGAGATAGTCCTTATCAGGGCATGTCACGCAATGCACGCGAACGGCCGCGGAGTAACCGAATCTAAGTTATTGAATCTTGCAACGCCGGCCGTGGGAATGGCCGTGGTGTGGGGGTATTGGCGCAGCGTCATCTTCCACGATGGGGGAAATTCCGCCAAAGCTCCCGTTCTTGCTGGAATTTGCAACACGCAGCGCGGCGGCCATAACGGCCAGCAGTACCGTACTGATGGGCTCGTCCTGCGACAGCACCGAAACCAAGCCCGCATCCCAGGCCTGGGCGAGCAGTTGCGGATCGCGCCGGGTGATCAGCACGATCCGCTCGGGATTGGAAAGAGGTAGGGGCAGCAACCCGAACGCCGCTTCGTCGAGCACCAACACGGAATCCCCGGCGGGATCCGGTCTGGCAACCGAATCGACGTGCCATGCGCAACTGTGGCACAGCGCTTCGCGCAAGGCGGACGCATACGCGCCGTCGGCGAGCGCAAGCTGAACTGTGTGCAACACGGCGGACTTCATGCCTCTACCTGCCACGGGCTACTTCTTTTCCTGATAACCGTCCAGGCTCTTGTGCTCATGGTAATACTGGCCGGCGGCGGTCAGGTTCTTGTTCATTTCGGCTTTATCGGCCGACACTTTGGCGTGGCAGTACACGCACGGTTTGCCGGCAGCCTTGGTGTATTCGGGCTTGGCGAACGAGGCCGTCGTCGCGGCCAGGAAACTGCCCAGCAGGACGGCAGCGGGCACAATCACTTTCGAGTGGGACATGGCACCTCCATGGGGCGAGTTTGCAATTGCATCGCCACCGGCCAAGTCACTGATTTCCTATGGCGTTATCGGCTGAAGGATAGGCGAAAGCGGGGCAATTCCCCCGCTTTGCGGACGTGCGGCTGGGCGTAGTGCCCCAACCAGCCTGCTATACTGAGGTTAACTAGTAACTTAATGTCGAAACTCACACCTGCATGGCAGAGGGTTGGCGTCCTGGAGTCGGTTTTCGACCAGCTTTCGGATGCGCTGGTCCTTTACGACTCGGAATTTCGCATCACCGGAGTGAACCGCGCGGCCGAGAAGTTGTTTGGTATTGCCGCCGCAGACATGCTGGGCAAACACTGCCAGGAGGTTTTCAAGTGCCCGGTTTGCGAGCCCGGCTGCGGCGTGCTGGTGGGTTTGAACCAGGCCCCCAACGCGCCTTCCTGCACGGTCCGCCTGCATACCGATAACGGCCGCGAACGTCTGGTCGTGATGCACACGACGCAGATGTTGGACGAGAATGCCCGGCTTACCGGCGTGGTGGCGACCATCAAGGACATCACCGACGAGACGGCGCCGCAACGGCGCGAAGTGATCGCCGAATCCGCGCCCATGCGCGAGTTGGCGAATTTCGTCCGCCGCGTGGCGGCGAGCGAAGCTACCACGATTCTGCTCGATGGGGAAAATGGAACCGGCAAGGATCTGATCGCCAAGACGCTTCACTACCAGAGCCTACGCCAGGCCGAGCCGTTTATCGCCATCAACTGCGCGGCGATTCCGGATTCGCTGCTCGAAAGCGAGTTGTTCGGCTACGAAAAAGGCGCCTTCACCGACGCGCGGGCGCAAAAGCGCGGCATCTTCGAGCTGGCCGACAAGGGAACCCTGTTCCTGGACGAAATCGGCGAGATTCCGATGATGCTGCAAGCCAAGCTGCTGCGCGTGCTCGAGGAGCAGACCTTCCGCCGCCTGGGCGGCCTGAAGGACATCAACCTGGATTTGCGCGTGGTCGCCGCCACCAACAAGAACCTGCGCGAGGCCGTCAAGGAAGGCGCGTTCCGGCAGGACCTGTACTTCCGCCTTAACGTGATTCAGATTTCGATTCCGCCGCTGCGCGATCGCCTCGACGACATTCTACCCCTGACGCGTTTCTTCATCGACCATTACAATCACAAATTCAAGCGCAACATCGAAGGCGTCAGCGACGGAGCGGCGAAACTGCTCCTGACGCACGACTGGCCGGGCAACGTGCGCGAACTGCGCAACGCCATCGAGCGCGCCATGATTCTCGAGGAATCGGCCCTCATCACCGCGCCCAGCCTGCCGATTAGCGTGGCCCACACCGAAGCGGGCGCACCGCTGCCGTCCACGCCAGACGCCGAAGCGGCTAACGACGGTCTCTCGCTCCAGGACAACGAGCGCATCCTGGTGGCCCGCGCGCTCGAAAAGGCCAATGGAAACCAGACCGCGGCCGCGCGCCTGTTGCGCGTCACGCGCGACACGCTGCGCTACAAGATGAAGAAGTTCAACCTGCGCTGAACCGGCGCCCCCGGCGCACACTGTGCGCGGTTCCGCACGGCGATTGGCGGCGCGCGCTCGTGCTAACTTGGTCCTTGGTGGGGCATGCTTTAGCTTGCCCTGTATGCTCGGGCAGTCAACCAGAGTACCGTCTGCACCCGCTCAATCGGTACGCGCGGTTACGGGCGCAATCGGAGCCGCGACCGTCAGGGAGCGGTTGGACAGTGGGCAGAATGTGGGGCCCTGGCGCATCCCCGAGACGATTCGCTCAATTTCCGAACGGAGGGTAGGCGTGAAACTGTATCAAGCGGTCATTTTGGGTTTGCTGGCGACGATGCTGGCGGCGGCGCAAACGGCGCGCCCGCCGCGCGTGGCGCTGGTGAATATTCAGGACGCCATCCTGGCCACCACCGACGGTCAGAACGCGGCCAAGGAGTTGGACGCCGAATTCGGCCCCCGCAAAGCGGCGCTCGATGAGGATCAAAAAGCCATCGCGCAGAAGCAGAGCCGCCTCGATCGGGAAAAGCTGAGCGACGAAGAGCACAAGAAGTTGCAGAAGGAGATCGACGACGCGACCGTGGTGCTCAACGCCAAGATCGACCAGGCCGACGCCGATCTGGAGCGCGCCCAGAAGAAGACGCTGGCCGGGTTGGGTAAGAAGATGATCGCCGTGATTGTCGAGTTCTCGACCAGCACCGGTTACGCGATGGTCTTCGACACCAGCACCTCGCAGGCGCCGCTGCTTTACGCCGACAACGCAACCGACATTACCAGCGAAGTTATCGCCGCCTACGAGACCCGGCACAAGCGCGCCGCGGAGCGCTGAAGCGTGGGCGCCGGTGAGCTGACAGGCTACGGCGGTTATCCCACTTTGCCGCCGGAGACTGCGAACGAGAGTGGGGCAGGCGCTTTCGCCTGCCAACTCCTACGCCTGCCGATCCTGCTCGCCGTTACGGCTTGCGCCCTCGCCGCGCAGAGCGTCGATATCTACTCCGAATTCTCCCGGGTCGATCCGTCCGGCGAAATCGTGCCGGCCGATCGCGGCGGCCAGCCACGCGAAATCCTCTCGCCGGCCGTGGCGCGCAACGCTTGGGCGTCGTTCCACGTGGTCGTCTCCGCACCGCCCAACACCACCTACCTGCTCTACGTGGTGCCCAATCCGCTCAACGCCTGCCGCGTGGCGCTCTACCGGGAGCACTATGAAAAAACGCCTGCCGGATGGGTGCCAGACCGGCTCACCGAGTTGACGCACCTGCCCGATTTCGGCGCGATGCCCGACCCGGCCGACGGCGTAGATGGCCAGACCACGCGCGCCTATCTGCTCGACCTCTGGATACCGCCCAACGCGGATGTCGCGCGCTTCCGCCTCGAGGTGCAGTTGAAGGTGGGCTACTGGATCGTGCGGCCGATGGAAGTGCGTGTCATCGCGCCGCGCGTTCCCGATTTGCATGTGTCGACCGCGCCCGTGCCTCTGCCGCCGGTTTCGGCCGGAACTGGAAGCGTGGCGCTGGGCGCGCTGCTCGATCAACCCAATCGCACCTGCCCGCCGCCCGAGACCGTGCGCGCCATTATCCGCCGCAATGCGGTGCAGGACGCCGCGCTTGCCAGCCGTCTCGATCCATCGATCGCCGGCCCGCGGCAGTTGCTCGAGCGCGCGGAGACTCTCCATCCCGGCAACGGCACAAACCCACGCACAACCGGCGGCGAATGGTACCTGCGCCTGCGCGATTGGCTTTACGCCGAAGCGCAGCGCATGCCGGTCGAGTTCTGGTAGCACCGAAAGCCGCCGCCTGCGGTAACCTCGAAGTGTGACTCCTTTCCCATCGCTCGGCCCGCGGTTTCGCAGCCGCCGCACGGCGAATTTCACCGAATCGGTAATTCGAGAAATGTCCCGTCTGGCGCACCAACATCGCGCCATCAACCTGGCTCAGGGTTTCCCCGATTTTCCGGCTCCGGAGGAGATCAAGCGCGCCGCGGCCGACGCCATTGCCGCCAACATCAATCAGTACGCCATCACATGGGGCGCCCGNNTGCTGCGGCGCGACCGAGGGCATGATCGCCGCTATGATGGCCGTGCTCGACCCCGGCGACGAAGTCGTGCTCTTCGAACCCTTCTACGAGAATTACGGCCCCGACGCCGAACTCTGCGGCGCCCTGCCCCGTTTCGTCCCGCTTCGCACGCCCGATTGGGAATTCGATCGCGACGAACTGCGCCGCGCCTTCACCTCGCGCACCAAGGCCATCATCCTCAATTCGCCCAACAACCCCACCGGCAAGGTTTTCAATCGCGACGAGCTTGAGTTCATCGCCGCTCTCTGCCAGGAGCACGACACGCTCGCCATCACCGACGAAATCTACGAGCACATTCTTTTTGATGGCGCCGAGCACGTCCCCATTGCTTCGCTGCCGGGAATGCGCGAGCGCTCCATCCTGGTCAACAGCATGAGCAAGACTTACGCCGTCACCGGCTGGCGCGTGGGTTGGGTGATGGCGCCCGCCGGGATCACCGGTTCCATCCGCAAGGTTCACGACTTTCTGACCGTCGGCGCCGCTGCGCCGTTACAGCAGGCCGGCATAGTAGCTCTCGAACTACCCGATTCCTACTACGCTCAACTGGCCGCCGATTACCTGAGCCGGCGCGACTACATGATGGAATCTGTGGAATTGGCTGGCTTTCGTCCGATTTTGCCCCGAGGCGCCTACTACGTAATGACCGATACATCAGGTTTCGGATTTAAGGATGATTTGTGCCTGGTTCGTCATCTGATTGAAACCATTGGAGTAGCGACAGTGCCCGGTTCCAGTTTTTACTCCCGTCCCGGCGGCGGCTCGCAGCAAATTCGCTTTTGTTTCTGCAAGAAATGTGAGACCCTGGAGGTAGCTCGAGCACGTCTCCTCAAGCTTTAGTTTTCGCTCGGTCAGCGAAGGGTTGCCTATGCTGCATGAGTTCCTGTTACCGGAAATCACGGTACGCGAAGCCGGCGCCGGATCTGACATCGATCTCGGCAGCCAAGCGGGTGAAACGTTGCTTCTCACCCTGGGCATCACGCGCATCCTGGAACAGCAAAGCCTCGATATCTCCATCTGGGGCTCCGCCGACGGCGCCGATTGGGGATCCAAACCCATCGCGTCGTTCCCGCAGAAGTTTTATTGTGGCACTTACAACATCGAGCTCGACCTCACCGGCCAGCCGCAGGTGCGCTATCTTCGCGCTAAGTGGCAGGTCAATCGTTGGGGCCGGGGCGATTCCAAACCTCTTTTTACTATCTACCTGTTCGTCCGAGCGGTGCAGCCCGAACTCGCTGCCGCCTCCTAATAATAAAACGCCGGGGGCGGAAACCTCCCCGCCCCCGCGCCACTGTCTCTCTGACTTACGTCTGTCGCGACTTATCGAAGTTCGCAAGAACGTTTTGTGCGAATCGGTAAAACCACAGATACCAGCGCGACCCCGTCGGCGCCGGGTCCGGTAGCGCACGCGCCGCCGCCGATAATACAATGGCCGCCACCGCCCCGGTTAACCACGAAGGAATAGCTATGTTCATAATGTTCCTCAGAAACTCTTTCCCACGCCAATCTCGAACACCGGCTGCACCGAATTCGAAGTGATCGAAGTCACCCGGATGACACCCATCAGATACAAGTGTCCTTTGTTGAATCGCTGCCCGATGTCGTAAAACATGACTCCGCCGGCGCTGAACGATCCCAGTGTCGCCGCCGGCGAAATCGCCAGCCCCGCGTCTCCCAGTGCCACCAGCGACCAGTTGCCGCTTTGCGCGAACAGGTATCCCGCCCCGGTTCTGACCGTGCTCGTAGTGCTGGTCAATTCGATGGTGGACCACGAGTATACTTTGCTCTGACCCACCTGGACGGCGAACGTCGTCCATCCGGCCATGGCCGGCCCAGCCGTGTTGTAACGGTTGTATTCGACTCCCGCGCCGACCAGGTAACCGGGCGTGTAAGTGACTGTGTCGGACGTTTGGGCCTGCACGCATTTTCCAGCGGCCATAACCGCCAGAACGGTCCAAACCAACGTTGCCGTTCCAAGGAATTTCGCCACACCAGTTCGTTTCTCGTGATCCAATTTCATCGTCCTTGGCTTGTTGGCCGCTCGAGATCTTGACGCTCCTTTCTTGCGCATCTGCCGGTACAGCTCGAGTCCAGCCGCGCGCGCCTCGAGCATTTCCGCCTTCTCCCGTGCCGAAGGAGCATGGAAATAGCACACAAAGTCCCACCCGCCGCAAAAAATGCCAATCACCAATGCAATTACACCGTATAGATCCATCTGAAGCTCGTCCTTTCTGTCTCGACTAACTAACCGCCGTCACCACCCATAAGTCGTCCGCCAGATTCGGGTTGGTGACATACTCGTAGGGAATTGCGAAGTAGCCCGCTAGTCCCCAGTCGGCGCCCCACGAATTCGCCCCGATAAAATGCCGCGCCGGAATGCCGTTGATGCCGTTGTCGGCGTAGCCCACCAGCCGCACGCAGTGTCCTCCGCACAGGCTTTCGCTCGGGTCGGGTATCGGCACCACGCCCGTTTTCGCCACTGTGTCCGATTCGAAGGAATCGTAGACGGAGATGCCGAACACGATGCCCCGTCCGGTGGCCAGCGCCCCCTTGATCGAGCTCAGGTCCTGCCGTACGCTGCTGTATTGGATGGCCTTCAGTTTCCCCGCATCGCTGTAACAGTGTTTCGGCGGCTTCACCGCGAACTTACTCGTGAGATACGGCCAATCGCTCTCGGGACACGCGCCTTGCGCGCTCACACTCTTGATTCCGTCGCGAATCGACGCGCCTGCGTCTTCCGACACGGTGTGTTCCATCGCACGCTCGTTGTAATAGATGAACAGCCGCGATAGCACCGTGAGTTGCTCGTCCTGCGCCAGTTCCTGCGCTTCCAGTTCCCCGGCGATGCCGTTTCCGGTGCAGGAGCCAAGCTGCCCCTGGTCGAAAATCGGCGGCTGCTCCGTCCGCATGTCCAGGTCCGCCGGCGCCTGTATGGACTTCCGCGGTCTGAAAATCCGGTCGCGGTGGTCCGGCACATCCGGCTTCCATCCGTATCTACGTTTCGTTTTCATGTTTTCTGTCGGTCCTTTCCTGTCGATCTCGGCCGCTCTTCGCCCGGCGGCTTCGTTGCGCCGATCAAGCGCCGTATTCGTTCTCTCGCGGTGAGCCGCGGGCCTGCCCTGTGTGTAGAGAAATGCCGGTTGGCGTCGTGCGGGGCTACCCTGCCCCCGGTTTTGCTATCTTGAAAGAACCGGCTGGGGATTCCTATGATTTCGCGTGAAGAAGCGCTCGCCCTGTTTGCTTCCGACGACCTGATCGGCATCGGCATGGCTGCCGACGCGGTGCGCCGTAAGTGGCACCCCGAAGGGATCGTCTCCTATATCATCGATCGCAACATCAACTACACCAACTTCTGTACCGAGTTCTGCACCTTCTGCGCTTTCTATCGCCCCATGGGCCACGCCGAAGGCTACGTCCTGCCGAATGAGGTCATCTATCAGAAGATTCAGGAGACCATCGATCTCGGCGGCACCGGAGTTCTCATGCAGGGCGGTCTCCATCCCGATCTCAAGATCGAGTGGTACGAAGACCTCTTCCGCGGCATCAAGCGACGCTTCCGCATTCACTTGCACTGTCTCTCCGCTCCCGAGGTCGCGAACATCGCCGAAGTCAGCGGCCTTACCCTCCGCGACACCATTCAGCGCCTCATGGACGCCGGTCTCGATTCCATCCCCGGCGGCGGCGCCGAGATCCTGGACGATGCCGTCCGCCAGCGCATCAGCCGCCTCAAGTGCGGCGTCGCGGAATGGATGGACGTGCATCGCACCGCCCACCAACTCGGCATGAGAACCACCGCCACCATGATGTTCGGCTGCGGCGAAACCATCGAGCAGCGAATGAATCACCTCGATCTGGTCCGCAACCTGCAAGAGGAAACCGGCGGCTTCACCGCGTTCATCCCCTGGACCTTCCAGCGCGAGAACACTTCGCTCGGCCGCTTCGTCAAGGAGGAAGCCACCGCCGTCGAATACCTGCAAACGCTGGCTATCTCGCGCATCTATCTCGATAACATCGAAAACGTGCAATCCTCCTGGGTCACCCAAGGTCTCAAGACTTGCCAGCTCGGCCTTCGTTTCGGCGGCAACGACGTGGGGAGCATCATGATCGAGGAGAACGTCGTCGCCGCCGCCGGCGCTCATCACTGCACCACCGAGGAAGAACTCCGCCGCATTATCCGCGACGCCGGCTTCGTCCCCAAACAGCGCGACACGCTCTACCGGACGTACTTCCTGAATTAGACTTGCCTCCACTGGGGAACTTTTCCGTCTGCCGCGCGTATCACGCTTGAGGAGGTATTCATGAAAGCTCTCGTCTTTTCTTTGCTGGCAACTGCGCTGGTGTTGTGCGCGGCCGAACCGAACGCAGCCGGCAAGTGGTCGGGCCCCTACAGCATTACGCTGCCCGACGGAACCAATGACGATGGCGCCGGTCTTGCCATCTTGAAGCAGGACGGCGGGCAAGTCACCGGCACCATCGGACCCGACGAAGACAACCAGTGGAAGGTTGAGAAGGGCGCCATCGCCGGCAACAAAGTCACCGGCGAGGCCACCAACCCCAGTGATGGCAATGTTTTCAAATTCACTCTCGTGTTGGCTGGCGATCGTCTGAAAGGCCCCTTCACGGTCGTCACGCCAGACGGGCAAACCTGGGCTGGCAAGCTGGATCTCACCCGCGCGAAGTGACCGCGTCACGCCGCTTTCAGATAGCTCTTCCAACACCGCAGCCCCTCCGCATTGTGGGCCGCCAGCGCTGCGAGTCCGTCCGCCGCTGCCTGTGGGTCCGCCAGCAGATGCCCGCCGACTCGTGCGATTTCGTCCACGTGATCGAATCCCGCCTTCCACGAGGCGGGCGCCCAGTCGATCGCATTCGAGACCACCGACGCTACCCCCTCCGCAACCCCATCCGCCGTCACCATGTTGAACGACTCGGTGTAACTCGGCTGTAGCAGCAAATGCATATGCCGCACCGTCTCCCGGAAACGCGGCCATGTCTGCCAGCCGTTTTCCACCAGTCGCGCGTGCGGCAACCCCGCCAACATCGCCCGCACCGCGTCCATGATTCCGCCGCCGCCTTCCGCCCGTCCCGAAGATACCCAGATTTCCACTTCGACATTGCGCCGGCTGGCAATCTCGAGAGCCGCGCCCGCCGCGCTCATCAGGTTCTTCAGCGGTCGCGTGGCGCCGAACGCTCCCACCCGCAGCGTGCCGCCGCTGAACGGCATCCGCGGATAATTCCGCCGCTCCGGCTCCAGATAGTACAAGTTCGCCAGATATGCGCAGGGAGCCCTGTACGCCGCCCGAATCCATTCGCAAAACTTCCCGCTGTTCCCCGCCACGTGAAAATTCCACGTCCCCTTTTCCAGTTCCATCCCGTCCCGCAGCCGCCTGACCCCGTTCGCGTCCGCCTGCAGGAATCCCACGTTTGAGTGGCAGTTCACGGCGAACTCGACGTCCGCATGCTCTGCCGTCAATCGCTGCCACGCTTCCGCCGGGATCCACGGCGCCGAAGTCACAACGTGCGAAATCGACGAATCCAGCCGCTCGCTCAATTCCGCCGCGTTCGTGATCGGCCAGACTTCCGCCGCGATGCCGTTCGCGCGAAGCACTTTGGCGGTATTCAACGCGGCGACGCCCAGTCCAATGTGGCTGATGTTCCGGTTGGCCGCGAAATTCTTGTATGCCAGTATTAAGCGCTTCACAGAGCGTATCGTGCGAGTCCCTCTTTCGCCCCAATCATAACTGGCAGGCGCGCACGCGCCCGCCGCCTCCGGCTGGCTAACTACTTCGCGGGCCGTGAGATCCCTTTTCTGTTGCGCTGGTGACTGACACGCGTTCCGTTGGCTTCGACCTTCCGCACCCAGCCATCGCCCAAGCGGCAAGATGGTACTGTATCCGTTGGTGCCTCACATGAAGATCGCTCTACTCCTGTTCGCGTCCTCGGCCGCGTTTGCCGCCGACGCTTCGCTCTCGATCAAGCTCGATCAGGCCGGCTACCTGCCCGACGCTCCCAAGATCGCGGTCGTGGCCGCGCCCAAGCCCGCCGCCGAATTCCTGGTGCGCAGCTCCGCCGGCGATGCCGTCGTGTTGCGTGGCAAACTCACCGCTGCCCGCCCCGACGCCGATTCCGGCGACGCCGTTCAGCTCGCCGACTTCAGCTCGCTCACCGCTCCCGGCCGCTACTATCTCGAAGTCCCCGGCGTCGGCCGGAGCTGGAATTTCGCGATCGGTGCCGACGTCTACCGGCGCGCCTACTACCTCGCCATGCGTTCCTTCTATGGCCAGCGCTGCGGCACCGCCGTCGATCTCGGCCCCGAGTTCCCCGGCTATCGCCACGACGCCTGTCACCTCGAAGGCGCCTGGCACGCCTCCTCCGGCAAGACCGGCCCGCACGTTTCCCGCGCCGGCTGGCACGACGCTGGCGATTATGGCCGCTACATCGTCAACTCCGGCATCTCCACCGGCACCCTCCTCTGGACCTGGGAAATGTTCGCCGCGCGCGTCAACCCCGTCAAACTCAACCTCCCCGAGTCCGGCAACGGCACGCCCGACATTTTGAACGAGATCAAGTGGAACCTGGATTGGATGCTCACCATGCAGGACGACGATGGCGGCGTATTTCCCAAACAGACCAGCGAGCGCTTCTGTGGCTTCGTCATGCCGGACAAAGACACACTCGTCAGTTACGTCGTCGGCACCGGCCAGGACCCGTACAAGACCTCCTGCTCTACCGCCGACTTCGCCGCCGTGATGGCGATTGCGGCGCGCGCTTTCCGCCCCTTTGACCGCGCCTACGCCGACCGCTGCCTCGCCGCCGCGCGCAAGGCCTGGGCGTGGATCGCACTCCATCCCGACGTCATCTTCCACAACCCGCCCGGCATGAACACCGGCGCTTACGGCGATTCGAATTGCGCCGACGAGCGCCTCTGGGCCGCCGCCGAGCTTGCCCGCTCCACCGGCGACGCGATGTATGAGAACTACTTCCTGGCGCACTACGCCGAATTCCACCCCGCGGCGACCAGGCCGCAGTCGTGGGCCAACGTTGGCAACCTCGCCCTGTGGACATACCTGCTTGGCGGTGGGAAGAACCCGGCCGCCGTCGCCGCCATCCGCCGCGAGTCGCTCGCCGCCGCCGACGGCGTCGTCGAGCGCACCGCCGCCAACGGCTACCTCAACAGCCTCACTGGCAAGGATTACGAATGGGGCTCCAACGGCAACGCCGCCAACTATGCCGTGCAGTTACTGGTGGCCAACCTGATCCACCCCGATCTGCGCTACCGCAACGCCGCGCTCGACAACTTGCACTACCTGCTCGGCCGCAACGCCTTCTCGCTGTCCTTCGTCACTCGCCTCGGCGAGAATCCCTTCCGCCATCCGCACAATCGGCTGGGTGCCCCCAATGGCAACACCGAGCCGTGGCCGGGACTGCTCTCCGGCGGCCCCAACCCTACCCGAGAGGACCCCCTCACCCGCCAGCTTCCGCCTGGCACGCCGCCCGCTAAGATGTACCTGGACGAACTCGGTTCCTATTCGACCAACGAAATCGCCATCAACTGGAACGCCGCGCTGGTATTCACGCTTGCCGCGACCCTTCCCGCGCAATGATGCGACGCCAGGGCAGCAGATTTGATGGTTGTTAATCGCTCCCCCACTGCGCCGTAGTTCGTATACTGTTTGGTACAGGAGGGAACTACATGAAGAAGCTACTGCTATTGGCCGCTCTGGCTGCCAGCTCCGCGATGGCCGCACAATGGACCGGGTACATCGTCGATGAGATGTGCGCCGGCAAGAAGGAAATGCTCGGCAACGTGAGCTGCGCGCAGAACTGCATCAAGCGCGGTTCGCCCGCCGTCCTGGTCACCGACGACGGCGCCATTCATAAGATCGCCGACCAGGACAAGGTCAAGGAATTCGCCGGCAAGAAAGTCACCATCGCCGGCGCCATCGCCGACGGCTCCATCAAAGTCGAAAGCGTGAAGTAGGCCGCAGTGGGGCAGGCGCTCTTCCGCCTGCCAACTGTTCCAACAACCCGAGTGCCCGCCTGGCATGATCTCTGTTCGCCCGGCGCCGCTCTCCCCCGCTCACTCCGCGCCGCCTCTCTAAGCGCGCTCCCCGCCCGCCACGTATAATCGGAGCTAAGGGCAATCATATGCGGAAGCGCCTGATTTACGGGTCTCTCTCCATCGTGCTGGCGATCTCCGTCATCCTCGTTGTCTGGGAAGGCTCGTTCAATCCCGGCAACTTCCGCCCCGCCAATCCCGATCAGACCATCGTTTTTTGGGCCGTTTCCAGCCTCATCTTCCTCTTCATGGTGACCCTCGGCTGGGTTCTCACCCGCGAATTCGTCAAGCTCTACGTCGAGCGCCAGAGCCGCCGCGAAGGTTCGCGCATCAAGACCAAGCTCGTCGTCGGCGCCCTCGCCCTCAGCTTCATCCCCGTCTTCTTCCTCGTCCTGTTCAGCTATTACGTGATGAATCGCAACATCGAGGCATGGTTCCAGGAGCCGAGGGGCAACGAGTTGAAAGCGTTCGAAACCATCGCCAGTCAGCTTGGCAAGGAGATGCAGGACGAGACCGACGCCCAGGCCGCCCTGCTCGCCGCCCAACCCGAAATCCGCCTGCTGGTCGAAAGCGGCGTCCGCCCGCCCGGCTTTCTCTCCAGCTTCGCCGTCCGCTATGAGCTGGCCTCCGCCGCCGTCTATGGCCCTTCCGCCGGCCCGCCGCTCGATTCCTGGGGCCCCTACCGGCAGCATGCCAAAGTCGACCGCCTGGTTGCCGCCACCTGCCCGATTCTCCGCGGCGGCCGCCAGCTCGGCTTCGTCACCGTCACCGCCGACGTGCCCGGAGACGTCGCCGAACGAAAGGCGCTCGTTCGCACCTGGGCGCGCGAGTGGCGCGAGAACCACGACAACGCGCGATCCGTCCGCCGCGTCAGCGTGATGTTGATGACGTTGATCACGCTCTTCGTCCTCTTCGTTGCCACCTGGATCGCCCTGTTCCTCTCCAAACAGATCAGCATTCCCATCACCGCTCTCGTCCAGGCCGCCAGCCAGGTCCGCGCCGGCAATTTGTCCCACCGCGTCAACGTCCGCGCCGCCGATGAGCTCGGTTCGCTCGTGCGCGGTTTCAATCAGATGACCCAGGAGCTCGAAGCCAACGGCCGCGAACTCGACCGCCGCCGCCGCTTCACCGAAGCCATTCTCGAAAGCATCCCCACCGGCGTCATCTCGATCTCCGCCGATGGCGCCATTCAGCGCGTCAACCGCGCCCTACGCGGCATTTTCCCCGCTCCTCAGGTCGAGACGGCTACCCGCCTGGAAGACCTCTTTTCGCGCGAGGACACCGCCGAAATCAAGTACCTCATGAAGCGCGCCCGCCGCACCGGCGCCGCTTCCAGCCAGATGGAATTGCACACCGATAATCGCAATCGTTATCTCGCCGTCACCGTCGCCGCGCTCGAGGAAAAGCTCACCTCCGGCTTCGTCGTCGTCATCGAGGATTCGAGCGAGTTGCTGCGCGCGCAAAAGGCCGCCGCCTGGCAGGAAGTGGCGCGCCGCGTGGCGCACGAAATCAAGAATCCGCTCACTCCCATCGCCCTCTCCGCCGAACGCATCGCACGCCAGCTCGAACGCATCGAGCTTCCCGCCGCCCCGCGCCGCATACTCGACGAATGCACGCAAACGATCAGCCGCTCGGTCGAATCCGTCAAGACCCTGGTCGATGAATTCTCCCAGTTCTCGCGCTTCCCTGCCGCGCAGTTGGTTCGCTCCGATTTGAACCAGGTCACCCGCGAAGCCCTGGCCATTTTTCACGGCCGCCTCGACGGCATCGACCTCCGCACCAGCTTCGCTCCCGGCCTGCCGCCCGTCAACCTCGACCGCGAGCAGTTCGGGCGCGTCGTCGTCAACCTGGTCGATAACGCCGCCGAAGCCATGCAGGATTCGCTCGTCAGGAATCTCTACGTGGCCACCCAGCCCGGCGTCGCCGACATGGTCGAGCTCGTGGTGGCCGATTCCGGCTGCGGCGTCAGCCCCGATGAAAAGGAAAAATTGTTCTTGCCCTATTTCTCCACCAAGGGCCGCGGCACCGGTCTCGGCCTCGCCATCGTCAGTCACATCGTCGCCGAACACGACGCCCTGATTCGCGTCGAAGATAACCTCCCGTCCGGCGCGCGCTTCACCATCGAAATTCCCGTGGCCCCCGACACTGATGTCGCCGATGCCGTCGTGCCCCTGGCGCAGCCCGCCGCTCCGGAGCAGGCATGAAGCCGCGCCGCATCCTCATTGTCGACGACGAGCCGGAAATCCGCCGCTCGCTCGCCGGCGTGCTTGAGGACGAAGGCTATCTCACCGATTCCGCCGATTGCGGCGAGGCCTGTCTCGAAGCCCTCCCCGGCGCCGCCTTCGAACTCGTCCTGCTCGATATCTGGCTGCCCGGCATGGACGGCATGGAAGTCCTCGAACGCATTCAGGCCATCCCCTTCACCGAACGCCCCGTGGTCGTCGTCATCTCCGGCCATGGCAGCATCGAAGCCGCCGTCAAGGCCACCAAGCTCGGCGCTTTCGACTTCCTCGAGAAGCCGCTCTCCATCGCCAAGATCTCCGTCGTCGTCAAGAACGCGCTCTCCCACCGCGCCCTGTCGCTCGAAAACAGCCAGCTCAAGCGCGATTCCGTCGGCGATAGCCGCATCATCGGCGAAAGCGTTCCCATGAAGGCCCTCCGTCAGCAACTCACTCTCATGGCCGCCACCAACGGCCGCGTCCTCATCTTCGGCGAAAGCGGTACAGGCAAGGAGTTGGTCGCTCACGCCATCCACGCTCTTAGCCCGCGCGCCGCCGAGCCGTTCATCGAAGTCAATTGCGCCGCCATTCCCGAAGAGTTGATCGAAAGCGAGTTGTTCGGTCACATCAAGGGCAGCTTCACCGGCGCCCACGAAGATAAGATCGGCAAATTTCAGAAGGCCGACGCCGGCACGCTCTTCCTCGATGAAGTCGGCGACATGAGCCTGCGCACCCAGGCCAAGGTCCTACGCGCGCTCGAAGAGCAGCGCTTCGAACCCGTCGGTGGCCCCGGTAGCGTGCAGGTGGACGTCCGCGTGGTCGCCGCCACTAATAAGAACCTGGAAGAGGAAATCGAACGCGGCAATTTCCGCGAAGACCTCTTCTATCGTCTCAACGTGATTCCCTTCGCCGTGCCCCCCCTGCGCGACCGCCGCGAGGACATCCCTCTCCTCGCCGATTTCTTCCTCCGCGAGTTCACCACCGCCTACGGCCGCAAGCCCAAGGAACTCACTCCCGAAGCCTACGCCGCACTCGCCGAGTACCACTGGCCCGGCAACGTCCGCGAGTTAAAGAACCTGATCGAGCGTATCGTCATCCTCAACCCGCAAGTGAGAGTCGACTCGAGACACATCCCCATCGCCGGCACCAGAAAACCGCAGGATCGCCCCCTAGACCGCTTCGGCAGCCTGCAGGAAGTCCGCGAAGCCGCCGAGCGCGATTATATCCTGAGAAAGCTGGAAGAGACCTCCGGCAATGTCACCAGAACGGCGGAGTTACTCGGCCTCGAGCGCAGCAACCTATACCGCAAAATGAAGACTCTGGGAATTGGGCCGAAGGAGTAAGAGATGGCGTTTATGACCGGCCAATGTACCAGTGATCGGCCGCGGGTCACAACCGTAAGGCGTGGGGCGGTATCGTAAGAACAGCGCTCGCAGCCGTAACGTATGGGATACCGGATACGGGATACGGGGATACGGGATACGATACGGGGACAGGCTACGAAACTCCGAATTGTGCTTTCCCGTTCCTAATCTCGCCCGGTTTGAAACGCGCGGCCTGCCACGTGCTCTTCCAATATGTTCTTTACAGCATATTACCTGCATGACATACTATAGGGGTGAAGTGGACAGTCGAATTCCATCGGGACTTCGATCCCGAATTCGACGCGCTGCCGGATGACGTACAGAACGAACTGCGCGCTCATGCCCTGTTGCTGGAGCGGTTTGGCCCGCAGCTCGGAAGGCCCCGCGTCGATACGCTCAAAGGTTCGCGCCACGCGAATATGAAGGAGTTGCGCTTCGACGCGGCAGGCGGTGTCTGGCGCGTCGCCTTCGCGTTCGACCCGAAACGCAACGCGGTCCTTCTGATCGCGGGGGACAAGTCGGGCGGCGGCGAGAGGCGATCTTATCGCCAACTCGTAGCCAAGGCTGACGAGAGATTCGACGAGCACCTGTCACGAAGCAGGAAGAAGGGGACATAGCCATGCCAATCACACTGAAGGACAAAATGAAGCAACTGAGCCCCGCCCAACGCAAGAAGGTAGAGGCCCGCGCCGCCGATTTGATCGCCGAGGAGATGACCTTGCGCGAATTGCGACACGCACGCAAGCTCACGCAGGTGAAGATGGCCAAGACGCTCGGGGTCACCCAGGACAGCGTTTCGCGTCTCGAAAAGCGGAGCGATCTCCTGCTGTCCACGCTCCGAAAAACGGTCGAGGCCATGGGCGGGAATCTTTCGCTGGTCGCCGAGTTTCCCGACCGTGCGCCAGTGATTCTGTCCGGCATTGCCGAAGATGATCCGAGCCCAAAGCCAACCAGCCGGAGACATGTCGCCTAAGATGTGGAGTATCGGGGACGATGCGGGGACAGTTCAGGCCATGTCGCGCGGCGCGACAACTGCGAGCATGAAAATGTCAGGCCTCCGCATCTAGCGCGAGATCACGCTCGGCGATCTGAGGCGGCTGCAAGAATGGGTCAAGTCCGATCCCTTCGCGCCAGACGGCGACTGGTATAAGGACTTCGATCCGTTCAAACTGCGCGGCTCGAACGAGTATCCGAAGACGATCCTCACGAAGGGCATGACAGCGTTCGGGAAACGAATCGAGTAGGCGAAAGGATACGCGGTTCAGCCGTAACAGAGTGAAGTGTGAGGAATGCGGCCCACCCCGCGCCTGACAGCGCTGGCCTTGGGCCCAAAAACACGAATGGCGGATGCGTTCCTGCAAAACGCATCCGCCGAGGAGCGATTATCTTTCGTGCGAACGAACGAACCAAGATCGAAACGGAGGGCCGAAACCCGAACACCAGGGCGAGCCAATGATCCCCGCGCGGGAAAAACCCTTACAACGTCTCAACCTAAGCCTTTCTGAGTATGGTGGAATACGATAGCAGAATCAAGTTCCTTTTGGTTAATTAGTCAGTAGGAAGTCATTAACTAAAGTAACTGCACGGTTATCCTTCAACCGCATTTCAGCACATTTGACACCTCCGCCTGTGTAATTTCCCAACAATGGGCCCCGACGAACGGCGCAATTCGCCCAGAAAGGTTAGCAGTAAACGTTTACAAATCGGTCGCAATAGCCAGATTCGCGCGCCAAAATATTTTTCCGGCATGCCCCGCACAATTCTCATTCAAGATCCCGACGGCCAAACCAAAACCATGCCCCTCTCCGGCACTCGTTTGGCGGTCGCCCGATCCAGTTCCGTCGAGCTCAGTTTTCCCGACGATGCCGGCCTCTCGCGCCAGCACTTCGCGCTCGAGTTGACCGGCGACGATTGGACCGTGCAGGACCTGGGCGGCAAGAACGGGGGACTTCGTCAACGGCATCCCACTCAAGGCGCACCTCTCGCTGCGGCCGGGCGACCGGATGCCTTTGCGGTGAACGAGAGCACACCAACTGGCGCCGGCGACCGGGTGGGTTCCGGCGCATCGCCGGCGATCCCCGGAATCCACCCCGCTTCGGCGGCAGACGCCTACGGCGCAGTCAGCGGAGAGGCTCCGCCGAACCCATTCGGCGCGGCTTTCACATAGGCGCTGCAGGTGGCTCCGGAGACCGGGCACTCCACGTCGCCGTTATAGCTCCACCACAGCCACGTCCCGTTGTCCGTGGCGCACTGGTCGATTTCGGCCTGGTAGTCCAGGTTCGTGTCGCCGCCGTAGTTGTCGATGCCGATCTCGATCGGAAAGTCCTCCTCGGTGGCAAACAGGTGAATGGCGTCGGCGGCGCTCAAGTTCTTGTTCTGGTTGGGATAGAACAAGCTGCCTTGGTAGGCGGGATAGTAGCCGTCCGTGGTGCCCCAGTACGCCTGCCAGCCGAACATCGTCTGCGGATCGCCATTCACCGTTACCGTATCCGTCTTCCGGATCGCGTCGCCAAATTCGTGGATCGCGTATAAGTCCCGGCCCTGGAAGTTGGTCATAATCTCGATCGGCTGCCGGTAGCCCTCGTTGCGGAAGAATCCGATATTCGTGATTGCCGCATCCCTCCACTCCTCGCGTGCCGCCTCCGTCGATGCGTCTTGCGTTGCGCCGATAAACTCCTGCATGCCGTCGACGATGATGTTGGACGAGTACTTCGCCACCAGATCCTTGAGCCACTGCCGTTGCCAGACCGCCAGATAGCAGGGCGCCGGCGTAGTCGTCGCGCAGGTTCCAGTGCCGGCAGGCGCGGTCGACCCAAAGAAGCTGCCGCCGCCCAACGAATCGCCGATAGCCAGACCGGCGCTGTTATTCCACATGTAAAGGGAGATCCAGACCATCATGTGCTTCTTGACCGCCTCGCCCACAACAGAGTCGAAATCCGCCGGTGTCATGCCGTTGGCCGCATCCAAGGTCAGCAGCATGCGCACGCTGTTGGCGCCCCAACCCGCGATCGTGTCGACGTCGCCCACGTTGCCGGTACTGGCGACAACCATCTCCGGTCCGCGCCCGACGACCCGGTTTCCGTCGATGTCCAGAATCCGGTTGCCGATCAACTGCGGCGCCGAAGTGACCGATGCCGCATTCACCGCAAAGCTCCGCGTCACCGGCGTCGCGGCCGCATACGTCGAGTCACCCGCCTGTGTCGCCTGGATCGTGCAAGTACCGACACTGACCAATGCCGCCGTCGTGCCGCTCACCGTGCAGACGGTCGCCGTCGTCGAGGCGAACGAAACCGTCAACCCCGAGCTTGCCGTGGCCGACAGCGTCAGCGGCGTGCCCACCGTCTGCGCGCCCGGATTGCCGAACGCGATGGTCTGCGACTTCGGCGCGACCACGCTCACCGTGAAACTCTGCGAGACCGCCGCCGCCGCGTAGGCGCCGTTGCCGGCTTGTGTCGCTTGAATCGTGCAGGTGCCGGCGGCCACGAACGCTGCCGTCGTGCCGCTTACCGTGCACACGGTCGCCGTCGTCGAGTCGAACGAAACGGTCAACCCCGAACTCGCCGTGGCCGACAGCGTCAGCGGCGTGCCGACCGTCTGCGCGCCCGGATTGCCGAACGCGATCGTCTGCGCCCCCGGGGTTGTCACACCGGTCTGCACCACCACATGGGTCAGATTGAAGGTGCCGGTGAGACTCCGCACGAGGATTCCGTGGCTGCCCACCGAGAGAGTGGGAGTCGAGAGGGCCGATGTGTTGCCGGAACTAGGAACCGTAACCGTGCCAATGGAATTCCCGTCGACCAATATCTCCGCCTGGGCGCCGGAGGTAGCGCTGTCGGCAGTGAGACTGACTGTAAACGCCCCTTGGGTTGAGACAAGCACGGAGAATCCCGTCCACTTGTAGTCGTGCATCTTGCTGCCGTCGCTCCACAGCCATGCGGGCGGAACGTTGGCGTTCGACGCTGCCAACGTCGCCGGGATCGGCGTGCCATAGGTCGAAGCACTCCGGGGAGATGCCAGGATGTCGGCGATTCCCGACATCTTTGGAGAACTCGGGCTGAGAACGTCCGGCATGAAGCCCCATTCGTATCCGCCGGCCAAGTAGAAGTAGACCAGCAGATCGCCATTCGATTGGCTCCAGGCATTCTGTTCAGTCACGATCGCCTGTTCCATCCGCGAGTCCGCCCAGGCGGCAGCTTGATTCGCATCTTGGGAGCTGTCACCGGTGCTGTCCAGACTGGGTCCGCCCTCGTAAGCAATGCGACGCACGCCAAAAGGCAGCGCGTAGTCCACATCGTTCTCTACAGCCGAGACGAAGCCGGTCGCCATGGTTGAGAAGATCGAGTCTACCGAGCTTTTGTCTGTCGGGTTGTAGTAGGCCGAGCCTCCCAGTCCGTAGATGTAATAGCTGGGTGGATGCGGAGAACTTACTTCTGCCGGGTTATAGTAGTAATCCACCATCAAATGCATCTCTTGGAGAAGCGGGCCATCCGCGTAACCCAACTGCGACTCCAGCACCGGCCGGACGGTGGTCATCATGGCCGCATCGCCCCATACGGAACGGAAGATGGTGCTGATCTGCACTGTCTTCTCGGCCGAGCGCCGCCACGCCCAATTCCAGTCGTTGGTGTCGCCATCGAATTTGAGCGGAGAGCCGCCCGCATTCACCTCGGCCACAGCCTCGGTATGGTTCTCAGTCCCCGCGAATGCGCCGGCTGTATTCCATACTTCGTTGCTGAACTCGACGTATAGATGCAGATTCGAATTCAAGCCAGGCCACACAGGACTCGTCTGCAAACTGGTGTAAGGCGTGGTGCCATCCGAGCCGTACTTCGTCAACTGCGCCAGCTTGGTGATGTAGTCGTCGTCCGCATTCAATGGAACGTTGATCCACAGATCCTTGTTGGTTTGGTTAGCGAGAAGAATGGCGTATTCCCAAGCGCCGCCGGGGCCCTCCCAGCCTCCCACGGGCACTCCGGGATTGCCTATGGCCTGGGATGCATCGCCTGGCCGAGTCCTGTCACTCCAGTGGACAATCTCATTGCCATTCGTCGCGGAGAAGTCCATTGTGCGTAGTGCGGCAAAATCGCTGAGGGCCGCCAGGAATGGTGGGTTGAATACCTGAGTGGCAGGCAGCGGAGTTGCGCTGCCCACGGCGCTCGGCCGCATCAAGACCACATTCGTTATACCGGTATTTGTGCTGCTACTCGACGTGCGCTTGGTATTGGTAAAGGCCAGCGTCAGGTAATTTGAATCCGAAGCTGTGTAGGTCAAGGTAGCCTTAGTCAGATTTGTAGAAGAGTTGTAGGCCTGGTTGGCGATACTGCCGGAACTGGGCTGTACGGTTGCTTGGCCATTGAAGCTCAGGGCATACGTCCCCTGCATGCGGTCGATGCCGGCCCACACGTAAAGGGAGGCATCCTGTGTCGGCCATCCGTTTACGTCCAGGGCGCTTGTTGGAAGGGTGGCGCCCGCATCGCTTGAGGTTCCCCAAGCCCGCGAACTCTTCATGGCATCGGCAAACATGCGATTGTTATCCCAGTCAAGATCCGTAGAGATGTTGATTCCGAAATAGTTCGATTGCACCGATGTGGCCGCCGTCACCGTGACCGTGCAGTCGTTGGAGACGACACCCGAACCGTCTGTCGCCGTGGCGGTGACGGTCACGGTGCCCTGCATGATGCCGGTGACCACGCCCGCCGCGCTTACCGTTGCGATCGTCGTGTCGCCGGAGTTCCAGGTCAGGGTCCTATTGGCCGCCTTCGCGGGCAGCACGGTGGGAGTAATCGTGGTCGTCTCCCCGACAGCCACCGTCGCTGCGGAGGGAATCGCAATACTCGTGATCGGCACAGGCGGAGCTGGATTCACCGTGAAGCTTTGATTCACCGGCGTCGCTGCGGCGTAAGTGGCATTGCCCGGTTGGGTCGCCTGGATCGTGCAGGTGCCACTTGCGGTGAAAGTCGCAGTCGTTCCGCCGACCGTGCAAACGCTGGTTGTCGTTGAGGTGAAACTAACCGTCAGGCCGGAGGTTGCAGCGGCCGAGAGGGTCAGCGGAGTGCCCACCGTTTGCGCACCCGGATTGGCGAAGGTGATCGATTGCGCAATCGGGGCCGCATTGACCGTGAAGCTCTGCTGAACCGGCGTAGCTGCCGCATAGGTCGCGTTGCCGGCCTGCGTGGCCTGGACCGAACAGGTGCCAGCGGCGACGAAGGTAGCCGTCGCACCGCTAACTGTGCACACGCTGGATGTAGTCGACGCAAAAGAGACCGTCAAGCCTGAACTGGCCGAGGCGACAAGTGCCAGGGGCGTTCCCACCGTCTGCGCGCCCGGATTGGCGAAGGCGATGCTCTGCGCGATCAGAGCGGCATGGACCGTGAAGCTCTGCGTAACCGGCGCCGCCACCGCGTAAGTACCGTTGCCGGATTGCGAAGCGGTGATCGAACAGGTGCCGGCAGTCACGAACGTGGCCGTGCCGCCGCTTACCGTGCAGACGCTCGTCGTGCTTGAAGTGAAGCTTACCGTCAACCCCGAACTGGCCGTGGCCGACAGCGTCAGCGGCGTGCCCACCGTCTGCGCGCCTGGATTATTGAACGCGATCGTCTGCGGCGTCAGGCTCTGCTTCACGCTCAACGTGGCCCCGTTGCTGGTCGCACTGCCAGCGCTGTTGGTCACCTTCACGGTGAACGTCGAACCGCTGTCCGCGGTGGTCGTCGCGGGAGTCGTGTAGCTGGTCGAAGTCGCTCCGCCGATCGCGGTCCCGTTCTTGCTCCACTGGTAGCTCAGCGGCGCCGTCCCGCTCGCCGCCACGCTGAAACTGGCCGTCTGTCCGGCCGTCACCGTCTGGCTCTTCGGCTGGGTAGTGATCGCCGGGGCGACGGCGGCCGCTTGCGGCACGGCGCTGACAGGTGACGAGTTGGCGCTCTCACCGCCGGCGTTAACCGCCGAAACCACGTAGTAATACGTTGTGCCCGGCGTCACGTTGGAATCGGTGTACGCCGTGCCGGTGGGGCTGGAAATCGTGGTGAACGGCCCGCCGCTCGCGCCGGAACGCTTCACGTTGTAGGACGTGGCGGCGGCCGAGGCCGTCCACGCCAACTGCACCTTGACGGGGCCCGGCGTGGCGGTGAGACCGGCCAAAACCGGCGGCACTCCCGGCGCACCGCCGGTGGGAGTCACTGCCGCGAAAGAACTACCAATGCGGATTTCGTCCAGGGATGCACTGCCCGCACTGCTCCCGGCCAGGAAGGCGAATGCGCCGAAGGCGACCGACGACGCCGTGGTGGCGCTGGCGGAGGCCTTCGCGGGAGCGCTGCCGCCGAGCGGCGGATTGAGGTACAGGTTCACCTTGTTGGTATGGCCAAAAGCGGCCTGGATCACGATCAGAACGGTCTGCCCGGCCGTGATGGGCACGCTGGTCCGCGTCACCGCGTTGCGTACGCGGAGGCTCCAGTAGGCCACGCCGTTGCTCTTCGACGCAGCGCCGAAGTAGCCCGCCGCGATATTCGCGGGCGCCCAGGTTGGCGTTCCCAGGTACGGAACGTTCGAGTTGCTATGCAAGGAGACCGAGATCTCGTCGGAGGCGGGCGGCGTGTCGATGCGGAGAAGGTAGCTCGCCCACACGGTGGTGCCCGACTTGCCCACTTGGCTGCCCGTCAAATACTGCTGGAGCGGGCCCGTGGAAGCGACGTCGACCTTGCGCCCCGTGGCCAGCCACTCGTGCCCGCCAACCGCGTAGTTGCCGGCGGTGCTCAGCGTCGAGTAGCTCAACGGCTTGCCGGAGCCGATGCTGTAGCCCGGCACGGACGCGTCGCTGTTCTGCGTCCACCAAGCCCCGCTCCAGCCGGAACCGGTGGCGAGACCGTTCAGCGGCGTTCCTGCGGGGGCGGAGAGAGAATCCCAAACCAATAAGCCCGATTGCGCTTGGGCGGGAGGGGTGGCGGTCGAGAGAAGCAGCGCTCCGGCGAGCGCCGTCAGCACGCGCAGCAGTATGCGTTTTTTCAGCATCGGTCGGTTTTGCCTTTCGTACGTTTGTGATTGCGGTCCGATAGCATCGAGCGACCGTGATGCGGAACCTTCGCTAGCCTGCGAAGAGACATTCCGAAACCAGGGCCTGAGAGTACCAGTACCACCAGCAGCCAGTCTCTCCAATTCCGCGCCAACGTGGCTATACCGGAAATGGTTAGTATCCGATAGTATTCGTTAGTAGGCGCTCGGCAAGGAAGGAGGGAACGCTCGGGAGCCTGTCGCAGGCCGGTCGGGTGAAGCCCGTGGCGACCACAGCACCAAAGGCCAGATCGAACAGCCGCCCGCCGGAATAGCCCGGGTCGAGCATTAGGGCGCCGGGGCCCGCAAGCCAGAGCGCCGCGAGTGCTATCCACCGCCAGTCCGCCCCATGCGGCATCGCCATCTTTACGACCTTTCGCTCGATTTTATTATAGGTCTAGTAAAATGGTCACACCCATGCCCCGCACAATTCTCATTCAAGGTCCCGACGGCCAAACCAAAACCATGCCCCTCTCCGGCACTCGTTTGGCGGTCGGCCGATCCAGCTCCGTCGAGCTCAGTTTCCCCGACGACGCGGGCCTCTCCCGCCAGCACTTCGCGCTCGAGTTGACCGGTGACGATTGGACCGTGCAGGACCTGGGCAGTAAGAACGGGACCTTCGTCAACGGCATTCCGCTCAAGGCCCGCCTCGCGCTGCGCCCCGGCGACCGCATCACGGCCGGTCACCTCGCCATCGTCTTCGCCGCCGAGGACAGCGCTGCCGCCCCCGGCGTCGTCGTCTTCGAGGGCGGCTCCGGCCCCGAGACCGATTCACCCAGCACCTCCACCCTGGTCACCAGCCTGAACGACGCCAACCGCACCATCGTCGTCGAACCCGGCGGCGGCGCCAAGCCCTCGGCCGCCATGCAGGCACTGATCCACGCCGGCCAGGAACTGGCGGAAAATCGCCCGCTGGCCGACCTCTTCCCGCTGATTCTCGACCTGGCTATTCAGGCCGTCAACGCCCAGCGCGGCGTCCTCCTGCTGCTCGACGAGGCCGGCCAGCTCACCCCCAAGGCCCACAAGGGCGATGGCTTCCGCATCTCGACCGCGGTTCGCGACCGCGTCCTCGGTGAGAAATCGTCCATGCTCGTGCGCGACGCCCAGCTCGACGACGCCTTCAAGGGCCGCATGAGCATCGTCGAGCAGAAGGTCCACACCATGATGGCCGTGCCGCTCGAAACCAAGGACCGCATCATCGGCCTCATCTACGTGGATTCGCCGTTCGTCCTGCGCGAGTTCACCAGGAACGACCTCAGCCTGCTCACCGTCATGGCCAACGTGGCCGCCATCCGTATCGAGCACGCCCGCCTGGCTGAAGTCGAAGCCGCCGAGCGCATCATGCAGCGCGATCTCTCCCAGGCGGCCGAGATTCAGGGCGGTATGTTGCCCGCCCGCGCGCCCGAGATCGCCGGCGTCGATCTGGCCGGCTTCAACGTGCCCTGCCGCACAGTGGGCGGCGACTATTACGATTTCTTTCCCTACCCCGGCTCGAGCGTCGGCCTCGCGCTCGGCGACGTCTCGGGCAAGGGCATGCCGGCATCGTTGATGATGATGGCCCTCCACGCGCGCGTCCACGTCCTGGCGGAGAGCCCCGGCGACCTCGGCGCGTTCATGGCCCGGCTCAACAAGGCCACTTGCGCCACTTGCCCCAGCAATCGCTTCATCACGTTCTTCTTTAGCGTCTTCGATGCCGCTACGGGCGAGCTGCGCTTCGCTAATGCCGGCCACAATCCGCCGGTCCTGGTGCGCGCTTCCGGGGAGGCCGAAATGCTCGAAGGCGGCGGCCCCGTGTTGGGTGTCCTCTCCGTGGCTCCTTACAGCGAACAACGCGCCCGCCTGGCCCCCGGCGACCTCCTGGTGCTCTACAGCGACGGCGTCACCGAGGCCAACAATCCGGACTTCGACGAGTTCGGCGAGGAGCGTTTCGTCAAGGTGTTAAGCGAGAATCGCGCCCGCCCCGCTCGTGACATCGTCGCCGCCGTGACCGCCGCCCTCAAGGAGTTCACCGCCGGCGCGCCACAGGCCGACGACATCACTTTGGTGGTCGCCCGGCGCTTGTAACCCCCTCCGCTCCCGCTATTTCCCACCATTGAGTGGTGCTGTGACGCCCAGCGGCTGTAGTGCCCCCGATTCACGGCCCGGTTTGCCCCCGCCGAAGCGTTCCCGCGCCCGTCTGGTAAGGTCGCAATCATACATATACTAAAGGTAATAGGGTTCGTCCGGAAGGACAGCGTTACACCCGCCTAACCTCCTGAACCGCAAAATTTTCCGGGTACAAATCCGGCATTCTCGGTTAAAGTATAGCTAGGGCCAAAGATGCAAATATCGGCTGGCTACAATTCGAAATCGGGGGTTCTGGAACTCGCCAGAATTTTGCTGATGCATGGCGATCTTGCCCCCAGGCTGACCATCCAGACCATTCTTCAGGCCAGCGGTTATGCGGTGGACGCAGCCGCCACGCCTGCCGAGGCGCTGGCCAAGCTCGATGAGGGAGAATACGATCTCGTCCTGAGCGATGGCGAAGGCGGCTCCGACGCTGCCGGTCACAACCTGCTCGCCTATGCCCGCGTCAAGGAATATCGCCCCGCGACCGCGTTCATCACTTCCGGCCACACCGAACCCAAGGGTGGATACGGGCCGGCAAACTCCGAGGTCTCGATCTACACCGAGAATCTGCCCGCACTCCTGGGCGACGTGGCCGAATTGATCGGCGTCCGCGCCAGCCGCCGCCACCGCCTGCTGCGAATGGCCGTTTAATCCGCGTCCGCGGTTCAACCAGTGCTTTTGGAAAGTCCTGTTAACCGCAGGAAGTGTAACGTTATATTTGTCGGCAGAATTGCGAGTTCACGCTTCCTGGTTCCGCCCGCCCTCCATCTGACGCTCGCTAAGTGATTGAAAAATAGTCGTGTGCCGTTGCCGTCGTCTGAGCCATTTATTCCATGGATAACGTTATCCTTTACGGAATATCCTTCAAGCAAAAGAAAAAAGGCCGGATAGGCACCTCCCTATCCGGCCTTTTTTGTCCGAAGAACCTGTCTCAGGCTACCGGTGGCTACCGCCCCCGCTACCGCCTCCGCCCCGTGTCGAGACCGCCGCGCCCACGCCTGCGTTGCCGTGAGTCGCCGTTCCGCTAAACGCGGTGCCAGCGGTTGTGGAGCTGGAGGACGCGCTCGAATTGCCCGACCCGCTGCTGGCGAAGCCGCCATATTCCGAAGACGCCGCACCACGATACCCGTATGACGCGCGCGCTCCTGCCGCGAACCCGGGCCCGCGCAATCCATTCACCGCCAAAGCCATCGGATGACGATCCGCCAGGGACATGGTCGTCGCCAACGTCGGACGGTGGACGGGAGGCGCTATCGGGCGCCGCGTGGGGCCGGAGACAACCGTGGGCGACTTCCCAACCCCCGCCGGTGCCGCATACGGATAGCCGTATGGGCTGTTCATCCCGCCGCCGCACGGCATGTACGTGAACATGTCGTACCACGAGTTGTACGACCAGACGCCCGACATCGGGTTCGCGGAGTACGCGTACGGGCTGCCCATCGCCCACAGCGAACCGCCGTAGCCAAACCCAGGCATCATTCCGTAGCCGGAGCAGCCCATGAACGGCATTCCCAGCCCGGCCGTGAATCCGGTGCCACCATAAAAGCCATTACCCGAAGGCGAATTCGCGCTCGCCGTGTTTGCCATCGACATCAGCTCGCCGCGGCGGCGGCTCCAATGGTCCAGCGCATCCGTGTCGTCGGCCGCAAACTTCTCGACCGCGGCCGTGGTCGCGCCCAGCGCGCACATTCTCCCCGCCCCCACCAGCGTGGTCGCCGAGCCGGCCAGCACCGCCGCTTCGCCCTTGAACACCTTCACCTGTGCCGGGTCGAAACTGAACCGGTAAATGCCCGCCTTGGGCAGCGACACTGCGGTGCCGTTCACCACCACCGTGACGCTGGTGTCCTTGCCCACCAGGTCCGCCTCCACCACCGCCGAGCCGCCCAGCAGCTCCAGCCGCGTATCGATCAGCCGGTTGGTGATCATCTTCAGGCTGGCGTGGTCGCCCAGGCGCAGCACGACGCCCGGCGTCAGCAGCACCTCGGCGCGCCCGTCCTCGGTCCGCAGCACGCTCGCTTCTTTAATCGCCGGGTAACGCGCGATCGACGCGTCCACCTTCTGGCCATCCAACTGTACCTGGCCTTCGGTTAGGTTGATCGTGCCGGACTTGGCCGAAACCACGTACTGCGCCCGGCCGGGAGTAACGGTGACGGCCAGCAGCGCGCTGGCCAGAAGTGCGATTGCCGTAGGTTTCATCGTCCACCTCGCTCATCTCCAGTTTGACGCGATTACGCGGGAAGTCAATGCCTTACCGATAGCTATTTAGGGCCACCCGCTAGCGTTTACGCCTGCAACGCCACCGCTGCCTGCGCCGTACTACCATCTTCTCTTGATACCCGCGAATCCCCGAGTCTCGATCCTGGTCCCGGTGTTCAACGAAGCCGAGTACCTGCCCGCGCTGTTCGCCCGCCTCCTCGCCGTGCCGCTATGGCAGCAGGTCCCGGTCGAAATTGTGGCCGTCGACGACGGCTCGACCGACGATTCCGCCGAAGTCCTCGACGAGTTGGCCCGCCAGCACCCCCGCATCGTCCGCATCCTTCGTCACCCCCGCAACCGCGGCAAGGGCGCCGCCATCCGCACTGCCATCGAACACGCCGCCGGCGAATTCGCCGTCGTCCAGGATAGCGATCTCGAGTACAATCCCCTCGACCTCGCCCGCGTCCTCTCCCCCCTGCTCGAGGGCCACGCCGACGCCGTCTTCGGCTCCCGCTTCGCCAGCTCCGGCGAGCGCCGCGTCATGTACTTCTGGCATTCGCTCGCCAACCATTTCCTCACCACCGTCGGCAACGCCGTCGCCGACTTGAATCTCACCGACATGGAAACCGGCTACAAGGCGTTTCGTCTCTCGCTCGTGCGCTCCATCCCGCTGCGGTCCAACGGCTTCGCTTTCGATCCCGAGATCACCGTCAAGCTCGCCCAGCGCCGCGTCGCGCTCTATGAGGTTCCCATCAGTTACCGCGGCCGCACTTACGAGGAAGGCAAGAAGATCGGTTTCCGCGACGCCGTCTGGGCGCTCGTCGCCGTCCTCTGGTACGGCGTGCGCCGCGATATTTACTCCGACCGCGGCGCCGGCATGTTGGACGCCCTCTCGCAGACCCCGCGCTTCAATCGCTGGATGGCGGACTCGATCCGCCCCTGGGTCGGCGCGCGCGTCCTCGAAATCGGCGCCGGCATGGGCAACCTCTCGCGCCACCTCGCCCCGCGCCGCCAGCTCTACATCGCCACCGATATCGATGCCGAACATCTGGCCCGCTTGCGCGTCCGTTTCCAGCTCCGCCCCAACGTGAAGCTGATGCATTGCGACCTGGGCGTCCCTGCCGATTTCGTCCCCCTCGCCGCCCTGGCCGATACCGTCATCTGCCTCAACGTGCTCGAACACATCGAGGACGACGCCACCGGCCTCGCCAATATCGCCGCCGCTCTCTCGCCCGGCGGCGTAGCCATCGTGCTCGTGCCGCAGGATCAGTCTATCTACGGCACGCTCGACGAGGAACTCCACCACTTCCGCCGCTACACCGAAACTGAATTGCGCACCCGCCTGGAAGCCGCCGGCCTCGCCGTCGAGCGCGTCCTCTATTTCAACCGCATCACCCGCCCCGGCTGGTGGTTCACCGGCCGCGTTCTCAAACGCCGCAATTCCAGCCGCTTCGCCCTCTGGTTCTTCGACCGCCTGGTCTGGCTCTGGCGCCTGATCGACCGCGCCCTCCCCTGGCCCTCCATCAGCCTGATCGCCATCGCGCGCAAACGCGGCAACTGAGCGCGTTGTACACGATGCTCGTCCTCCCCGAGATCGCCACATAGAAAGGCTGCGCCGTGCTGCCATAGTTAAACATGACCAGCGTGGATGCGGCCCCGCCCGCCGTCGTCCACGGATGGGCGCCGCCATTATAGGGCTGCCCAAAGTCCCTGCCGAGCAATTGCACCGATGGAATCGCCGTCCCGCCGAACACCACCATGCTCGCATAGAGCGCGCCCTTGGCGGCGTTGGATTGCACGGTAATCGAGTTTCGCAACTGCGGGTCGCCCGTCAGCGTGCCGCTGGCCGATCAGTTTCGGCCTACCAGTTCCTCAGCGCTCAGCGAGCCTTAACTTCTCGAGGTCGCCTTGCATATGGGCACGGACATCCTGATCCTTTTCACGTGCGATCGCAGCTTCGAGTCTGATCGCCGAAGCCGAGTCTCCAAACGCGGCCAACGCCTGGCTGGCTGCGATCCGCAAATCGGGCGACACAGCGGACAGAGAGTCGCCCGCGATCTCGCGAATTTCGTCCAGTTGGCGCCCGCTTGCCTTGTCAGGCGGCAGAGCTGTTACGAGATCGAGGAGTCCCACATTAAGGAGGTTGTTGCGACCTCGCTCCAGCAATAACGACGCTTGCTCTTCGGATTGGATTACGGCAATGAGGCCGTCGATCCAACTGTCATCATGCAGTCTCCGCAGGTAGCCCGCCGCGCTCCACCTAAACATAGCCGAGGCGCTGACCGATTTGCACATCTTCTTCAGATCGGCGAGGGCCTGTTTATCGCCAAGAAGAGCCATGGCGTAGTCCATAACCACCCGAGTTCCCTGTGCATTCTCGTGGGATAACGCGGCGGCAATTGCCGGGAGGGCGTCATGTCGCCCGTTTTGGGCGAGCGCCTGCGCCGCCATTGACCGCACATCCGGTCGCGGATCGGCCAAGGCACTCAAAAGAGCTTCGTTTGTCGATTGGACACCGCGACACGCCAGCCACCGTTCGTTTGTGCGCGGGGCCCTCCCGTCAGCGCACACCATGAGGTCGGGAAGCCCAACGCAGTCATCAGGCGCTTGACACATCAACACGCCCGCAAAGGCAAGCGCAAATAGAACAACATGAGTTTTCATAGGTCTATTGCTCCGTTACGTTCCCAGAAACTACGGTCACAGCGGTCGTCCCAATTGTCGAGTGTGTGGCAGATCTGGTGACGGTAAATACGCCGGGGCCGGATGGCCCCTTCAGTTGGGTGCCGCCACACGAATACGTCTGCGAGCACACGACCTGGCACGTAGCACCCTGAGGCAAGCCACTCATGGCATCGGCGGAGCCATTCGTCGTATGCAGATCAAAGAGTCCATTCGTTCCAGGAATGTCAGGTACAGTGATACCGAAAGGCTGGAGATTCGGAGGGGATTGCCCCACCGTGAACGCGTCGCCCCCGGCATCGCAAGCAATCGTCTGTGCCGGACAGTTGTTTGATGTGGAGGTCACGCTCTCGGTAATTGCGGCGCCCGCCCAGTTCTTTCCACTTGGATCGCTCACCTGCAGGGTTGCGTATGACCCGAACCCGGTCAGATAGATCGGAAAGTTGTTCGATAAACCGCTCTGTAACAAAAGAGGTGTCACGTTAACCAGACTTATGGTTGAAGGACAAGTCGGTGTTACCGTCACTGTGCCGGTCTGCGTTCCTGGAAAGCAAGTCCCACCAGATACCCTTGTGAGTTGTAGAGGTTCATCCCGGTGCCGACTCCCGTTATGGATGCCGTCCCAGCCTGGTTGCCACTAATCGCCGCAGACCCGGAGTTCGAGGGGTCCAGAACCGACGCCACCGATGTATTGGACGAAGTCCAGTTCGCCGGCCACGTAATTGTCGATAAGTAATCGGTTCCTCCACACTGGGGGTCGGAGGAACTCGTCGAGCACAGGCCCGCGGTAAAAGCCCCGATGGTCCCGCTCCCACCGGCCGCGATAGTCACGCTCGCGTTCTGCAGCCCCGACCAACCGCAGAGGGCGGTCGAATTCTGGCAGGCGAAATTGCGCGCCAGTCCTGCGCCCGGGTGCGACACCAGCAGGCGGCCCGAGCCCTGGCCGAAGTTCGGGGTGAACCAGTGGGCGACGCCCTGTGTTGCGCCGGAGGGAAGCGTATTCCCACTGGCATCCTTGGCCTGCGCCGCGATGAGACCGCCAATGTCGAGCGTCTTGGTCTCCAGCGGCGCGAGCTGGTACTTCTGCTGCCAGAGCACGTTGCCACCCGAGATCGCCACATAGAACGGCTGCGCCGTGCTGCCGTAATTGAACATGACCAGCGTGGAGGCCGGGAGCAAAGGCTACTAAGCCTATCACTAGCAACAATTGTTTCCAGCGCATTGGCCGCATTTTCCTCCGGGTTTTGACTATATCACTGGGAAGTAAAGTAAGAAAAGACCGGCGTGACTAGTACTCTTGACTCACAGCGTACTGCGCGCCTGCGACTGCGCGCTATATAGGGGAAGGGGCCGCACCGCCGGCCCCTTCCCCTGCACCCCATCCCCGCTGAGACAGCCGGAAAGACTATCGACAAAGGGACAGTTCTATCGAGGCTTGACACTCCCGATTTTCGTGTTGACTTTGGATATCTTCGCGACTATTATTTCTCCATGTCGTCGTTATTCGTAGCGCCTTCGTCTTCTTCGTCGTCTTCGTCTTCTTCGTCGTCTGGCAGCGGACAAGCGTCGCTGAGCGACCTGTTCTTGCTAGCTGTCGGCAATCTCGATCCGTCCAAGATGCCGGAGCCCAATCTGTGCTCCTTCGGATTCGAAGTTACCGGAACGAAGCTGCGCCGCTACTATTGGTTCGATCTCTTAATGATCGGCGGTGTCAATTATGGACTCGGCGCGAATCTTCATTCGACCGGCGACCTCGGCGGTATGTGGCTGCAAGGCTATGGCGGTGGGACGCCCGAGCTCCATCCTAAGAAGCCACCGAAGATCCCCAACCAGACCGCTTGGCAAGCCTACCTTACCGGCCTGGTGACGGACGGGACCTTTGACAAGAAGCTGAAGAAGAAGAAGAAGACCCCCTAAGAGAACAAGGATCAGTCTCCGCCGCCGCGGGTGCCCGTGCGCTCATTCGCACTCCATCGCTTGGCGCGCGGCTCAGCGCCTCTTCGCCTTTGCACCGAAATCAGCCTTAATGCCGCCCGAAGTGGTGCGGCGCGCTGGGCGGGTGGAATGCCGGCCGGGGCGACGGATGGAACGCCGGCGCGTGCGGCGCTGCACCGCCGCCGCTGCCGAAGTGATGCGCGCCGCTATCGGCGCCAGGCGAACGCGCGCCGGGCGACGAGTACGGGGAACTGCGATAAGAGCCGCTCTTCGAGGCGTACTGCGAATCGCGGAAGCCGCCGCTCTTGGCGTAGCTCGATCCCGCGTACCGGTCGTGCGTGATCGTCCCTTGCGAGCCGTACCTCGGCGTGCCGGCGGCTTCGTCGCGGCCATAGTAACTGCGCCCGCTCCGCCATGATTCGCGGTAGCCTTCCCATTCGTAGCGCTCGATCGGGCGGTACGAGTGATTGAATAGCAGGTCGCGCATCAGCGCATACTGGCCGTAGAAGACCCAGAAATCGCGCCCGTCGCGATGGTCCCAGTAGCCGTATTGATTCGACGCCTGGCCCACCGGCGCCATGTAGGCGAATCCGGCCGGCTGCGCCACGCGCTCGGCTTCGCTATCGAATTTGCCCGCGGGCTTGTGTTCCACGGCCATGCCAAGATCGTTGCGCATGGCGTCGTAGGTGCCGCTCGAAACGTCCACCCACGCTTCGTCCGACGTGCTGTTGCCGGCCTTCGCGGCCGCGTCCTCCACCCGCGTCTTCACCGTGCGAATTTCCTGATCGTAATGGCGCGCACCGCCCGTGCCGCGCACTTCCATGTCGACCAGAATCTTGTCCCACGAATAGTAAAGCTGCCCGTCGAGCGCCTGCACTTCCCCGGCCTGCCGCGGCAGCGCCACCGCGGAGTCGTGCATCGCGTCCTCTGCTGCCACCAGCGCAGTGAAATCGAGGTGTGCGAAATCGCCGGCTGCGGCGCGCTGCCGGTCCGCCGCCGTCGATTGCCACAGGATGTCGTCTTGCGCGACCCCGCCACGCAGCGCGGCCACGCGCGCGTCCAGATCCGGCTTTTTCGCCGGCCAATCGGTTTCGCCCTTGGCGACCACGGTCTCGACCGGTGCCAGGTTGAACGCGTGAACCGCCTGGTAGTCGCGGCCCATCTGCTCGAGCCGCTGCGGCAGTTCGCGTTTCAGCGTGACCCAGTGGCTGGCGTCTTTTTGAATATCGCTGGCCGCGCTCACCGCCGCGCCGCGCACGCCGCGCTCCTCGGCCAGCAGCGATTCCGCCTTCGCCCGGTCCTGCCGGCGATTCTGTTTCTCGATCGCCGTCAGGTCGTCCATCTGGCGCCGCGCCCGGTCGAACTGCGACTCGGATTCGGCGAAACCGGCGGGCCACTGCGCCGCGGCCGGAATGGCATGGAACAGCGCGCTGTCCGCCTCCACTTCGCCGCCGACTTCCGTCTTGGCCTGAACGATCTGCTGCTGCGCGCTCGCGAGCGCCGCGCGTTCGCCGTCAATCTTTTTGCGCAGCTCGCGCGGCAGGCTGTCGAGTCCGGCCGTCAGTACCACGCCGATCGACACCGTCAGCAACACTGCGAGAAATTTGAGTCCGGATCGATTCATCGAATGCCGCCACCTTTCCGGATGCGGCGTTGTGTCAATTCGTTCATGACTCCGCTCGCCAGTCCCCGCCAGGCGCGCTCCGATGTTCGTTCGGAGCCGCGACCGTGAGGGAGCGGTTCCAGCGGCTGAACCCTCTTACCTCGCGCTCAGCTCTTCGTTCCCCGGTAGATCGTCACGTCGGCGGCGGGGATTCCCCTGTATCGCGTGACGACGAACGGCTCGGCCTGCTCCTTGCGCAGCGAAAGCAGCCCGCTTCCGTTCTGCTCCTGGAATTCCCAGCAATAGAATCCCACCGGCTGCGGCTGGTCGCTGCGCGTCGATTGCACCTCGCGGCTCAGCCTGTAGTTCCAAGCCTTGCCGTCGAAATTGAAATCGTCCGCCGTGTTCTGGCGCTCGTCCATTTGCGCCAGGTCCTCTTCGCTCAGTCCCAGGTCTTCGAGCGTCGGCTGGTGCGCTTCGGTCGAGATGCGAACCGGCTGGTCGCTGTCCGCGTCCACCCGCATCGCCACCCGCCGCTCATGGTAGGGCCCGCTCAACTCGAACCAGTTGTGCTGGCCCGCTTGGTACCAGGTGCAGCGGTCGGAAGTGAACTCGAGATCGGTCATGTTGTCGCCCACGCCGACGACGGAAATCACGTCGCCGGCGCGCGCCTGCGCGGGCTGCAAATTGGCCAGGTCTTCGACCGGCGCGGCGGGAGGCGCCGGTTGTTTCTTGAAGAGTTGCATCAGCACAATCACCAGCAAGGCAACCAGAACGCCGGTCAACGTAAATGTGATCGGGCCCATTCCGGTTTACGCCTTGGCTTTCTCGACCGCCTGCGCGGGCGCCTCGATGGACGCCCCGCCGGCGGCCAGTTCCTTCGGTATGTATGGCGCCGCCGGCGCTTTGGCCGCCAGCCGTTCGGCCTTGAGCGCCGCCAGGTCCGCATCCACGCCGTGGTTGCTCAACTGCGCGAACTGCTTTTCCAGGTCCTCGTCCTTGCCGGTCGAGGCCAGTTCGTCGAACGCCTTGGCCGTGGCTTCTTCCTTCGATACCGACTCTTCGAAGCGGTTGAGCTGGGAGAACGCGTTATCCGCGTTGCCCACGCCGGCCATCGCTTCGGCCACCTTGCGCTGCGCCGCGGCGGCGTTCTTGCGCGCCACCAGCGTGGTCGCCGTCCGCTCGCCTTCGTCGATCTTGGCCTTCAGCTCGCCCACCTGGCTCTTCAGCTTTTCGCTGGTCTGGTGGGCTGCATCGACGGCCTGCTGCATGGACGCGATCTGGCGGTCGCATTCGGCTTTCTTCGCCAGCGCCTTCTTCGCCAAGTCCTCGTTGCCCGCGTCGAGCGCCTGCCCGGCTCGGTCTTTCCAATCCTGCGCCTGCCGCACGTATTTCTGATAATCGGCGTCCAGACGGTTGTAGTTGCTCATGGCCACGGCCGAAGCCTGCACCACTTTGTTCAACTCCGTCCGCATGTCGGCTACCGTCTGATTCACGGTCGCTTCGAACGTCGCGTCCTCGAGGGCACCGACGCCCGAATTAGCCTGGCCGCGCGCCACGCGGCCCAGTCTCGAAAAGAAGTCTCCTACGAATGGCATCGTGTTCCTCGCTTACGAATTCAAACTGCTCAGCACCTTGCGGGCCGTCATCACATCCACCAACAGGAAATGAACGCAGGAAAGAACCTCGTCCTCGTCCTGCGGCCCGCCGTCCTCCAGCTTGCAGAAATTGTTCAGCGTCACGGCCAGCCTGCCGTTGCCCGCGTCATAGAGCTGGAAATAGGACGTGGAAATGCCGTTATCGGCGGCCAGCATGCTCGCCATGATTTCCGGCGTGATGGCCGACTTCGGCGCCACCGTGCATACCAGCGAGAGGAACAGGATGTCGCCCTGGAGCACCGCGCGCGCGGTCACTCCGCTTTCGACTTCCTTAATGGTCAGTGTATCCGGCGCTGGCTCGGAGATTACATAGCCCTTCTCCGCCAGAAGCGCATGAATGTGGCCCAGAAGCGGGCTGGTTGTGGCTGTCATAAGGTCTCGCAAGTAATACGCTGCCGCGCCCGCGAAAGTTCCCTTCCGCCCGTAGCGCCGCGAAACCTATTGTACGCCATGGCGGCACGTTGGAGCTGGCCCTTTCGCTTGCCTGCCAGAATTGTCCAATACGGAATGAGTGCGGCCTTTGCCGCCGTTGAAATGTGGAATACCCGCCTCAGGGGCGCCGGTAGCGCTCCGCCGAGGTCGGTAGAAAGCGCCTGGGCCGGGGGTCCCAACTCATCCGCTCGACCTCGATCTCCGGCGGTTCGATGCGGATCACGTTGAAGGAGTTCGCTTCACCGCGGCCGCGCGTCGAGGTGGCTGTGCCCGCCTGAACGATGAGCGCCGAGAGGCCCTGGATCTCGTATCGGATGCTAGTGTCGCCCGTGTAGCCCAGATGAAGGTGACCGGAGAGAAACAGGTCGNNGGTCGGCGCCACAGTCGGCGAGCCAGCGCATCGCCATCTGCGCCCGCCCGACCACGTGGCCGCCATGGCCTGGCGGAAGGTCGAACGGGTGGTGGGTGACGACGATCTTGGCCACGCTGGCCGGGAAGCGGCACAGCCACTCGCGAGCCTGCTGCGCCTGCCGGAGGTTGATCCGCCCGCCCTTGAAGGCGAGCGAGCGGGCGGAGTTCAGGCCGATGACGGCCATTTCCTCGTCGGCATATCTGGGCTCGAAGTCCTCGCTGATGTAGCGACGAAAGCGGCGCAGGCCGCCGAAGAAGCGGAGATAGGCATTGTAGAGCGGCACGTCGTGGTTGCCAGGAACGACGATCTGCGGCGAGGGGAGGGCGTCGAGAAAGGCGCGGGCCTGCTCGAACTCCGCGCGGCGGGCACGCTGCGTCAGGTCGCCGGAGACGGCCACCAGATCGGGCCGGACCGCTGCGACAGATTCCACGAGCGGCTCGGGCAGCAGCGGATCGATGCGGCCGAAATGGAGGTCCGACAGGTGGACGATGGTGCGCATCACCCTTTCCCGGCCGGCACGCGAACCCGCAGGGCCAGCGGACGGCTGCGATACCGCAGGGGCGGCGGAACCTTGACGATCTCGCCGTCGAGCGCGACCCGGATCTGCTTTCGGCTCGTTTCGACTCGCAGTTCGCGAGTCTGAAAAACGTTGAAATCGCGGTCCCAGCGGTCGCGCTTGAACATCGCCCGGAGCGTGAGGCGGATCGCCCTCCAGCGTGAGGAGGGTGCCGGCGCCACGAAGACCCAAAGGCGGCCCTCGTCCAGCGAGCGCCGGCGGCCGAAGCGGAAGCTCTCCACCACATACTCGTTGTTGCCGACGAAGAGAACGGGCGTGACGACGCAGGCTCCGCCGGCGTCCGCATCGAGACGCACGCTCAAGGAGGGGAAGCGGCGAGGAACGCTCAGACTGGCCCAGGCCATCGCCAGCCACTTGCTCCAACCCCGCCGCCGGCGGCGCTCGCGCTCGAATACGATCGCCGGATAGAGCCCCAGGCTGGAGTTGTTGACGAAGACCCGGCCGTTCACTTCACCCACGTCGATGGCGCGGATAGCGCCGGTCAGGGCAATCTCGACGGCCGCTTCCAGCTCGAGCGGAATGCCAAGCTCTTTGGCGAAGTGGTTGAGCGTTCCCAACGGCAGCACGGCCATTGTGGCCTCNNGCCACCACCGTGCGCTCGCCGCCGAGAACGGCCTGGCGGGCCAGCAAGGTGATCTCCTCCCCGGCACGCACCTCGTGCACGACCGCCTCGATTCCGCGTTCGCGCAAGTACCGGAGCAGTTGCTCGCGCACCCTCGCTCGGTGCGCGCGGCCGGCCTGGTGGTTCAGCAGGATGGTCATGCCGGCATCCGCGAGGCAGCCTGGCGGCGTTCGCTACGGCGCTCGATCAGCCGATTCGTGTAACCAACCGTGGCGACCCAGACGGCGGCGGCGGCGTAGGCGGCGATGACGTCGCTCGGGTAGTGCACGCCCAGGTAAACGCGCGAATAGCCAATCAGGCCGGCGAGCAAAACCGCGCCCGCGAAGATGGCCGCGCGCGCGGCCGTGCCGCGGACGCGCTGCCCAACGAAAAGCGCGAGCGAGCCCCACAGGCAAACCGAGAACAGGGCGTGGCCGCTCGGGAAACTGTAAGAGGCGGGTTCGGGCGTGCCGAAATAGCTCGGCGGCCGGCCGCGTTGGAACGCCACTTTGAGCACCCCGTCGAGCACCAACCCGCCCGCCATCGCGACCAGGAAGAGCAGGGCTTCGCGACGCCAGTGGGCGACGCGGAGGAGGATCGGAAACGCGATCAGGCTGAAGGCCACCAGGAAGGCGGGCGAGCCGATTAGGCTCATCAGGCGCATGAAACTGGTGAGGGTGGGGCTCGAGTGGGCGTGGACCCAGCCGCGAACGACGGCGTCAAAGGGCACGGCGGCCTTATCCTCGACAGAGTCCGCCAGCCACAGGAACAGGGCNNCGCTGACCCTCATACTTGAATCGGAATTCCCATTATCGCTTTTCGAGCGGGGTGCGGCGTTGCCCGCACCCCTTCCAACAAGGCTTCTAACTCGTCACAGGAGACATCGATTCGCGGAGTACCCTCCGGTCCCAACGGTTTCACGACTTACTCTCCTGCAGTAACTCATGAAACCGGCGATGGAGTGGAAGCGCCAGCACATCCTTGATCGACCGGCTTGGCCGATGTGTCTCATCGTCTTTGCCGCGCCCCGCGGTTCGCCCCAATTCCACCCGGTTCGCCGCTCGGTAACATGTTCCGCGGAGTCGTTCCGGATCGATGAAAGTTTCCGGAAAATAGATCGGGCGCCCGTGGATGCGCTCCCAATCCCGCGAGATCCGGCGGGCCATGCGGCCGAGGATATGCGACGCCAGGCGCGGAATGGCGATCCACGGCAGAATTAGAAAGCGCAAGTTGAGCGCACCTGGTCCGGTGATCTCCGGTGTCTGGCCCCACAGACGGGGGCTAACTCAGTTCGCGCCAGTCTTGCTCATTCAACTCTACTTTGTGCTTCTTCGCGGCGGACTTGATGCGTTTCCAGGCGGCGTCGCGTTCAGCATCGCTCACCCCCTGCACCTGCTTGAAGCGCGCGATCGCGTTGCGCACGTGGGCGGCGTCGTGGATCGGTTCTTTGCGCTCCTTTGGGAAAGCGAAGTTTTCGTCGGCGATATGATCGCGGCTGGCTTCAGTGATCTTGGACATGCTTCTCCATAAGCAAGCCAATGGCCGATCTACTCGCGCCACCGTAGGAACCCACCGACTCCACCGATCGATTCGAGTAAAGCCCCGTCTTCAATAAACGTCACGGTTGCGCCGGTTTGCTTGGCTTTGGTCACCAGTAGATCCGGAACGGACGATTGCGACGGATCTTTGCTCTTTGTTCCCTCCTCTGAATCGGGAGTCTCCGGCGCCGGGATGGCTTGCACTTCCTCCCGCGGGGGAGGGCTCTTCTCAAGCCCACCGCTGATCAGCAGTTCTTCCACTTGTCCCTTGGCCAGCGCTTCCAGCGTCTCCTGCGGCCCGGCTACGGCTAATCCGCGACCGCGGTATTGCTGCATCAG
>PMKM01000005.1 GCA_003157745.1 Bryobacterales bacterium | reverse complement strand
GCAGTGATGAAATAGGCACTGATATAGCCACGATCAAACTGCATACCCTCGACGTATTCGGTCTCAAATTCGAGGCCACGGCTCTCTTCAACCGTGATCACGCCGTCCTTGCCCACCTTCTTCATCGCATCGGCGATGATGTTGCCGATCGTCGCATCGCTATTGGCGGAAATCGTGCCCACCTGCGCGATCATGTCGCCCGTAACCGGCTTGGAGAGCTTCTTGATTTCCTCGGTGGCCACCGCCACGGCCTTTTCGATGCCGCGCTTGATCGCCATCGGGTTCGCCCCGGCGCCGACAACCTTCACGCCTTCGCGGAAGATGGACTGCGCCAGAATCGTCGCCGTCGTGGTGCCGTCGCCGGCAATGTCGCTGGTCTTCGAGGCCACTTCGCGCACGAGCTGCGCGCCCATGTTCTCCAGCGGATCCTTCAGTTCGATTTCCTTGGCTACCGTGACGCCGTCCTTGGTGATGTTCGGNNGTTCTCCGCGTACACAATCTGTTTTGCCATCTGTTGTTAGACTCCTTAGCTAGCTTTCTGCGCCACTTTGGGCGCGTCTTCGAGAACGGCCAGGACCTCATCCTCACGCAGGATAAGATAATCGTCGCCGACCGTCTTGGGAGCGTCGGTGCCGGAATACTTGCCAAACAGGATATGGTCGCCGACCTGGACATCCAGCGGTACGACCTTGCCGTCGTCCAGACGCTTGCCCTTTCCGATGGCCATCACTTCGCCCTCCTGGGGCTTCTCCTTGGCGCTATCGGGAATGTACAAGCCGCCGATCTTTTGTTCCTTATCCTGTTCAATCCTCTTGACCACGATGCGATCGTAGAGCGGACGAATCTTCATCAATTTAAGCCTCCTGTGAATGTTGATTACTGGTGATCCGGTGGAACCCGCTCGCAGTATCCCTGCAAGGTTCCTTCGTCTATTTTTAGCACACTCATCGCGAGAGTGACAGTATTTTCTTGTAACTTACTGCAATATAGTGATTTATAGTACTTGACACGAAGTGACTAAGATTTTCTTAGCGACTCAAAAATGCCCAGCTCCCGGTTCTTTCGCACCGCGTCCCATTCGAAGCAGCGCCCGTTCATCGCCACGTATACGCCGGGCGACAAAGTCTGCGCAAATGCCAGCGCGGTTCCCAGGTTGAACAGTCCATCCGAGCTGCCGAACGTGTAGGGAATCATGGCGCCCGTGAGCACGATGGTCTTGGCGCCAAACCGGGGCCCCAGCACGGCCGCCGTCCGCTCCATCGTGTCGGTGCCGTGGGTGATCACGATGCGATCCTCGGCGGCCTGCTGGCAGCGCTCGGCAATCAGTTCGCGGTCGCGATCGATCATCTCGAGACTGTCGATCATCATGAGCGTCTCGATGGTCACGTCCAGGTGGCAGCGGCCCAGGCGCAGCATGTCGGCCAGGTGCGTCCGCTGAAAGAATAGCTGGCCGTTGAGCTCGTTGTACTCTTTGTCGAAGGTGCCGCCGGTGGCGAACACGCGAATGCGGCGGTTATCGGGCATGGGCGGATTTGAAAATGGAGCGGGGTACGGGATTCGAACCCGTGTAAATCAGCTTGGAAGGCTGACGCCCAACCACTAGGCCAACCCCGCGGCTCCGGACCGGCCAAACTGATCGGCCGGCTTCTCCAAATTTACCACGCCGCCCACGTTCCGCGCTGCTCCATAGGCCGGCGCCGGCAAGCCCGCGGCGCGCAGAAATCTGGTCCGCATTCCTCGCGCCGCGGCAGGTCCACCCGGCGCGCCGGCTCAGTCCTCGAACCGGTCCGGGTCGGTGGTTTTCATTTCGAGCCAGCCCTGGTGCGGAATGGCGTCCACCGGTAGCCTGCCTTCCCAGAGAGAGGCCTGGAAACGCAGTCCGCCGCCGCCCTCCACGCCGAGCGCCGCCAGCGGAACGCGCACTTCGAGCACGCGCGCATATGCGCATTCGACGGTGCCCGCCGCCGGCACGGCCAGCACCATTGCCACCGGCCTGGCTCCGCCGTGCGCGAAGCCGATGGTGAACTCGCTCGTCTGCTTGCCATCGAGCGTCTGGCCCGCGAAGCGCGCTTCCATCCCGCCCAGTTCCAGTTCGTAATCCGGGTTCACGTCGATGCGCAGAAAAAAGTCCCAGCCGTCGGAGCCGAAGTATACTTCCTTCACCAGAAACTTCTTGCCATGCATCGAGCCACTGCGTTCGTCGACGCGGTAAACGCCGGCGCCCATCCACTCGAAATAGGACGTCACTTCGCCATCGATCGCCGGCCGTATCCGCCCCGACGGCGCCACGAGCACGGCGGGCAGCGTCACGCGCAGGATGGGCCGCGAAAGTTCCTCGGGCGGCATCAGGCCGAGGAAGCGGTAGACATTGGCCAGGTGGCTGCGGTAGAGCTGGTCGAACTCCGGGCGATTCGCGGATTCGTGCTCCGGCCCGTACCACCAGCACCAGTCGCTGCCCTCGGCGATCAGCAGTTCTTCATAGGCCATCTTGCGCTTGTCTTCGCTCACCGCCGGCGCGGTATCGAAAGTCTCTCGCGCGCGCAGCAGTTGCGTCCACGCCAGGTTGTCCTCTTCGGCGCCGATCCAGATGTCGAAATTGGCGTTGATCCACGAGCCGGGAAAGATGCCGCCGAGCGGCTCGGCGGCCAGCCGCGCCAGGCCCTCGCTCACCGTCACCGCGCTCATCCGCCCATCGTTCTGGATGCGCCGGTAGAGCTCGCGCAGGAATGGCCGCCCGTTGTGGTCGAAGTATTCCCAGGCATTTTCGCCATCGAGAATAATCGGCACCAGTGCGTCGCGGCCGGCGTCCAGAATGCCTGCGCAGTTGTCGTGGATGCGGCGCAGAAAATCCTCGGCCGCCGCGGCGGCGTCCATCTTCGAGTAGACGAAGCCGATCAGGTCGCTCAGGTAATGGTCGCGGAAAATCACTCCCAGCGAACGCCCGCCCTGCTGCCAGCGGTAGGGCCGGTAGAGTCCATCCACGCCCACGCCGCGCCCCAGCGTACGGTTCAGCACGCCGCTATCGGTGGCCGCCCACTTGTAGCCGACATCGGCGGCGATCGAGAAGGCTTCGTCGGAAACCGATCCCTCCGACGGCCACAACCCAGCCGGCGCCTTGCCGAACGTCTGCGCCGTGAAGTCGCACGCCATTTCGAGCTGCTTGCGCGCGTCGCCCGGATAGCGGAAACGCGGCGGCAGCGTCACCCCGGGATGGGAAACGCCGGCGATGGCCGAATCGCACACCAGCGGCAGAATCGGATGATAGTAGGGCGTGGTCGAGATTTCGATCTGCCCCGCCGCCGCCAGCTTGCGATATTCCGGCGTCACCTGGGACACGATCTCGCGCTGCTTGGCGCCCATGCGCGCCTGGTCGGCGAGCGTGAAATTACGCCCGCGCCGCACCCACTCGCGCACTTCCTCGTCGCCCGATTGAAACTCCTCGTCGAACCACGCCAGTTGCGACCACATCTGCAGGTCGCGAAATTCCTGCGCCCCGAACACCGCGCGCGCGCCCACGTTTTTCTGCGATTGCCACGAGTCGAACAGTTGGCCGTAACGCGGGTAGCGGTAAATCATCCGCTGCGGATCGGAATAGAAGGAATGCTGCAGCAGAAAAGCGCGCTCGGTGTCGCTGAGCGATTCGGCCGGCTTCAGCACCGTTTCGAGATACGGATCGCGCGCGGCGCCCGATGCGTACTCCTCCACCTGTGCCATCATCGAAGGCACCAGGTTGAAGGTCTGGCGAATGTGCGGAAACTCCTCGAGGATGCGCACCATGCCGTAGTAGTCCTTCAGCGCATGCATGCGCGTCCACGGTAGCTTGTATTCGCCCGATGCGAGGTCCTTGTAAAACGGCTGGTGCATGTGCCAGAGGAAGCACAAATAAATTTGCGGCATGTCGAAAATCCCCAGGTGAGAATCCTGCGCTGACCCGGCGCTGGACCCGCCCGGCTCCGGTTCTTCTAATTCCCGAAAAAGCTCCGCGCCGGCGGCGGAGGATTGCTGTGGCGGATGGCCCGCCATAGCACGTCGTTCAATTGGTCGTCGTCGTTCTCATCGGCCTCGTCGAATTTCATCCGCGCCGACGCCGCCGCCCCAGGCCCGCCGGCGGGGTTGCGGCGGTCGAGCGGAATGCGCGGCCGCTCGGCCGTGTACGGGGCCGCGTCCGGCATGGTTTGAAACACCGAAGTCATCGGCCGCGCCCCGGCGTCGAAATGCGTCATCGGCTTGATCCCCAACAGGAATTCCATCGTCCGCAGCACGCTGGCGGTATTGTACATGGTGCTGTCCACGCGGTGGCGCTTCACGAAAGAGGAAATCACGAATGCGGGCGAGCGGTGTGAATCCACGTGATCCGGCCCGTTCTGCGCGTCGTCCTCGACCACGAAAATCGCCGTGCTGGTCCAGAACCTGGATTTCGATACCGCTTCGACGATCATTCCCAGAGCGTAATCGTTGTCGGCGGCCATCGAGAGCGGATCGAGCGCGCCGGGTTTCGTCCCCGACGTGTGATCGTTCGGCAGCCGCATCACGATCAGCTCAGGCATGGTGCCGGTTTTCTTGTATTCGTCGAACTCGCGCAGGAACACGCGCGCCCGCTCGACGTCCGGAACGTTCAGGTCGAACCCGGGGAAATCGCGGTTGGTCGCCTTCGCCAGCACCGGGTCGCGCACTTTCTCGACCTGCTCGGCGCCCACGGCCGCGCCCTTCCGGTTCTCCACCATGTAGCCGAAGTTGCGGACGCTGCGCCCGGCCAGGTTGGCGTTGGTCCACAGATATCCGGCTGGCGGCAGCGAGGCCGGGTCCTGCTCTTCGAAGTCGTATTCCTTGCCGCGATGCCCGTACTCGTTCGGCCACAGCTTCACCACGTAATCCGGCGCAATGGCCGCCGTCGACCAGTTGTGCCCGTCGGCGCTGACGTCGGCGTTGACATAGAAATTATCCAGCAGCACGAATTCGCGCGCCAGCTTGTGCAGGTTGGGCGTCGCGCTTTCGTCGAACAGCTCGAGCGACGGGTCGCCATTGCCCTCTTTCATGTCGCCGAGCACCTGGTCGTAAGTGCGGTTTTCCTTGACGATGTAGATGACGTGCTCGATGTGCGGCAGCGGGCTCGCCTCGTCGAGATCGCTGTCGCGGTAGGGCGAATCGGCCAGCGCCGCGGCGGTCCACTTCTCCAATTGGCTGTCGGCGAAAGGCTCGATCCAGGACGCCGTCCCGGTCTGCATATGGGCGACGAACTCGCTCACTGGCGTGCCTTCGTGCAGCGGTTCGGGCCGGCGCGCGGGGCTGGGGCCGTGCGGGTTGGGGTAAGACCGTACGCCTTTTCCGTTGAGCACCACCAGGGTTCCCGAGGGCAGCACACGCGCCGCAGTCGGGTACCAGCCGGCCGGAATGAAGCCGCGCACGTAGCTGCGGTCGCCGGCGAGATCGACCACCGCCACGGCGTTCGCGTCCGAGCAGGCCACATACATGCGGTGCCCGTCGGCGCTCAGCGCCAGGCCGGATGGCGACATGCCGAGCGGCTGCCGCGGCGTCATCGAAACGTTGACGGTCTCGACCACGCGCAGTTCCTTGCTCTCGCTCACGCCCACCGCATAGACGCTATTGGTATTCGTGGCCGCGACGAAAATGCGCGCCGCCCAGCGCGGCTCGCCCTCGATGCTTTCCGTGTTGGCGCCCGCGCGCCACACCATGTCGGTCGGATGCGCGCCAATCGCCACGCGCGCCAGTTGGCCGCCGCTGGCCACGTCGTAATGCCCCAGCGTGCCATCGGCCCAGTGGGTGACGAAGAACGATTTGCCGTCGGGATGGAACAGGATGCGATACGGCCGCCGCCCGGTGCGTATGCGCTCGATCACCAGGCCGGATTGCGGATTGATCACGGCCACCGAATCGCGATTCAGCTCGGCCACGTAGAGCAGCCGGCCATCGGGAGAAAACTCGACGTCGCCGACGAAGTCCTTGCGTTCGCCGCCGCCTTGCTCCAGGTTGAAAGTGCGCCCCGCCGTCAGCTTGCCATTGGCAAGGGTGAACTCGAAGACCGCGCCGCTCGCGCCGCCGCCCACATAGACCTTGCTCGAATCGGGCGCGAAGGCGAGACCCAGCCACGCGTCGGCGACGGGCGTCGAACTTGCGACCGCGCCCGTATCGGTGTCGATCACGGCGATCGAGGGCGGCCGGTAACCGCAGTGCAGCACCAGCAGGTAGTGCCGATCCGGCGAGAGCGCGGTGGCCATCGGCAGCGTATCGAGCGGGATCTGCCTGCCCACGGGATCCAACTTCCAGCCGCTATTCAACAGGAAGCCGCCTCCGGCGAGCGGCCCCACCTGTTCCTTCCGCGCCGGTTCGGAAGCGAGCATCGCCGCCAGGGAAGCCAGTGCGGCGGCCATCGCAACTGCGCTGAGCGTTCTTGAGATCGGTCGCATGGTTTCCCTTCATTGTACAGGTGGGATCCGCCCGCGTTCCGGCCGGCCCGAACTAGCGGACGTGAAACAGCGCGGAATTGCCCGTCTGGTCGAGCGCAACCAGGCCCCAATCGTCGGGATTCGCCAGCATGTCTTTGCCGATCAGGTCGTCGCCGCCGATGGGAGCGAGCAGGTAACGGTAGCCGGCGCGCCGCAGAACGGCGGTTGCGTCCGCGCGCTGCGGCGCCTCGGGAGTGGCGGCTGGAGGCGGGGAATTCCCGACCAGGCGCCAGGTGCCGTTGAGTTGCTTGGCCCAGATTTCGAGCGGCAACGTTTCCTCGGCATCGCGCGACAGCAGGGCGGCGCCATCGGCAATCACCGGAATGCCGAAATCGATTTCGAGCGCGGAGCCGGCTTCGGTCGGCCGCCATGTGCGCCAGGCCGTCGCGTAGTTGCCGTCCAGTGCCAGCGGCGCTTCCCAGCGGTTGGGGCGCGCGCGCATCACCCAGTCCGCGGCCGGCCGCACGCGAGCCCCTTTCGCATAGACCTCGACCTCTTCGACCCTCCATTCGGTCTTGCGCGCGGCGGCCATGCGGAGGCGGAGGGCCAGCAGGGGCGCCGATGGAAATCGGACGCCGCGCCGGTACAGCGCATCGGGATGAAAGGCGGCGTGGAGAGCGTCCGCCATGCGGTCGCCTTCGGCGGATTGCCAGCTCACCGCGACCTCGCGCGGCAGGTAGGCGTTGGCCACCGCATCGAAGGAAAAGATGCGCGCTTTGGGCGGCGTGTTTTCTTCTACCATTTTCGCCACCGGAAACTCCGGGACGGTGCGCGCCAGGTAATGCGCCTCGCGTTCGATGCGCAGCGCGGCGTGCAGCGGAAAACGGTGCAGGCGAAACGCATACTCGGGCGGAAATTGATTGAGCGTTTGCGGCCAGCAGACGATCGCCTGCAGGGCCACCGCGGCCCACGCCACGCGCCCGCGCCAAAAGCCCGCCAGGGCGGCGCCCAGGGCGAGCGCGGCCAGCGCCACGGCGGGCATTAAGAAGCGCGCGCCGCGATTCAAACACCACGGCAGCGCCAACAATATGGCCGCTCCCAGCGCCAATCGCGCGGCGCGGCTCCGCCAGGCCAGCAGCGCCAACGGCAGCGCCAGCAGGAGCGGGCCGTAAGTGCCGGTGAGGCCGTCGCCGAAAGCCAGTTGCCAGGGCACGTCGCGCAATTCGACCGATCCCCAGGAAGCCAATTGCGCCGCCAGGATTCGCTCCGTAAGGAGGTGGAAATGCGGATTCGGGAAGATCGCGTTGGCGAGCGGCGCCAGCGGATTGTGCGCGATCACCGCGTTGCGGACCAGCCACGGCGCCACGGCCCCGAGCGCGCCCGCCGCCAATAGCGCCAACCCGCGCCAGCGTCGCGCCGTAACCCAAATCGCCGCGCCCACCAGGACCATGGCGCCCGGCAGCTTGATCGCGTAACAGAACCCGGCGGCAAGGCCGGCCGCCACCAGGCACCATCGCTCGTCCGTATCCCGCCACAGCAGCAGCAGGTAAAGCGCGGCCAGCGTGAAGAACACGAGCGCGGCTTCGGTGTAGGACGTGGCCCCCGTGATGCCCGTCACCGGGGCGCAGCAGTAGAACACCGCCGCCACCAGCCAGGCGCGGTCCGAAAGCCCCAGCCGCCGGGCGACTCGCAGCATCAGCGAGGGCGTGGCAACCAGGAAACCGAATTCCACCAGTTTGGCCGCCGAATGGTGCCCGAAGGCGAATGCCATGGTAAAGAGCATTTCCATCCCCTGCGGCAGCGCGTCGTAGAACGCGAAACGATCGGGAAAGCGGCCCATCCGCGCGTAATCGAAGGCCAGACCCAGGTGATACACGATGCCGTCCGGGGATATCTCCGGCGCCATCGCATTCACCAGGTACCAGACGCCATAAGCGGCGAAGATGGCGCCGGCGGCGATGCGCCCGTAGCGGCCCAGCGGCTCGACCGCGGCGTCGGACAGGCCGGTTCGCCCGATAAATGGCAGCGCGGCCAGAGGCGCCAAACCAAGCGCCAGGAATACCGGCCAATAACCCACGTGCAGCGCCAGCAGGAGAAAAATCAGCAGACTTTCAACCGCGGCGCCCACGGCCAAAGCGATCTCGGGAGGAGCGGCCACGCGGCGCAGCAGGACGGCGCCCCAGGCGTAAGCCGCAGCCAGCGTCAGCGCCGCGCCAAAGAGAATCGAGAGTGGGGTCATTAGGGTTCCAGTAACGAAGGGTCGCGCATCCTATATACAGCCAATTCCGTAGCGACCGTCAGGGAGCGGTTGGGGCAGTTGAGCCGGACGTTTCAAGAAAGGCCCTCAGAGCAGTACGGTATCGATGCGCGGGTCTTCGGCCACGGGAGGGGCGGGCGGCGGCGGGGCGGCGCCCGGCGCGGCGTCGAGAAAGCGCAGCAACTCGCGCTCGGAGCCGCCGAAGAAATTGGCCACCAATTCGCGGATGGCGGTGCGGCGCATCTCGTCGCGCGGCGTGCGCGGGGCATACACGTACGCGCGTCCGGCCTTGCGCCGTTCGAGCCTGCCTTTGCGCACCAGGCGGTCGAGCACGGTCATGATCGTGGTGTAGGCGAGCGGACGCGCCGCGGTCACGATCTCCCGCACCTGTTTGACGCTGCCCTCGTTGAGCGTCCACAGGGCATTCAGGCACTCGAGTTCGAGCGGCGGCGGGACATCGCGGGCGGTTTTCGGCATCACTTATCCGGGTTGGGCGCGGCGGGCTGGACGGCCTGGCGCAGTTTGGCGGCAAACGGCGAATCGGACCGGGGCGGTGCGCCTGCGTGCGCCGGAGGCGTCGCCACATCCGGTTGCGCCTGCGCCGGGCGGGCTTCGCTCTCTGGCGCTGCCGGCGAATCCGCGCGCTGCGGCTGGTTCAGGAAGCGGTCCATCTTCAGCGCCGCCCGCTCCAGCGGAACATTGAAACTCGTGAAGCAGCCTTCCAACTGGCGGTCGTTTTCGATCAGCGCCCGCATGGCTTCCATCTTCGAATCCAGGTCGTCGAGGTAATGCAGCAGCAGCGCCTCGGGAAATTGCGGCAGCTTGGGCGAGCCGAATTCCAGATGGCCATGATGGCTGAGCACCATGTGTTCGACCAGCGTGCGGAGGTTGGGCGGAAAGCCGGGGAGCCCATGCAGCTTTTCGGCCACCATGCGCATGGCGATATTGATGTGGCCGATCAACTGGCCATCCGGCGAATAGGAAAAGCCGCGTTCGTAATTCAGTTCGTAGATCTTGCCGATATCGTGCAGNNACGTGCTCGATCAGGCCGCCCAGAAAAGCGTGGTGGATTTGCTTGGCGGCAGGCGCCAGACGGTAACGCCGCGCGATTTCTTCGTCGTCGAGCATGGCGTCGAGCAGGGCCCGCAGGTGCGCATTCGAGATCGAAGCCACCACCCCGCGCAGTTCCAGCCACATCTCCTGCGCATCGCGCTTAGAGGACGGAAAATAATCGACGAACTCGACTTCGCTTTCCTCCATGCGGCGGATCTTGTGAATGGTCAACTGGGGCTTGTTATGGTAGACCTGGACGAGCCCTTTGACTTTGACGAAGTCGTCGCGCTCGAAGCTCTCGATAACTTCGGCCACGTTGTCCCACATCTTGGCGTCCAACTCGCCCGTGCGGTCGCCCAGCATCAGGGAAAGATAGAGGTCGCCGGTCTTCTTCTGGCGAATCTCCTTCGAGTGCACCACGAAACTGCCGCTGATCGACTGGCCGGCTTCGAGCTGGTTGACGAAAGGCGACTTCATTGTTTTGCCGGTGCGGCGGCGGGGGCGTCGGGCGTGGCGGGCGGCGTTGCGGGTGCGGCTGGCGTGGCCGGCGTTTCTGGCGCAGCGGCATCGTCCGCGGCGGGCGCGGCCTTGCGTTCACCGAGCTTCGAGGTGTCGATGTTCGGCTTGGTGCCCCGGGTGACCGTGGTTCCCGGAATCGGGACGAAGAGGAAGTGCTTATGCCGCCTGTGCGCGGCGGCCACCGCTTCCTTGGTGGTGGTTTGCGGCTTCAGTTGCGCGATGTCGTGCCAGTGGGTGTCCTTGCCCGGAGCGGCGCCGGAATCGACGTAGCCGTCCTTGACTTCGAGGAAGGCGTCGAACCGCAGCTTGGTGAGGAAGGCGCGAACCTTGGTCTCGATCTGGGGAGCCGCCACGGCCTCCTGAATCTGCTCCTTGACTTCGTCGAAGGAGGCCTGGCCCGCTTCATAGCGTTCGTCGATGCGCAGGATCACGAAGCCGGTCGAGATCGCGATCGGATCGGAGACCGAGCCCTTCTTCTGCTTGAAAGCGAATTCCTCGATCGCCGGCAACGACATACCTTTTTCGCGCGGCGGCAGGGAGCCGCCGGCGGTGGCGGTTTCCTTGTCGTCGGAAAACGCCGCGACCAGGTCGACGAACTTCTCGCCCTTGCGCGCCCGCGCGGAGACGTCCTTGGCCTTGGCTTCGGCGGCAGCCGCCTGCTCGGGCGTTTTCCCTTCGGTCGAAATCAGAATCTGGCTGAGGAAAACCTGCGCCTTGCGAATGAATTGCGCCTGGTGCGCGTCGTAGTATTTGCGCAACTCGGGCTCCGGAATGGCGATATGCGAACCGATCTCCTGGCCGACCAGACGATGCACCAGGAAGTCGTTGGTCATCTTCTGCTTGTATTCCTCGAACGGCATGCCGGTGTTGTCGCGGATGTAATCGTGGAACTTCTCCGGGTCGGCCATCTTGGCCATTACCTGCATCTCGGCCAGGCGCTTGGCTACCTCGGAATCCACGTTGAGGTTGACGTCCTTGGCCTTCTGCACCATCAGCAACTGGTCGATCTTATCGCGCAGAAAGTTCTTGGATTGCACCTGTTCGGCCTCGGCGAGTTCGACGCCCTTGAGGTGACGCTCCTGGCGCAGGAACATGTCCAGTTCCCGCTTCTGCTCGTCCAGTTCGCCGCGGGTGACGATGTCTCCATTGACTTTGGCGGCGATTTCTTCGACCACGCGGACGTCCGCGGCAACCGCCAGCGGCAACGCCGCCATGATGACTACTACAAACCTGCGAATCATAAGCTATTAAGGCTCCATTCTAGCATCGGGAAGAGACCACCATGATCTGCGGCGGTTGAGGCTCGCGGAGTTGGCAGGCCGAAGCGTCTGCCCCACTTGTCGCACGTCCTCAACCGGCCTCGCGCATCTGCTCCAGTTTGGCATCGAGGAAGCCGAGAATGCGCGCCGCCGAGGCCTGCCCTTCCAAAGGTAGTAGCAAGACGCCTGCCGGAGTGAACTGCGCGCCCGGCGACTTCTCGACCAGGTGCATGAGCCGCGCCGGGTCTACGCGGGTTTCGCGGTGGAACTTGATACTTAAGAGGTTATGCCGCCGGTCGATGGTCTCGATGCCAAGCTTCTCAGCGGCGGTCTTGATGGCGGAGTAGGCCAGCAGGCTGCGCACCGCCTCCGGCACTGTGCCGAAGCGGTCCTCCAGTTCCTTTTCGGCACGCTCGCGGCCGGCCGGATCGCTCGCGTTCGCGATCTGCCGGTAGGCGCGCAGCCGCTGGTTCTCGTCGGGAATATAATCGGGCGGAATCCGTATGTCCAGCCCGAGATTCACCGACGAGTGGATCTCCGGAACCACTTCCTCGCCCTTCAATTCACGCACGGTTTCATCGAGCAGCCGAACGTAGGTGTCGTAGCCCACCGAGTTGATGTGGCCGTGTTGCTCGCCGCCCAGCAGATTGCCCGCGCCGCGCAATTCCAGATCGAGCGCGGCGATTTTGAAGCCCGCTCCTAAGTCGCTGAATTCCTTGAGCGCAGCCAGGCGCTTGCGGGCAATCTCGGTGAGTTCGGTATCAGGCGGCACCAGCAGATAGGCATACGCGCGCCGGTTCCAGCGGCCCACCCGGCCGCGCAACTGATAGAGTTCGCTGAGGCCATACCGCTCGGCATTCTCGACAATCATAGTATTTGCGCGCGGAATATCAAGACCATTTTCTATAATTGTCGTACAAACCAGGATGTCGAAATCATGGCGCATGAAGCTCAGCATGGTTTTTTCGAGCTCCGCTTCCGCCATTTGACCGTGGCCGACGCCGATGCGCGCATTGGGAACCAGCTCCTGGATGGCGGCGGCGCGCGCCCAGATGGAATCCACCCGGTTGTGAAGGAAATAGACTTGGCCGCCGCGTCCCAGCTCAAGTTCCACTGCGGCGCGGATCAACTCCGGCTGAAACGGAGCCACCACGGTGTGAATGGCGAGCCGGTCCTTGGGCGGAGTTTCGATTACGGACATGTCGCGCAAGCCCAACATCGACATGTGTAGTGTACGGGGGATGGGCGTGGCGCTCATGGCGATCACATCCACCTGCTTTTTCAATTGCTTGAGCCGCTCCTTGTGCTTCACGCCGAAGCGTTGCTCCTCATCCACGATGACCAGGCCGAGGTCGCGAAAGTGGACGTCCTGGGAGAGCAGGCGGTGGGTGCCAATCGCGATATCGATTCTGCCTTCGGCCAGATCCTCGAGTCCGGCCTTGACCTCCTTGGCGGATCGGAAGCGGCTGAACATTTCGACGCGCACGGGAAAGGGTTGAAAGCGGCGCCGGAAGGTCTCCAGGTGTTGAAATGCTAAAATTGTAGTAGGTGCCAGCATGGCCACCTGCCGCCCATCGCCGAGGGCCTTAAAGGCGGCCCGCATAACGACCTCGGTCTTGCCGTAGCCGACGTCGCCGCAGAGCAGGCGATCCATGGGTTGGGGGCTCTCCATGTCGCGCTTGATGTCGCGGATGGCGGTCAACTGGTCGCGGGTTTCGGTGAAATCGAAGGCGTCCTCGAACTCGCGCTGCCAATTGCTGTCGGCGGAAAAAGCGAAGCCGTCGACCATTTTGCGCGAAGCGTAGAGCTTTAATAACTCGTCGGCCATGTCGCGCATCTTGGCTTTAACGCGGGACTTAGTCTTGGTCCAGGTGGCTCCGCCCATACGGTCGAGCGCCGGTTTGGATTCGCCGGCGCCGCGGAAACGCTCGACCAGGTCCATGCGCGCGAGAGGGACGTACAGCTTGGCGCCTGCGGCGAATTCGAGCAGCATGTAATCGCCCTTGGCGTCGCCCTGCGCGATTTCGCGAAGACCGAGGAACTGGGCCACGCCGTGGTCGGCATGGACCACGTAATCGCCCGGTTTGAGGTCGATGCGGTCGGCGGAGAAGGCCTTCTGCGCCTGCTTGCTGGTGGGCGCCGGGGCGGTCAATTCGGAGGCTTCAAACAGGTCCTCGGAGCCAAATACGACAAGTTTAGAATCCTGGAACGCCGTACCGCGCCGAAGCAGGCCCTTGACCAGGTGAATGCTGGCCACGGAGCCCGCCATGTAGACGCGCTCTGCGAGATAAGCGGGCGTGGATTCATATTGATCGACGCCGAGCTGGTAGGCGACGCCGTATTCGTTGAGGACGTCGGCAAGGCGTTCTACTTCACCTGTAGCAGGAGCGAAAAACGCCACCCGGTTTCCAGCTTCCACGAGCGTGCGCGCCTCGGCAATGGCCACCTGGACGTTGCCGTGGAAACGCTGCGAAGGGCGCGTGCCAATATGGGCGGCGGCGCCGATGCCGATCTCCAGTTCCTCGATCGAAAGTTGTGGCATCCCCAGCGCCGATTGCTGAAACTCTTCCCATTTGTAGTAGATGCTGCCCGGTGCGTAGATCGGCGAGGGCAGCGTCTGCTCCAGGCGCGTCCACAGCCGCTCCGCCGCGCTGCGCACCTGGCCGGGTTCGTCCCAAACGACGATCGGCTTATCGGCCAGCGCGAGCACCGCTCCGGTCTTCGGGCGCACCATCGCCGAGAGCGACTCCCAGCCCGGGAACGGCTCGCCGGGGATCGGAAGTTCGCGCTCGGGCGTGTCGGCCTGGCGCATCAGGTCGCGCAGCCCGATCAGGAGATCGCGCGATTTCTGGAATTCGGTGAGCGGCAGCAGAGTGCAATCGTCGATCTTGAGCACGGAGCGCTGCGACTCGACGTCGAAGCGGCGGATCGATTCGACCGAATCCCCAAACAGATCGATGCGCACCGGCTTGGCCGCTTCGGGAGAGAACGCGTCGAGAATGCCGCCGCGGACGGAAAACTCGCCGACCATCTCGACCGGTTCCCGGCGCTCATAGCCGACGCTCGAGAGGTGCGCAATCACGTCGTCCAAAGGCAGTTCGTCGCCGGTTTTCAGGCGCAGGGCGAGCTGCCTGTAGTAATCGGCCGCTTCGATGCGGAGCAGGGCGGAGGCGACGGGCAGCACCGTGATCGGCGCGCGGCCAGTCGCCAGCCGCCACAGCCCCACCGCGCGCGCCTCGAGAATCTCGGCGTGCGGAGAGAGCTTTTGCAGCGGCAGTACATCGAGCGCCGGAAGCAGTTGTGGGCCGTCGCGGTCCTCGGTGGTCAACAGGCGGAAGAACGTTTCGACGGCCTCGGCAAGCGCCTCGGCTGCCTGATTGCCATCCACCACGATGATCAGTGGGCGGCCGGCGGTTTGCCAGAGGAGCACCGAATAAACGGCCTTGGCGGTGCTGGTGAGGCCGGACAAGTGAGCCGAACCATCGCCCGAAAGCTTGTGTACGGCTTCGGCGAAGCTGGGATGGCGGCCCAGTTCGAGGAACAGATCTCGAATGGCGGGATGGGTCAAGAGTGGTGTCCAGCGGCGAGCAGCTTCTCTAAGTTGGTGGTCGAGTAATCCGGTTCCATGGGTACGGTGACGACCTCGCCGCCGGCGGCTTCGACCTCCTCGCGGCCAGCCACGAAGTGGGACCAGTCGGCGCCTTTGACGAGCACGTCGGGAAGCACGACGGCAATCAGCGCGTGCGGCGTGTCCTCGTCGAAGAAGGTAACGGCATCGACGGCCGCGAGAGCCAGCGCGAGTTCGGCGCGTTCGGCTTCGGCGACGATGGGCCGCGTAGGTCCTTTGATGCGGCGGGTGCCCAAATCGGAATTGAGTGCCAAAATGAGCACGTCGCCGAGCGAGCGGGCGGCCTCGAGCGTCGCGATGTGGCCCGGATGCAAAAGATCGTAGCAGCCATTGGTGAAGACCACGGTCTTTCGCTCACGCCGCCAGCGCTCGCGCTGCTCGACGAGTTCGGCGTGTGAATAGATGCGGCTCAAGGTCTTCAAGGATAGTGTATCAACCGGCCTGTGGAGTTAGAATCGATGGCGTGGGGCAGGCGCTTCCGCCTGCCAACCGCCGGTCGGCTCCGCGAGTTGGCAGGCGGAAGCGCCTGCCCCACTCTGCTCGAACACATCACAACTATGGCGAAAGACGCGGTTCTCGATTGGCTGCTCGAAGGCGACCCGGCCATCCGTTGGCAAGCGCTGCGCGATCTGGGCGGAGCGTCGGCCACCGCGGTTCGGCGCGAGCAGAGGCGGATTGCGCGGGAAGGTTGGGGCGCGCGCCTGCTCGGGTTGCAGGATGCCGACGGGCGCTGGGCGGGTGGGCTCTACAATCCGAAATGGACATCCACGACCTACACGCTGCTGCTGCTACGCTCGCTCGGCCTCGAAGCACTCCACGCCCAAGCCCTGCGCGGCTGCCAGGTCCTGCTCGACGCCGGCTTCTGGAGCGACGGCGGCATCAACTTCTTTCCGAAAGCGCACAAGAGCAGCGAGACTTGCGTCAGTTCGATGGTGCTCGCGATCGCGTGCTGGTTCCGTCTGGAGGACGAACGCGTGGACGCGCTGGCTCGGCACGTGATGGCGCAACAGATGCCGGATGGCGGTTGGAATTGCCAGGCGAGGCTTGGCTACTCGATGCCCGGCGGGCGGCCCGTCACGCATAGTTCGTTCAATACCACAATCCTGGCGCTCGAAGCGCTGCTCGAATACCAACGGATGCGGCCGGGGCGGGAGGCGCGCGCGGTGCATGCGGCACAGGCGCGCGGCCGCGAGTTTCTGCTGGCCCACCGCCTGTTCCGCTCGCACCGCACCGGCGCGATCGCCAAGACGGAGTTCACGCGCTTCGTCTTTCCCGCGCGCTGGCACTACGACGCGCTGCGCGGCCTGGACTGCTTTCGCGAGGCCGGCGCCCCGCTCGATGCGCGCCTGGCCGACGCGTTCGATCTGGTGGAAAGCAAGCGCCGCTCCGACGGCCGCTGGCCGACACAGGGCCGCTACCCGGGAAAAGCGTTCTTCGATCTGGAGCCGGCCGGCCCCAGCCGCTGGAACACGCTGCGCGCGCTGCGCGTGCTGCGCTGGCGGGACGAGCGGCTAGCCAATCCGCTTATGGGATCATGAAAAAATGGATTCCTCATCCGTTCAGGCTTACGAAACCGTTGCGCGCGTGGCCGCCTACGATGCCGACATGGATCTGATGCATCCCAATCGGCACAAGATGGTCGATGTCATCACGGCGGTGCTCGCGGCGGCGGCCGAGCCGCGGTTGGTGGTGGACCTGGGCACCGGCACCGGGTTTCTGCTCGCGAGGCTGCTGCGGCGATTTCCCAATTGCCGCGCGGTGGCGATCGATGGCTCGCAGCAGATGGTCGGCGAGGCTAAGTCGCGTCTGGGAGACCTGGCGCAACGCGTCGAGTTCGTGATCGGCGATCTGCGCCATCCGGAAACCCTTGGCGCCGCGACCGGCGTCGCCGACGCGGTGGTTTCGGCTTACGCGCTCCACCATCTCAATCTCGAGGAGAAGGCGGAGTTGCTGGGACGCTGCCGGGCGCGGCTGAAAGAAGGCGGCTGGTTCCTCAACGCGGACCTGGTGGCGGAGGAAGACGAGTTTCTGGAAGGGCTCACGCAGGAAATGCGGGTGGCGGGAATCGTGGAGCGGGCGCGGGGCCGGGACCCGCGATTTCCCGATGCCGCGGCGACGCGCCGTTTTCTCGACGATCTGCAGCGCAACGAATGCGACCAGCCGCAGAAGCTGGCGGACGATCTGCGGATTGCGCGCGAGTGCGGTTACGGGCACGTAACGCTGTTGTGGAAGGACACGCGGGAGGTAGTCTGGGGCGGCGTGCGTCCGTTGTAAAGCGCGTTTCGCCTATCGGTATTCGCGCAGCACCTGTAGTGCGTCCGGGTTGACCTTCGCCGGGTCGAACCCCTCGTTGCAGTGCCATGCAGCGCAATATGTGGCGTGATACTCCGGATACAAATCGGCGAACCTGCGACCGGAGTAGCTCAGGGTTGTATTGAGCGTCAGGGTGAGTATGCCGGCCGCGATGGACAAGAATACGTAACCTGTCACGAGATGCCGGGCAATTCCCCGCTCGAGGAACCGCCCGAGCGACATTCCGCAATACATAATCAGTAGCGGAATCACGGGAAGCCAATAGCGCGGGTCGTAACCCGTCCAAATCAGAAGTATGGCAACGTAACTGACGAAGTACACTTCCACCACACTGAACTGCCTGCGGCGCGCCGCTATGCCGCCGAAAACCAACAAGAACACTAACGCGCCAAGAAACGGAATAGCATTTTGGACGATCGGCGGGAACGCATTGAACGGCAGGTTGAGAGCCATCTCGCCCAGCTCTTTCAGGCGAAAACCGAGAATGCCGCGCGCCGCTTCGATTACCGTATAGCCTCTCAGGTCCCTGTGAAAGTCCCGCAGCGTCGATGTGTTGCGGATGACCCAGGCAAGCGCGGTGGCGGCGGTCGCGGCAAACACAAGTGCGCCGACCTTCATCCGGGTGGAGAGCCGCTGGACGTAGAGCCGCAGATCGAGTTGAAAGAGCATCATGTAGAGCAGCGCCGGGATCAGTGCGATGCCAACCCTTCGCACGCAAATCGAGGCGAGAAGGAGTACCGCGGCGACCGATACTCTTCGCCAATCAAAAGACGCCGACGATCCACTCTTCATTGCGAGCAGGCACGCCATAGAGACGCCAAAGTACACTGTATCCGTCAATGGAATAGCCGAGTACTTAATAAAAACGAACGACAGGAGCGATAAGAGACAAACTAGGAACACAGGCAAACCGCCGGCGAACTCCGATACTACAATGCGCCGAGCCGCCGCCAGGCCGAACGTCAGGAATACCATGTTGACGGCGATCAGTACCCAGGGATGCGCCAGGTGGAGATGTATGAGGAGCGCCACCATGGCAAGATAGCCGGGTGGATGCATGGTGGGTTGCCCATGATAGAGAAACCCGTGTCCCTGTTCCGCGTTTGCCGCCGCGGTGAGAATATACACCGTGTCGGGGTGAAGACGAAGCGGCGTGGCGACCTGAAGGAAATAGACCAACAGCAAGATCAGTATGATGCCGAGTTGGACCTTCGCCGAGATGGCCGCCGCGCCCGTCTTTTCGCCCATGTCATGGCTCCCGTTGCCGATTTGCACCGCTGCTTCGCCTCGCTTCCCGTTCCATCTTCGGTGGGTGTGACGATTCCCGGCGGCGGCAAGTGCGGCCTTACCTGAAAATCGTCCGGCGCCAACGCGCCCAACCTGCCGCTCATTGTAGCGGAAGGCCCGTTCGGCGAGGTGGCAGGGTAAAATGAAAATTACGGACTTTTTCCTCTCATCGAGACCTACATGATTGTTGATGCCGTTCTGGCAAAGATTTTTGGCACCAAAACCGAGCGTGAGATCAAGGAGATGCGGCCCATCGTGGCGGCGATCGGCGATCTCGAAGAATCCACGCGCTCTCTCTCCGACATCGATCTGGCGGCGAAGACGATCGCCTTCCGCGAACGCATCGCGCAGGGCGAGCCGCTCGACGATCTGCTGATCGAATCGTTCGCGGTCGTGCGTGAGGCTGGGCGCCGCGTGCTCAGCATGCGCCACTTCGACGTGCAGTTGATGGGCGGCATCGTGCTGCATCGCGGCAAAATCGCCGAGATGAAGACGGGCGAAGGAAAGACGCTGGTGGCGACGCTGCCCAGCTATTTGAATTCGCTCGCAGGCAAAGGCGTGCACCTGGTGACGGTGAACGATTACCTGGCCAAGCGCGATTCGGAGTGGATGGGCCGGTTATATAAGTTCCTGGGGCTGCGCGTGGGTGTGATCGTTCACGACCTGGACGACCAGGAGCGCAAGAACGCATACGACTCCGACATTACGTACGGCACCAACAACGAGTTCNNATCCTGATCGACGAAGCGCGCACCCCGCTGATCATTTCCGGACCCAGCGAGGAATCGACCGACAAGTATTACAAGGTCAACCGGATCATTCCGAAGCTGGTGCGCGGCGAAGTGATCGAAGGCAAGGAGCCGGGGGAAAAATATACCACCGGCGATTACACGATCGACGAGAAGCACAGAAGCGCGGCGCTTACCGAAGAGGGCGTGTACAAGGTCGAGAAATTGCTGGGCATCGGCAACCTCTACGACGTCGCCAATTACGAAGCGGGGTGGACGCACCACGTGGAGCAGGCCCTGCGCGCTCACGTGATTTACCAGCTTGATCGCGACTACGTGATCAAGGATGGCGACGAAGGCCCGGAAGTAATCATCGTCGACGAATTCACCGGGCGGCTGATGCCGGGGCGGCGCTGGTCGGACGGNNCCGCATGTACAAGAAGCTGGCCGGGATGACCGGCACGGCGGAAACCGAAGCGGCCGAGTTCCAGAAGACCTACAAGCTGGACGTCACGGTGTGCCCGACCAACCGCACCATGATCCGCAAGGAAAACCACGACGTCGTCTACCGCACGGAGGACGAGAAGTTTCGCAACGCGGCGAAGGAGATCAAGACCGTCACGGAGACCGGGCAGCCGGTGCTGGTCGGCACCATCTCGGTCGAAAAATCGNNGACGGTTTCGACCAACATGGCCGGGCGCGGCACCGACATTTTGCTGGGCGGCAATCCGGAGTTCATGACCAAGGACGCCTGCCTCAAGGACAAGCTGGCGGAGCGGCTGCCGGAGGACCAAGCGCAGTACGTCGCCGACGAACATTTCTATTACTTCACCCACCACGAGCAGTTCTACCGTGTGCGGCGCGACAAGTGGGACGAGGTGTACGCGAAGTACAAGGTGGAGACGGACGCCGAGCACGACGTGGTGGTGGGGCTGGGCGGCCTCTTCATCGTGGGCACCGAGCGGCACGATTCGCGGCGCATCGATAACCAGCTTCGCGGGCGCGCCGGCCGCCAGGGCGATCCTGGCAGCTCGAAGTTTTTCCTCTCCCTGCAGGACGACCTGCTGCGCATCTTCGGCGGCGAGAAGATGCAGAACCTGATGCTGCGGCTGGGCATGGAAGAGGACGTGCCGATCGAATCGAAGCTGATTACGCGGCGCATCGCCAAGGCGCAGGAAGCGGTCGAGGTGCAGAACTTCGAGGCTCGCAAACACCTGCTCGAATACGACGACGTCAACAACAAGCAGCGGCAGGCGGTGTACGGGATGCGCCGCCAGTTGCTCGAGGGCGTGGATCAAAAAGAACACATCCTGGACATGATGCGCGGCATCGTCGAGCAGGCCGTGGACATGCGCTGCCCCACGGCCAAGCATCCCGACACCTGGGACCTGGGATCGCTGCGCAACGATGTGTTGACCCTGTTCGGCGCCAGGATCGACCTGGCCGAACTGGGCAACATGACCATGGACGAGATTTCCGATGCGATCGCCGACAAACTGAAGGCGAAGTACGAGGAGAAGGAAGCGCTGGTGGGCGTCGAGACGATGCGCCACGCCGAGCGCATCGTGATGCTGAACGTGATCGACAACCAGTGGAAGGACCACCTGCTGTCGATGGACGAGTTGAAGCAGGGCATCGGGAATCGCGCCTACGGCCAGAAAGATCCGCTGGTCGAATACAAGAAGGAATCCTTCGAACTGTTCAGCGCCATGATGGACCGCATCGAAGACGAGACGGTGCGGTATCTGTACTTCATGCAGGTGACGCAGAACGCTCCGGTGATGCCGTTTAACGAAGATGGCGAAGAGACGGAAGGCGGCGAGGAAGAGGCCAGGGCCGCCGCCGCCGCTGCCGCCGCCGAGGAGGCCAAGCGCCAGGCCGCCAAGAGCTCCATCGAAGACTTCACGCGCAATATTCAGCGCAAGAAGGACAAAGAGCTTCAGGCCATGCAACTCGGCGGCGGCGACGATAGCGGCGGGCCCAAGACGGTCAGCGCCGGGCAGAAGGTGGGCCGCAACGATCCATGCCCCTGCGGCAGCGGCAAGAANNGTACAAGAAGTGCCACGGGTCGTAAGGTGGGGCAAGACTAGCTTGCCCGTATGTTCCGAATGAGCGGGCGGCACTCGACGGGACAAGCGACCAGGAAATGCAGTGTTGGCAGTGAGACAGGAATTCGGGCAAGCTAAAGCATGCCCCACCAGAATATATGAGCGGGGATACTAAGTATCGGATAGCTGTGCGGGAAGCGGCGGAGTGTGCCGCCTCGCTGATCGAACTGGAACCGGCGCTCGAGACGGCCGGCGCCTGGTGCGCGGAGGCCTTGCGCGCGGGCGGCAAGTTGCTCACCTGCGGCAATGGTGGCAGCGCGGCCAGTGCGCAGCATCTCTCTGCGGAACTGGTGGGCCGATATCTGAACGAGCGGCCGGCGCTGGCGGCGGTTGCGCTGACGGCCGACACCGTGCTCGTGACCGCGATTGGCAACGACTACGGCTACGACCAGGTCTTCGCGCGGCAAGTGCGCGGGCTGGGGAAGGCCGGCGATGTTCTGATCGTGTTCACGGGCAGCGGCAATTCACCGAATATTCTGCGCGCGCTCGAAACGGCGCGGGAACTGGGCTTGCGGTCCATCGCCTTTCTCGGTGGCGGTGGTGGCAAGGCCAAGGGTCTCGCCGATTGCGTCCTGATGGTGCCGCACTCGGTCACCGCGCGCATACAGGAATCGCACCTGTTCCTGCTGCACGCGCTGATGGATAGGATCGAAGCGGCAGGGGTGAACACGGCCATCGCAGATCAGCCGCGGATCAACTGATCGTATTCGGCATGGGGGCCAACCCAGAGCCAGGCCACAGCACCGTCGGTCAACAGGCCCAGTGCGCGGTAATGGTCGCCGATACGGACACTGACCAAGTCGTCGTGGCCCTGCAGCCGCCGGTAGAACCCGGATCTCCCTTTGCTTGCAGATGCGATCATCTGTTTCATTGCTGTGGACGCGGGCGGGCGGGGCGTAAGGAAAGCTATTCGAACCTGATCGCCCCAAATATGTTCCTCAGGTGTCGGCCCTTGGTGCGATTGACCATCTCGACGAATCCGATTCGTCCCTGCAGGTGCGCGCGAAAGTCGGGGAGACCCTGGCGGTTCTGCGATTCGGGTCCGAGGCGGACACAGTTGGTGAGCGTGGCTTCCAACAATTGAAGGTCGGCCCGGCGCAGACTGGTCTGTCGATTCACGACGATGCCCGCGAGAGTCTGCCGCACTCCGCGGCGCATGATCCGCGTCTTGCGATGGTTCACGCTGAAGCCCTCCTCGAGCGCGATGGCCGCGGCGTGCGCCGAGAAGCGTTCGACGACGCGGGCGAATCCCTCGTCACCCGAGAACGCAAGATCGTCCGCGTAGCGGGTGTACACGGCGCCGGCCGACTTGGCCAGACCGGAGAGGCGGCAATCCAGACGGTACGCGGTGAGGTTGGCGAGCGCCGGCGAGGTCGGGGCGCCCTGCGGCAGATGCGGGCGGGCGTAAAGAGTGCGTGCGTCCCGCCAAGGCTCCCAAGGGATTCCGACCGGACGTTTGCTCCAGATGGAACGCGGCGTCGAGTTCGAACAGATGCCGCCCAGACGGTCGGCCACCGGCTCGGGATATCCGAGCGTTCGAAAGAGAGCCTGCGCACGCGCGGCTGGGAATGCGGGGAAGAAGTTCTCCAGATCGAGACGCAATACGGCATGCTTGCCGGTATGGGGTGCCGCAAATGTCACGATGGACCTTCCTTTGACGAATCCGTGCGCTGCCGCGTGGGCGGGGATTCGATTGAGGATCGAGGACAGTATCCGGCGCTGCAGTTCCTTGAGTTCCCGCTTTGGGCTTTCAATCAGGCGCACGCCGCCGGAGCGCTTGGCCAGGATGCGGTAATAATAATGGTGGAGCTTGGGACTGTTCAGTTTGCAGCAGAGCCCCTTTAAGTCGGCGAACCACTCAAGCTCGGCCGGGTGCACGGACAGCCAGCGGGCGAGATCGCCGACTGTTTCGATGGCGGGAAGATCCCACTGCCTGGCGGCTTCGACGGGCTGCATGCGGTTCGGCTCGGCGAGCCATTCAGCGACGGCGATCTGGCTGCGATATTCGGCGAGGGCGCAATCGAATCCATCGTCCTCAAGAAGAAACTGAACAACCTCACGATGGCGAGGGCGCGTTCGGTCGCCGAAGGTCTCCACATAGCGCAGCGCCAATGAGTGGAGCCATCGCCACGGCCGTCCTAGCGTGCGCGCCGCGCGTTCGTAAATGGCGTCGACGGTTGGCTCGCCCGCCGCAAGACTGCGGGCGAGGGCGCTTGTCACTGCGGCGGTGGACATGGTCGATAGGCGGCGGAAGCTTCCAACCAGTCTGACTCTGCGTGAGCCCGTCTGCGACTGCTTGCAATCGCAGGGAGGCTCACGCGACGAAATGGCAACTCAACACACTCCCCCGAGGTAGCCTCGGAGAGGCGAACCGAGCCCGAAAGCCCGCACCCGCCACGCTTGGAATTTCCGCCGCCAGAGAACATGGTAACAGTCGCGGCGCTCATTCGAACGCAACGCGCGGGGGCTGTGCTCTATGGGCGGGTCGAAGCGCGGCTGCGGTGCAGGTGGGCGTTGAGATGGCCGATGGAAGCGAACTGTCCGGCGTAGGTTGCCGTGGGAGCGGGGAGGGGCTTGCGGCGCGGGTCGAAATCGCGGCGGCGGAAGAGGTCGGAAGACGCGATCACGGCCGCACCCATGGGGCGGTATTCATACTTGCCTTGCGCCCACGCCACATCGCGGTCCAGCCAGAGATAGAAGCCCATCGGTTTTATGTTACACACAATGGCGTTCTTCGTTCCAAACATCGGCGATGGGCCGCGGCGGGTGCGCGACCGGGGGGGCGCGCGTGGACGAGGACGTCCGCCCCACACTGTCGGCAGGCCAACGGCAACAGGCCACGGAAAACGATGTCCTACCTTACGTTATCGCCGGAAGCGCAGTTCGTGCTTGAAGGCTTCCAGGCAATTGTAGACGATGGGACAGACGGAGGCGCGGTCGACGAAATCCCACATACGGCTGGCGATGGAGCCGTTGCCGCGCACGACGTGCGGATAGCGCTGGCAGTTGCCCGGGCGCGCATCGTAGACGGAACAGAGCTTGCCATCGAGAAACACGCAGCCGGCGCCTTCGGTGAACTTGAGGACGCGCGTCGTCCGGCCCTTGTCTTCTTCGAGCATCGTGTATTCGGCGAGGAACTGGCCGGGGCTGGTGTGCAGGTGCCGCGCCAGCTTTTCGATGTCGCGTTCGGAGATTTCGGTGGTCGAAGTCTTGCAGCAGTTGCCGCACTCGGTGCAATCGATGCGGTCCTCGATGCCTTCGGCGGTGCGCCGCAGGATGCGATCGGAATAATCGCGCGTCTTCATGTAGACGCGAAACTTGCGGTTTTCGTCTAGCTTCTTTTCGCCCAGTTGCCGGATCTGCACGAGGTCGGTGATGAGGTCAGGCGTTTGGCTCAATAGAACCGATTGTGCCACAACGGGCGGCCGGCTGCGCGATCAATCGGCGCGCAGCGCATCGACCGGGTCGACGGACGTGGCGCGGCGAGAGGGCAGGTAGCTGGCCAGCGCGGCGGCGGAGAACAAGGCGACGGCCGCAGCGGCATAGGTCAGCGGATCGAGCGGGCGAACGGCGAACAGTAGCGACGCCATCCATCGGGTGAAGGCGATGGCGGCGGCGAGGCCGAATACGACGCCTGCGCCCGCCAGCACCAGGCCGTTGCGCACGAACATCCGGCGCAGTTCGGGCTCGCGCGCGCCGAGCGCCATGCGGATGCCGATCTCGCGCGTGCGCTGCGAGACGGAATAGGAAATCACGCCGTAGACCCCGACCAGGCCGAGCAGCAGGGCCATCGCGCCGGCGATGGCGAGCATCACGAGTGCGAAGGAGGTGCGCGCCATCGACTTGCGGTAGATCTCCTCGATCGTGCGCACGTCCGCCACCGGCAGGCTTGAGTTGGCGCTCCAGACGGCCTGGCGGATCTCGTTCAGAAAGCCGGCCGATCCGGTACGGCTGCTGCGAATGGCGAACGCGACATCGCGCGAAACATACGTGTCATAGCCCCAGAAGCGATCCATCATGGCGGGCCAATAAACCGTCGTGGGCGCTGGGCTCTGCGCTCCGTCGTCCCGCTCGTTGCCAGTGACGCCCACGATTTCGCGCCACGTCCCGTCGGTGCTCTCGCGGATGCGTTTGCCCAGCGCGGCGCGCGGCTCGTGCCACCATTCGCGCGCGAAGTTCTCGGTCACGATGGCGACGGGGGCTTTATTGTAAATGTCGGTCCACGTGAAGTCGCGGCCCGCCACCGGGGGGTTGCCGACGGTATGCAGGAATCCCGGCGAGGCGAACTTGAAGCGGCGCAACGGAGGAATCCGGCTGTCGGCAAAATGGTGGTCCTCGGCGTAGATCGGATCGAAGCTGCCGTTGCCACCCATGGTGATCGAGGTTGCGAAGCCGACGGAGGAGACGCCCGGGATCGCGGCCATCCTGCGCAGCACGTCCTCTTCGGTGCGCACCACGGCGAGTTGATCCTTGATCAATGCCGAAGGAATGAGGATACGCAATGTTTCGACCTGCTCGGGATGGAGGAAGCCCGGCTCGACGTGGCGCAGGGCCTGGAAAGTCCGGATCATCAGGCCGGAGCTGATCAGCAGCACCAGGGCCAGCGCGACCTGGGCGACCACCAGCGCGTTGCGCGCGCGATGCCGCTGGCGGCTGGCGCCGAGCGTGCGGCTGCCCTGGCGCAATGCGTTCATGGCGGCCGGACCGGCGTACTTGAGCACCGGAACGAGGCCGAAGAGCGCGCCGGAGACCAGCGAAACCACGAGGGTGAACGCCAGCACCCAGGGATCGATCGCTATCTCGTCCAGGCGCGGCAGACCGGCCGGACCCATCGCCACCAGCAGCCGCAGCGCGCCATAACCGACGCCCAAGCCGAGCACGCCGCCAGCCACGCCAAGCGTGAGGCTTTCAAAAAGGATTTCGCCGGCGATCTGCCAGCGGCCGGCACCGAGCGCGGCGCGGATTGCCAATTCGTGCTGGCGGCCTTCGGCCCTGACCAGCAGCAGGTTGGCGACGTTGGCGCAGGCAATGGCGAGCACCATGCCGATGGTTCCCATCAACACCCACAGCACGCTGCCCACCTCGCCGACCACCTCCTGCTTGAGCGGCCGGATGACGGGCGCGATGCGCGCATCCTCGAACATCTTCACGCTATAACCGGGAGGAGGCGGGAACTTCGCGATCACCATGGGCAGCATCCGGGCCGCGTCGGCGCTGGCCTGGGCGACGGTAACGCCCGGCCTGAGCCGCGCCACGGAGGAATAGCTGAAATTGCCGAGACGCAGTTTACCGCGGTCGAACTGAAAGGGCAGCAGCAGCGCGGGGTGCTGGTCGATAAAGTGGAAGTTGGCGGGCATCACGCCAATCACGGCGCGCGGCTTGCCGTCGATTTCCATCCGGCGGCCGATCACGGAGCGGTCGCCGCCGAACTTGCGCTGCCAATAGCCGTAGCTGAGGATGACGGTGTCCGGACTGCCCGGCGAATCGTCGTGGCGCGAGAACCAACGGCCCAGAATCGGCTGGACGCCGAGCAGCGGAAGCACGCCATCGGTCACGGTCAGGCTCTCGACGCGCTCGGGCTCGGCCAGGCCAGTGACGTTGACCGTGTTGCCCGTCCACAGCCCGATGTCCCGAAAGGTACGGTTCTCCTCGCGATAGACGAAGTACTCGGAAGGGGAGGCGGACAGATCCTTGACGTTAACGCCTGGCGCGGTATTCCGCACGCTCACCAATTGTTCGGACGCCGGGAACCGCAATGGCTTCAGCAGCACGCCTTCGATGACGCTGAAAACCGCCGTGTTGGCGCCGATGCCGATGGCCAGGGTCGCCAGAGTGATGGCGGTGAATAGCGGAGCGCGGGATAGCCTGCGCAGGACGTGCTTGACGCGGTTTCGAAGCGATCGCATTCGGGTGGCCTCCCGGCCCTATCCTTGAATACGCTGGAAGCTGGAAGTAGTTCGCAGTTTCTTGGGAGGGAGCCGCTATCGTAGCTTGAGACGGTGGACCAGTCCCGCGCATTCTTCCACGCGGAGCAGCCAGGTGCAGGCGAAATAGGTGACGCCATAGGTCGCGATCACCACCAGCCCGAACCCGAGCGGATGACCTCCGCCGAGCGCGAACTTCGCGCCCCATGCGGCAGCGGCGGCCACCGCGGCGGCGAACCAGAGCTGCGCCACCAGCGATGCCGGCAGGCCGGTGCGGCCGATGCGCGCGTTGAGCGTGCGGCGCAGCAGCGTGAATTCCACCCATCCGGCGACGCCGGCCGACGCCGTCAACCCGGCCACGCCCCACTGCGGATCGATGCCAAGCCATCGCGGCAGCGGGATGGCGCAGAGGTAACCCAGGCCGCTCGTGAGGATCACGCGTACGATGGCGAAGCGCAGCGGTGTGCGCGTATCGCGCAGCGCGTAGTATGTGGAAGAGTACAGGCGCCCGAGCGTCTGCGCCAACAGGCCGATGGCCGAGCCGGCCAGGATCGCCCAGACGTACTGCGAATGGGCGGCGGTAAAGCGGCCGGATTGAAACAACACCGCGGTGATGACGCCGCCGAGCGCGAGGAACGCCATCGCCGAGGGCACGATGAAAAACGCGATTTGCCGCAAGCCGGAATCGAGGCGCCGGCGCAGTTGCGCGGCCACTTCGTCAACGCCGCCGAGCGCGCTCGACATGGCGGGCAGTTCCGCCGCCGAGACCGACATGCCGAACAGGCTGACCGGCAGCAGGTAGAGCGTCTGCGCGTTGGTCAGGCCGGCCACGGCGCCGGTGCCGAGCAGGCTGGCCAGAAGCGCATCCACGAAGGCGCTGATCTGCACTACGCCGCGGCTGATGAACACCGGGCCGAAATTGCGGATTACTTCGCGGACGTGGGGCGCGGCGGTATCGAGGCTCGCCCGCAGGCGCCCGGCCAGGCGCAGCACGACCGGAAGCTGCACGCCGAATTGCAGCGCGCTGCCAACCACCGATCCCCAGGCCAGAGTGACGGCCAGCGCCGCTTGCGACTGGTGGCGGAACGCGACCAGCGCGGCGATCATGGCTACGTTCCACACCACGGGCGCGGTGTAAGAGAGAAAGAATTTGCGATGGCTGTTGAGAATGCCCAGGCACCACGCGGAGAGCACCAGCAGACCCGCGCCGGGAAACAGTACGCGCACGATGCGAATGGTGAGCTCGCGTTTGGCGCCGTGGAAACCGGGCGCGATCAAATCGATAAGCCACGGCGTCGCCACCATTCCCGCCAGCACCAGCGCCGACGCCGCCAGCGCCAGAATGGACCCGACCGCGCCCGCCACGCGCCCCGCTTCCTCTTCGTCGCCCTCCGCCAGCAGCCGCGCGTATACCGGAATGAAGGATGCCGACAGCACGCCTTCGCCGAACAGATTCTGTAGAAAGTTCGGGATACGGAAGGCGGCGTTGAAGGCGTCGGCCGCGTCCGACAGGCCGAAGTAATGGGAGAAAATGCGCTGGCGCACGAGGCCGATCAGGCGGCTGAGCAGGATGCCGGCGGCGACGAGCGATGCGTGGCGCGCGGTTGAGGAGTGCGGTTGATCGACCATCTGTCTCGCGCCCGGTTACGCCGGCCGGTCCCGGTCGAGATGAATCTCGCGCGTGGGGTAGGGAACCGCGATGCCTTCTTCGCGCAGGCGGCGCAGGATGCGCTTGCGCAACTGGTGGCGCACGCCGAACTGTTGGGCGAACTCGGTGACGTGGAAGCTCAGCGTAAAGCCCAGCGCGGATTCGCCGAACCCCGGATCGAGCGCGGCCGAAGGCGCCGGATCGGCCAGCAGGCCAGGAATGTCCCGCGCGCCCACGGTGGCGATCTCGACCAGCAGGCGCTCGATCAGGTCCGGGTCCGCGTCGTAGGGAACGTTGACCTGCAGCGAGGCCGCCATGCGCTGCGCGGGCAGATGGTAATTGGTGACGATGGTCTGCGAAAGCTTCGAGTTGGGCACGATCACCAGGTTGTTGCTGAGCGAGCGGATGGCCGTCGATCGCCATCCGATGTCGGTCACGTAGCCCTCCTCGCCGCTCGCCAGCTTGATGTAATCGTTCAGGCGCATCTGCCCGGCCACCGCGATATAGAAACCGGCGAACAGGTTCGAGAGCGTATCCTGCATGGCCAGCGCAACGGCCAGGCCGCCCACGCCGAGCGCGGTCAGGATCGGCGTCACCTGCACGTTCTCCGCGCTCAACAGCAGCAGCAGGCCCAGTACCAGCGCGGTAATCTGCGCGAGAGTGGTCGTGAGCGTCGTCACCGGTAGCGCGCCGGGGATCTGGTTGCCGTAGCCGCGCACCAGGTCGCCCGCCGTGCGCACCGCCATCAGCGTAAAGCTGGCAATCCAGAGCGCGATTAAGATCCGCGGCGCGTACCTATCGGTGATGACCAGCGGCAGCGGCGCCGATTGAATCGCCAGGTGGACCGCCAGAATCAACGCCCAGATCGTGGTCGGGCCGCTCAGCGCCTTGCACAGCACGTGGCCGGGACGGCTGCGCGTGCGCGTGACCCAGGCCCGCAGCCCGCGCAGGATGAGGCTGCGCACCAGATACGCGATGGCGAAGGTGACCGCAAACACGACGCCCGGCTCGATCAGCAGCCTCGGCTCGTGCGCCAGCGCGCGAAGTGTCTCCATGGGTTCCTATCCAGGATCACACAAAAACGCCTGCACGTTCGAGCCCGCTCGCCCGTCAGTTTTGATGTGCGGTGGAGTGTGCTCATACTGCCGGCGATGCTGGCCGGCTGCCTGGCGGCGGAAGAACTGAGCGGGTGGGAGCTCTACGAATTTGGGCGGGAAGCCGAAAAGAAGGGCCACATGGCGCAGGCTTACCTGCTGTATTCGGAAGCCGCCGCGCTCGAACCGCGTAATCAGACCTATTGGCTGCGCAGCCAGGCCGTGCGTTCGCGCGCGGCGCTCGAAGCCCTGCCGGCGCCTCCGCCGCGCACGGCCGGCGGGCGCCATGCCGACGAAGCCGGGCCGCCCATCGAGCCCGCCAGCCTGCTCGATCTCGCCGATTCGAGAAAGGCGCTGCCGCCCTCGCAACTCGCCGGCGGCGAACAAATCCGCGATTTCGATCTGAGCGGAGATTCGAAGAAGGTGATTCAGGATGTGGCCAAGGCGTTCGGCTTGGACTGCGTCTTCGACGGCGACTACGTGCCCATGCCGGCGCTGCACTTTCACCTCGACCAAGTTGGCTACCGGGAGGCGCTGCACGGTTTGGAGTACGCGACCGGCACTTTCCTGGCGCCGATTTCGCCCAAGCTCTTCCTGGTTTCGAAGGACACGCCGCAGAAACGGCAACAGAACGAGCCCATGGTCGCGGTTACCATTCCGCTGCCCGACGCCGGTGTGCAACAGGACTTCACCACGCTGGTGGATGCCGTGCGGCAGGCCACCGGGGTCGAGAAGACCAGTGTCGATTCGCAGACACGCATGCTCGTGTTGCGCGGCACCCTGTCGCGCGTGCTCCCCGCCAAGGCGCTGCTGGAGCAGCTTCTCTACCCGCGCGCTCAAGTAATGATGGAGATGAAGCTGGTGGAAGTTACCCGCAGCAAGACCGCAACTTATGGCGTCGATTTTCCAACTATGTTCTCTCTCACGCCGCTGACTAACTGGTTGGACAATCAGGTTAAGCTGCCCACCAGCCTCAGCGGCTTTCTTTCCTTCGGCGGCGGTAAGACGCTATTGGGGATGGGAATCATGAGCGCCGCCGCGGCGGCGCAGATGACTGAGAGTTCCGGCAAGGTGCTGTGGTCCACCGAACTGAGTGGCGAAGAGCGTCAGCCGGCCACGCTGCACGTGGGCGATCGCTATCCGATAATGACCGCCGGCTACTCGGGATCGTCCGGCACCTCGACGACCACCACGGGCACCACCGGTACCAGTTCGACCAGTGGCGGTACGGGCACGGGCACCAGCGCCACCGTTGGCACGCTGACGCTGACCGAGAGCGCGGTCGAATGGACGTATACTTCCGCGGGTACGCTGCCGGCCGCCGCCACTATCAATGTCACCAGCAGTAATGGAGCGATCGGCTACACCGCCGCGGCGGCGAGTTCCAGCCCGTGGCTGCTGGTGAACGGTGCGGCCACCGCCGCGGGCACACTGCCGGTTACATTGACGATCTCGCCCGGCAGCGCCCTGACTTCGCTTGGCACCGGCTCCTATCTGGCGACCGTGCAGGTGAACGGTTCGGATGGCTCCGTCACATACCTCACCGTGACCCTGTCGGTGAACGGCGGCTCGCAAACTCTTTCCGTTTCTCCAACGCCGATCACACTCGCCGCCACCGAGGGCATTTACTCTTCGCAACAGACCGAGGCCCTGACCAGTACCGTCGCCGGCAACTTATCGGCCACCGTGATCGGGTCCGGTCTCTCGGTTTCGCTCTCCGCCTCCACAATAGTTCCGGGCACGCCCGCGAGTGTCACTATTCTGGCCAATCCGACCGGTCTTTCTGCGCTGACCTATCTGGGTATTCTCAGCGTGACAGCCGGAACGGTTACCGATGAAGCTTTGGTGACCTTCATTGTGACTTCTAGCGGGAGCTTGGAAATGAGCCAGAGTTCGGTCCCATGGACTTATACCTCCGGCGGGGCCTTGCCCGCAGCGACTAACATAACTGTGTCGAGCACCGGCACCGATGTGACTTATACTGCCACCGCGACGAGCGCCAATTCCTGGCTGTTGCTGAACGGGCAGACCACGGTTGCCGGTTCGCTGCCCGCCGTGCTGGTCATCGAGCCCAGTTCCACGCTTGCGAGTCAGGCCACGGGCACTTACCTGGGCACCGTCGAGTTGAACGGGTCGGATGGCTCGATCGCTTACATCAACGTGACGTTGACGGTGAATGGGGGAGCCGCCGCGGGCCTCGTTGTTTCGCCAAATCCTATCTCGCTCAGTGCGTCCCTAAGCGGCTCCGCGGCATCGATGACAATTACGGTGACCAGCGAAACCGCCGGAACCTTAACGGCGAGCGTCACCGGGTCCGGTCTGTCGCTGGGCTCGGTTCCTTCCACAGTCGAAGCCAACCAGGCCGCCACTTTTACTCTGGCCGCGGATCCTACGAACCTGGCGGCGAACACCTATGTCGGTGCCCTCACCGTGACGGCCGGCGGTGTCACCCAGACGGTTCAAGTCTCTTTCAGTGTGGGTGCGATCAGCAGTGGAACCAATGGCACCAATGTCTATACGCCCGTTCCCTCTTTCACCTTTGAGGATCTGGGCCTGGTTTTGAAACTCACCCCGCTTGTGCATGACAGTGATGAGGTGTCGCTCGGTGTCGAAGCCGAGGTCAAGCTGCTGACCGGCCAGTCCGTCAACGGCGTACCCGTCGTCTCCAACCGCAGCCTGAAATCGACTGTCCGGTTGAAGACGGGTGAGTGGGCGGCCGTGGCCGGCTTACTGGACACGAATGAAGGCCGCAACATCTCGGGCTTGGCGGGTTTGTCCGAGATCCGCTTCCTTGGCCCGCTGGTCAGCACGCATGAGCATGACAAATCGAGCGACGAAGTTATCCTGCTCATGCGCCCTCGGTTATTGAACGCGCCGCCCAGCGACCATGTCGCGCGCGCCATCGCGGTGGGTACCGACATCCGACCCACAACCCTTTTCTAGGGCGCGTGTTCCCACCGCTCCGTTCACATCTTCCGCAACACGATCAGACAGACCTCATTCGCCGTAAGCGGCGACTGGAACTGGAAACGCCCCTCGCGGACGGTTACCAGGCGGGTCTCGGATGGTTCGCCGCTGGCGGCGCTCGCAATCGCGCCCACTTGCGCCTTGCTCAGTTGCGCCGGCGCGCCGAGATCGAGATAAGTCGTATACGCGTCATTCTTCCGGTAACCGATACGATATATCTGCTCGAGATAAGTGCCATCGGGCACGTGTGTCAGGCTCACCGCTACCGGAGCCTTGGGCGCGGCGGGCAGGTTGCCTTTGTAGTAAACCTGATCGTTCACACCTTCCGGCGGCGCCACCGGCGTGAAGTCCCAGAAGAGAACCTGAATGCCTCCGTCCTTGCCGGTGCAAATCCAGGACGACTTATCGGCATTGGCGATTTCCGTCTCGCCCAAGCGGCTCAGGAAGCGATACGCATGAAAGGCGGGCTTCTTCAGCCCCTGGTAGTTGAGCAGGCCGAAACCACCGTGAAACGGCGTCATGCGGGGCCCGGCTTCTTCGAAGATATCGGTGAAGACCCAATATGACATGGAATCCACGGATTCCTGCGCGCCCTTGATCTTGTCGAGAATGAAAGCAGCCTGATGATACTGGTCGTGAACCGGATCGGTGGGCGTGTAGGCGGAACTCCACTCGGTGAAATGCAATTCGAGATTGGGCAGCGGGGAGTTCCGGATGAGTTCGCGCGAGTGAACCATGCGGCTGCGCACGGCTGCCGGGTCCGCGTCGAGAATCGTCCCGCGGTCCCCCGTGTCGTCGAAAAACCCTTGCTTGACGCCGTAGGCATGGGTCGCAACGAAGTCGATCGGCACTTTCTCCTTGGCGCAGAACTGAACCAACGCCTCCTCGAAGCTATAGGGAATGGCGGACGCCGGCCCGCCCACGCGATAAGCCGCGTTGATCTTCTTGATTGCTTCGGCGGTGACCCGGTATAGCTTCAAATACTCTCCGAGAGTCGACGTGTAGAACGGCTTGATGTCGGGTTCGTTCCATACTTCGAAGTACCATGTCTTGACTTCGTCGGTGCCGTATCGCTGTTCCCAATGGCGGACCAGGGCCGTGATCAGTGCGGCCCACTTATCGTAGGACTTAGGCGGAGTGATATTCCCCTTCCACCAAAAAACGGTGTCTTTTCCGCTGGCCAGCGCGGACGGCATGAAGCCCAGCTCGACGAACGGCTTGATGTGCAGGCGCAGCAGCGCATCGTAGAGTTCGTCTATGTACTGAAAGTTATAGATCGAATTGCCCTTGGCGTCCTCCCGGTAAACACCCATATCGTCGTGCAGCAGGCCGTGCATGCGGATATAGTCGAATCCGATCTCGCGCTGCACCACGCCGAGTTGCTGCTGCCAGTCGGCGCGCAACCCCTCGTTGGCGCGGCCGGCTCCAATGCAGCGGCGGAAGACCTTGCTGTGAGGTCCGCGAACCTGATCGAGGTCCGCGGCGATCAGTCGTTGTGACGCGGATGGCGCCTGCGCGAACGCCAGCGCAAAGGCTGCCAGCATCGCGCCTAACAGGCGGAGTGGCGTACGATTGGTGAGAGTCATGAGTTCGTCCATTCCTTTCGATAGAACGAGCCGCAGTTAGCGCTCGCCCGCGAAGAATTCAGCCGCGTCCGCGGACTGCGCGGCGCGCCGTGCTTCGCACAGTCGAATCCCTTCCAGTACCTGGGCATAATTTCGCGGGCCGCCGAGGAAGCCGGCCACGCGATCCTGAAAGAAGTCGACGAAGGCGCGGCGCGATGGCTCGTCGCAAAACGGTGTACCGACAAATACCAGCGACGCGGCGGCATCCAAGTCGCCCGCGCGCGGCACGCGTTTCAGTATCTCGTCATAGTGGGATTTGACAAACTCGAAGGGCAGCGTCTGCGTTTGCGGTTCGCCCAGGCCGCTAAAGAGTAGACGGACCGTTTCGCGAATGTCTAACTCGGGCACTAAGAGCAGCCCGAGCGCCTGCTCGACGAGCTTGGGATCGCGGAAACTGCCCAGCGCAGCGACGATCGCGCCGCGGTCGCCGCGGTCCTTAGTCTTTCCTAGCTCCGCCAGGAGACGGTCGAATAAGTCCTGACCGCCGGAATAGGCGGCCGTCGCGAGTGCTGCGCGCAGCATGTCCGGGTCAATGCCCTTGCGGTTGTCGAGCCACCTGAGGGCCACGCGGCGGGCCTCGCTTTGCAGTCCGGCGTCGTCGCCCTCGCGTGCCACAAACGTAACCAGGTTCGAGCGAAGCAAGCGCGTGTTGGCGTCTTCATCCGGCTTGGCTTTCCAGCCGAGCCGTGCCGCGCTGGCACCGAACGTCTTGCGGACAAAGGCCGCGTAGTTGGGACGGAGCGCGGGTGGCACTAAGTCGCGCGCTCCGCCCACGATCTCTCGTACCTGCACACCCAGTTGCCGTTCCGGCGACTGAGCGAACGCGCGCGCGGCGACGAGCGCTTCGCTCTCCTTGGCATCGCCCGAGTTAGCCAGTTCCTTCAGGTCGTGTAACAGTGTGACGCGCTCAGACGGGGTGAGCCAGTCGCTTGCCTCGCCGAGTAACTTCTCGAGCAGCCCGCCTCGATAGGACGCGATGTAGTAACCGGCACCGTCGGCGTTAGCGAAGATTGCGGCCGGGCAGGACGATGCGTTCTTGAGCGGGAATTCGGCGCCGGGCTTGTCCAGCAGAAAACACTCGGTGGCGCTACTGTCGCCCGTTTTGTATCGCACGCACACAGGCACCTGCCACTGCGCGCCCTGCGTTCCTGTTGAGCCGAGCGGGAAGTAACGCTTCTGACTCAGTGCCACGCGCGCGCCGCCGGAGCACTTCAATTCGACCGAGACCTCGGGTATGCCCGGTTGATCGAGAAAGGTCCGGAAAGCGGCGGCCATCTGTGGCTTGCCCGCCGTCGCAATAGAATTCAGAAAGTCGTCTGAGGTGGCATTGCCGTAGGCGTAGCGCTTGAGATAGGCCGTCACGCCGTCGCGGAACTGGCGCTCGCCGGCCCACGCTTCGAACATGCGAATAACAGCCGAGCCTTTCTCGTAAGTAATACTGTCGAAGGCATTCGCCACGTCATCCTTATTCACAATGGGCTGGCGTATCTGGCGCGCTGTGACCAGACTGTCGGATGTCATGGCGCCGAACTTGGATTGTAAGTCGGATAACCGCGTGTTCCAATCGGGCTGCCAGTCGGCCAAAATCCGGGAAGACATCCAGGTCGCGAAAGCTTCATTAAGCCAGATATCGTCCCACCAGGCAGTGGTTACCAGGTCGCCAAACCACTGGTGGGCGAGCTCGTGGGCCGTGTCCGACGCATACCCGCGCTGGCGCGCCAGGCTGTCGGTCGCCGGATCGGCCAGTAGGATAGGCTGCCCATAAGTGACCAGGCCGGGGTTCTCCATCGCACCGAATCCGAAAACGAGCGGGATGGCGACCTCGTCCAGTTTCTCATAAGGGTAAGGAACGCCAAAGTACTCTTCCAGGCGATCGACGATCGCGCCCGTAACTTCGGCGGCGTACTTGGCCTGGCGCCCCTTGCCGCGCGGCGTCACGATGCGCACAGGTACGTGGTTGCGCCCGGCCTGTCCTGCATCCACCACGTCGAAGGGGCCGATGGCGAAGGCAACCAGGTAACTGGGCAGCGGCTTGGTTTCGGCGAACGCGACGCGCTTCATCCCGTTCGCCTCGTTGGTTTCGGAAACCTGCGGCGTGTTCGAGAAGGCCAGGTCCGATTGACGAACGTGCAGAGTAAGTTGCCACGGTGTCTTGAAGTCGGGCTGATCGAAGCAGGGAAACGCGCGGCGGGCGTCGAGCGATTCGAATTGGGTAAACAGATAGGGCGTGCCGTCGTCGTCGCCCTGAAAGATGCCTGCGCTACTGTTGACGCCGATCTTTCCCTGATAGACGATGTGAATCCTAGCCGGCCCGGTTGGCAACTCGGTCGCCATGCGTAGCGCGATGAAGTCGTCGCCGCCTGTCTCAACGGCGGCGGGCAGCGCGTTGACCGTGGCTTGCTGAATTGTAAGATCGGTCGCATTCAGCCGCAGCAGCGAGGTTGGCTTGGCGAGAGCGACGTCGATGTCGACAGCACCCGAAAAGGTGGTGGTCGCGGGCAGCGCCGTGAGTTCGGCGGCGTATCGGGTCGGACGAACGTCCGGGCCGAGCCGCAGTTTAGGAGTGTCGGCGGCGAATAGGCCAAAAGTACAGGCGAGGCAGGCGAGGGCAAGATTGCGCATGGTCGATTAGACCAGTGTAGTGCGTTGCACGCCGTGGGCGGCGAGGACGAATTACGCGACCTCGACGAACTTCGCCGCCAGCGCGCCGCAGACGGGGCACCGCTCGGGCGGAACCCCGAACTCGATGTTTCCGCAGAAGGGGCACAGATAGAAGCGCGCCTCGGCGAGGTCCTTGCCCTGCGCGACCGCGTCGAGCGCGGCCTGGTACAACTTAGCATGCACGGCCTCGGCCTTCACGGCGAAGCCGAACATCGTCCTGGCGCGATGGTTGGCCGCCGTGGCGCGCTCGAGCATGGGCGGATACATCTCGGTGAACTCGTAGGTCTCGCCCGCAATGGCGGCCTTGAGGTTGTCGGCTGTCGAGCCGACGCCGGCCAGGCTGCTCAGGTGTCCTTCGGCGTGAATCCTCTCGGCCTCGGCCGTCGTGCGGAACAAACGCGCCACGTTGGGCAGGCCTTGCTGCTCGGCTTTCTTGGCGAATGCCCGGTACTTCTGATTGGCCTGGCTCTCGCCCGCAAAGGCTTCCTTCAGATCGTCAGTCGTATTCACGGAGTATTGACCTCGAATATCCTAAACGCTGAGCATATCACGCCACTCGGGAGATCGCGGCGCTTGCCCGGCTGCCGTCACGCCGGGCGACAGCGCATACTGGAAGGGTAACTGACGACGACATTGGTACAGCGTACCGTGCGAGGTTCTTCATGCGAAATCTGATAGCCGCACTCATTTCGATAGCTCTCCCGGTTTTTCCGGCCGCTGCGAAAGTGGTGGTCTTCTGGCAGCCGGGTTTTCCGGCCGTTGCGAGCCAGCCCGTATCCCGTGAGACGCTTGTCAAGGCGTTTGACGGCATGGCGCCGGTGTTCTCCGGCCTCGATCAGATTAAGGATCCAACGGCGTTCTCTGGCGCGGATCTGCTGGTTCTGCCGTATGGATCGGCGGCGCCGGCCGACGCTTGGGGCGCGATTCTGACTTACTTGCGAAGCGGTGGCAACCTGCTCGTGTTGGGTGGACAACCGCTGCGCGTGCCGGTCACTCAGGTCGACGGTAAGTTTGTCGAGGGGCGTCCGCAGGACACTTATGCGCGCGAACTGGGTCTCGAACACACTTACGAAGTGCCCGTGACCGAGGGGGCGCGGTTCGCCTGGCGCGCCGGCTACTCGTTCCTGCCCGCGCTGGCCGTGCGCGCGCGGCGCTTCTTCACTGTGGAGGGCCGGCTAATTGGGCTCGGGTACATGGTCGATCCGACTGGCGTGGAAGTGGCCGCGCCCTCGATTGTGATGAACCGCGAATCTAGCGGTCTGGGCTGCGGAGAAGGCGGGCGGGATGGAGCCAGCGTGGCTGGCGGCGGCCGCGTGGTGATGCTCGACTTCGAGCCGGAGCCGGGTTACTGGGCCTCCGCCGACGGTGTCGGTCTGATTCGCCAGTCCGCCGAGTACGCGCGCCAGGGTGCCACAGAGTTCTCACTCGAAATGGCCTTTTCGGCAGTGAAACCCGGCGAGACACCGCAGGTGATCGTGCACCTGCGCAACGCACAGCGCGAGCGGATGGGCGTTCCACTCGGCGGGGAAGTGAGAATCGAGTTACTTTCCGGCGATCGGGTGCTGCAGACCCAACGCGTGCCAGTGGTTGCGGGCCAGGAGATACACGCCGATATCGAGCCGCAGACGCGCGGGTTCTTCACCGTGCGCGGCGTGTTCGAAGAAGGCGGCCAACCGCGCGAGGTTTATCAAAACGCGTTTTGGGTGGAGGACGAGTCTTTGCTCCGCTCGGGCCCGACTCTCGGTGTCGCCGGCGATTTCCTCGCGCGCGATGGCAAGCCGTTCTTCGCGATGGGCACCAATTACTTCACCACCGAAGACGACGGCTGGGATTTTGGCGGCCCGCGCAACGCGTGGATCTGGGAGAAGGACTTTGCAGAGATGGCGCGCCACGGTGTGAATTTCGTCCGCACGGGTGTCTGGATGCCGTATCTCACGTTCCTCGATCCCGTGAGCGGCGCGGCGCAGGAACGGTTCCCGCGAAATCTGACGGCCTATCTTCTCTGCGCGCGCCAGCATAACATCGCGGTCAACTTCACCTTCTATGCCTTCATGCCGCGCCCCGGCGTGGGTCTGACTAAACAGCCCGAGCGTCGCGATTGCGGCGCTGCTCCACCGGCGGCGGACAGCACTCCGCCGCCTTCCGGACCGAATCCGTATCTCGATCCCGCCGCCATTCGCGCCGAACTGAAGTATGTGCTTTCTGTAGTCGAGAGATTCAAGAACGTTCCGTGGCTCTGCTGGGACCTGATCAACGAACCTAGCTTTTCGAATCCCGACCGGCTGTGGAAGGGCAACACGCCCAATGGCGATCCGGCGGAACTGGCGGCGTGGCGGAAATGGCTGGCCGGGAAATATGGCAACTTAGGCGCACTCGCATCCGCCTGGGCGGTCACGCCCGCCGAGTTACAGAGCTTCGAGGCCATCCCACTTCCGGCGCGGACCGAGCTCGTTTTCAGCCGCATTGACAATACCCGCGAACTGCGCGCGCTCGATTACAACTTATTCGCGCAAGCCTCATTCACCGGCTGGGTGCGGACCATGGTCACGGCCATTCACGGCACGGGCAGTAAGCAGTTAGTGAACGTCGGCCAGGACGAGGGCGGCGTCAGCGACCGGGTACTGAATCAGTTCTATGCCGCTGGTGGAGTCTCGTTCACTACCAATCACACTTACTGGCACGACGATGCGCTGCTGTGGGATTCGGTGGCCTCCAAGCGGCCCGGTGTGCCGAACATTGTCGGCGAAAGCGGTTACCAGCCGGTGTGGAACACCGATGGATCGTGGCGCTACGACGAACTGTTGGGAATTCCCATTCTCGAACGCAAGTGGGCGCTGGGCTTCGCGGCGGCTAATAGCGGCGCGGTGCAATGGGACTGGGCGCGCGAGCCCGATTTCGGCATGAAGCGCAGCGATGGGTCGGCTAAGTTGTGGGAAGACATGATGCGCGACATGGGCCTGTTCGCGGAGAAGGCCGCGCCGTGGGCTACCGATGTGGTGCAGCCGCAGGTGGCGATCGTGCTGCCACAATCGCTGCAACTCTCGGTGCGGAACGCCGATGCGCTCGAGGCGCAGCAGAAGTGCGTCCGCGCGCTCTATCAGTATGCGCGGGCGGAAGCATATGCCGTGGGCGAGTATCAGATCGAGTTACTCGGTAATCCCAAGCTGATCGTGCTGCCGTCGCCGCGTGTCCTCACCGCGACGGCGTGGGACGCGATCCGCGGCAAAGTGGAAGGCGGCGCCACGCTGCTGGTGTCGGGTGCGTTCGATGGCGACGCGTTCTTTCATCCGACCGGCCGCCAGGATGCGATCGGCCTCCCCTTCGAGACGGAACCACTTATGCTGCGGGAGAACCTGTTACAGTGGCCGGATCATGAGGCCCGGCTAACCTTCGGCGGAGATAAGACCACGTTTCTCGATCGCGCCGTTCTACCCGGTGGAGCCACTTGGGCGGAGCGGTCGCTGGGGAAAGGCCGCGTTCTCTTTTCGCCGCTGCCGCTCGAACTTAACGACAATATGGAGGCCATCGGGGACGTGTACCGGTATGCCTTGAAAGTGGCGGGCGTCGAGCCCACTTACTCGACCGCAGTTGTGGACCCTGGTATTCTAATCTGTCCCACGCGCTATCCGAAGGCCACGCTCTATGTGCTGACGTCGGAATCGCCGCGCCAACAAGTGACCTTCCGCGACGCCGCCAGCGGCCACACCTTTACCGGCGGATTGGACGCCGGCCGCGCCGCGCTGCTGCTGGTCGGACAGGACGGGAACTTACTGGCCACTTATAACTGGAAGGGTAACTGATGGCAGAGGCTCGGCCGGCAGGCCGGAGTCTCTGCGCAACTCAGAACGTACGCGCCTTGCGCAAACGATAGTCGTCGCCCGGCGTGCGAATCACAGTGCACATTTCGAACAGCCGCGAGCGCGCGCGCGGTCCAATATGGTCCGACAAGGTTCTGCGATATTCGGGTGCGCCGAGCGCGGTCCGCTGAATGAAGGAACTCCCGGCGTCCGGATCGGGCAGGTTAGTGGTGGCGATCAGCGCCTTGCGCTGGTTCGAGCGGTGAGTGACGATCGAGGTGACGGTATCTTCCACCCAATCGGTGACGCGTTGTGCGCCCAGATCGTCGAGTAAGAGCACTTCGGTATCGAGCGCCGCGCGGAAGGCTTCACGATTGGACGAATTCGAACTCGAGTCATAGCCCGCGCGGATGCTGTTGAGCAGCGTCTGGTAATCCCAGAACAGGCATTCGAAGCCTTTCTCGACGATCTTGCGCATGGCGGCCACGGCCAGGTGGGTCTTGCCGGTGCCCGGCTCGCCGACCAGCAGCAGGCCGGGGCGGCTCTCATTGGGAAAATCGCGAACGAAGTTCTTCACCGCCAGCAGGACGTTGGTCAGATCGCGGCGCGCGATCGGGTTATCGGGGCCGGGAACGTTGAAATTCTCGAACGAGGCGTTGCAATAGAGCGGTGGGATCTGCGCCCGTTCCTCCATGCGGCTGGCGCGGCCCACATTCCGGCAGTCGCAGGCCTCGGCGGCGGAGACGTCGGCGCGTTCGACGATGATCCATCCGGTGCCTCCGCACTTGGCGCAAACCGTTTCCGTGGGCATCGCTCCTATTATCATCCAGGCCGCCCGCGACCGGCGGCGCGGAAATAGGCGCCCGCCGACGGGATTGACATTTCTTTCGACTTCATGTAGAACTTAGCAATGACAAAACTTAGAGCGGTCCTAGTTGTTGCAAGCACACTCGCCATCGCTGGCGGCTTGGCCTTGGCCCAGCCGGAGCGCGACATATCCGCCAGACGCCATCCCAACCTGGCGGCGGCCCAACGCCTCACTCAGGAGGCTTGGGAAAGGATCACTGCTGCCCAGGAGGCCAATGAATTCGACATGCATGGGCATGCGCAAAAGGCGAAGGAATACCTGGACCGGGCCAGCCATGAATTGAAGGAGGCCGCCGAAGCGGCCAACCGCCATTAGGGTTTCGACCGCGTGATGTGGTTCGTTATAAAGTGAACCGCGCGCCCGCTTTCACGGATCTAGTGTACTGCGTCAAACAGATT
>PMKM01000027.1 GCA_003157745.1 Bryobacterales bacterium | reverse complement strand
CTGAAATCCTGGGACCACTATAAAGGGCCAACTGGTCCCTCTGAAGGTTGGGCACTTCCACAAATACGTTCGCCGCACCAAGCGATAATGACTTGATGTCATAGCGGGGTACCAGCTTGTCGGCCCGCGCCAGAAACGACGGAGCCTCCTGACCGTGGGCCACGTTTCGGACCGCGACGCGAACCTCGTAAGGGCCAGGTTTAGAGGCCTTGCTTCGCAATACAAAGACGAAGCCGCTCCCGCTCACCAGCGCCTCTGTGCTGTCACATGCTTCCGCCGTACCCATGTGGCTTTCAACGATCTCAGGCTCATGAGGACCGCGTTCCAAGGGACGCGCCACAGTAAGCAGTTCCAGCCGCGCGGTCCGGCATCCCTTTTCCGCCTCGTCGAATGTAAGTCCGATTTTTCCAACGCGCACCAGAGACTCAATATAGGAACCCAGCACGCCGTTGTGCTGAAACGACGAACTGACCTGAACGTCGATCTCTTTTCGCGCAAATGGAGAAAAGAGCGCTTCGTTCATCTGCCCGGCCACCGTCACCGGCGCGTTCGGCCGCAAATCATAAGGCGTTCCAAAGAATCCCGTCCGCGTCCTCACGCGATATCCGTGGCCGAGGACTCTGATGCTAATCGGAAAGTACTTGGGCATCCCGAAAGCTCTCGCGAAGACCTCATTCCCGGGATTCCATCCCACAAGATAGTAGCCCTCGGAATCGTCCGCAATCGTCGTCAACGCACGTTCCAGATCGTTCCGGTTGTGGAGGAACAGGCCCCCGGTTTCGCCTGCCAGAGACTTGCCAAGATCGAGCGCTTGCATGTCCCGAAACCAAAGCTTGGGCCAGCTTGTCGGATTGTTGCTTGTTGGATTGTAGATTCTCGGTTCGGACGCGTCCCGCCAATAGTCGCCCATCGCTTCGCTGACCGAGAGCCCCCGTGCATCGATGGTGTTGATGACCACGCCCGCGCGATTGGCTCTGTCCGTAATCTTCCAGATATCCTCGGATCGAAAACCAAATGGGGCTCTCGGATCGGGGAAATCGAATGGATCTGTCCGGCTTGGCTTAACGAACGGCAATTCCTGGTAGAAACCGCTGTTAACAAGAACGATAGTTTTGCGCCCTGGCAGCGGGGCCATGGCGTGAATCGCGAGGGTCAGCCCTCTGACCAGAAAAGCAGGATCCAGGGAGATTGGCGGCGAGTGCTGCCAGTGCATCCGTTCGACGGAATTCCGCAGCCGCCGGGGGTCCGAGGTGAATTCGCTGGCCTGGGCCGGGCCACCAGAGGTCCGATACAAGGCGCAGATGTCACCCTCGTTCACCTGAGTATCCACAAAGCGTAGCAGCGCTTCGCGCACGCGGGTGAAATCGAGGAAAGAGATCCGAACGTCATCTATATAGATTAGAAAGCTGCGCCGAACCTCCTCCCGGCTCGGTTGAGCGTGAGGTGCATATGGCCGCGTGTCTGGCGTGTCGGGCTTGGCGAGCCGGGCCATAGGAACGTACTCAAAATGAGTAATCGCTTTGCGCCTTCCGTTCTGAAATACTTCAAACTCGGAAGGAGCCAGCCCGGCGACGTGATGGCCACTCCGGTCGGTAACCACAACGTCGACCTGAACCAGGTTCACGTCGAAGTGGATTACGGGTCCTCGCCCGTCGAGGTCTCTCGCGATCTCCGTTGTATCCGCCGGGGACGGCACTGCGCTCTGTCCGCGCAAGGGCACTAAAGCAATAGCCGCTATCGTGACAAATTGCAGTGCCGATCCAATTAGTCTATCCATGGTGTCGCACAACGCCGTTTCGTAACTCACCAATTCTAGCGCGTCGGTGCGGTGAACACATCATGACGGGGCTGTTGCGGCGTTAAGGACGACCCATTGCCCGAAATACAAGCACAACACGCGACGGCAATGCCTGACCGAGTTTACCCGCAGCTTTGCAGGCAAGTGTTCTCGGTCTGCTGCGCCGAGGAGTCAACACCTTGTTGAGTCTGCTCGCATTCGTAGTAATCGGTGTAATACAGCGAGCAGGGCGGTGGACATAGCTCCTGTACTGACTGCACACAGTAGTCATAGCCCGGCCTTCCCCACCCATAGGCATCACACGCGTCAAGTTCTGCTTGACACGCGAGCATGCACTCGCCATATTGCCCCATAGCCTGATTTTCGCAGTTGGTAGCGGTCACGAAAGCTGCCCCTGTCGTTTGGTTGTAAGCGTTTGTGCAATCCGTCGCACACGTCTGGGCTTGCGCCGTTGGTGCTATTCCGACAATCACGATCAATAGCACGCCGGCGAGACGCAGGGTGAGCCCGGAGCCGAGCTGTTCGTCGCATTGGATGATGCTGTTAGTCATACACGTTTATGTCCTTTCTTGTTACCTTGAGGTTCTTTACCAACGAGAGAGTCTAGTACCAGGGTCCGGCATCGTATCGTTCCGGATGGCGTCCTCCTAGGCGCTTACTTCGTCGCAGCGAGGGGCAGCATGGGCCTCTAGGCGCTTCCTATTCAGGGCGCGAGCTACGTCGGATTGTGCAAGGGCAGTCCCGCTGTACCCAATCAACAGAATCGACACTGCGTAAGTAGCTTTCGTGATCATGTTTAGCCTTTCTCAATGGTGACTACCATGAGGTAGGATTTCCGCTATCATTTGAGGGCCGGAGCGGTGGAGCTCGGTAGGGCTTCCGTCACCGCGGCGGCTAACCGCTGATAGTCTGCTCCGCCAGAAATCAGACTACCGTTGACGAAAATCGTCGGCGTTCCGCTGACTCCCAGGTTGGTGGCTTCAGCCACCTCTCGTCGAATCAGATCCCGCGCCGAACCGTCTTCCATACATGCCTCATATGCCCGCCGATTCAGGCCGACGGTATCCGCCACTTTCAACAGAGCGGCATCATCCCTAGGTTGCTGACGAAATAGTTCGTCGTGCATGCTCCAGAACAAACCCTGTTGTGCGGCGCATTCGGACGCCTCTGCCTCACGCAACGCGAAGGAGTGGACGGTTAAGGGAAAGTGATGAAAACAAGACGTATCTGTTCAGGGTAGTTTTTCATAAGCGTCCGAATGGTTTCCGAGGCCTTTGCGCAGAAGGGACATTCGAAATCGCTCATCACGACCATAGTGACTGGTGCGCCGCTAGGGCCTTGCGCAGGCTTACCCTGCGTTTCCAGCGCTATGTGAGGAGGGTGAATAAGAATGCCTACCTGGGTCTTTGTTCTAAGCGTGTGCAGGAGAGTTTCGCGACTAGCAGCTAGCCGCCGCGCCTCCAAATCACTGCGGAGTCGTTGTGACAACTCCGGCGCCGAGAATCCTGGATAACGGTCCCTCGTGAGCTCCGAAGCAATCTGCACTTCCGCGTCGGTAACCGGCTTGGGAGACAGTCCTTCCGCGGCTAATAACTCTAGAAGATGAGCCGCAGCGGCCTGCGGCTGATGTTGGGAGGTCAGGCCGACGAGAATGTCGTCGATTCTCTGGTCTACCGCTTTTCGGAGCAGAGCGTATTCCTCAGAGCGCAGGCGGTTCAACTGTCCGCGAATGGGAGCGGGAAGATCGCTAAGATTGATCTGCGTGGCCCCGACGGTTGCGATGGGGCTTTCTCCGGCTGGTTCCTGCGCTGCTACTACATGGCCGAATGCGCTGAGTGTGGTCAACAAGATAAGACAGCGGAGTTGCTGTGATGCAGATCCCAAGCGGCGAAAGACCGGGTCACGCGAAGTAGGAACTGGCATAACGTGTACGGGGTCCATTATGGAGTGGCGTGCTCGCTGGTTGCAATTAAAAAGTGGTATCAAAACCGGACGAGAAGTTATGAATGCGTGCATGAGCGGTTCGACATCAAAGGCTGGTCCCCAACTGCGTGATGTAGGCGAAAACACCTATGGGAATCCAGGGAAAAGGGAGAAAAGGGGACAGACGCATTTATCAAGACACCCGGTGGCGTGACGCCGTGCCACACTGGAGGAACCGGTAATCGGAAAATGCGTCTGTCCCCTTTTCTCCGGCGTAGATTTCAGATTGGCGGCATTGTGCAGGGAGTCGGCTTCCGGCCGTGGGTCTATCAGCTCGCGCAGAGGCACGGGCTCGGCGGCTACGTTTTCAATTCCACGGCCGGGGTGACGATCGAAGTGGAAGGTCCGGCGGAAGCGGTCAACCGATTCGATGCCGCTCTGCGCAGCGAAGCGCCGCCACTGGCCGAACTGGGTCAAATCCGCGTCGAGAGCCTGGAGCCGTTCGGCTACGAAGCGTTCACCATCCGCGATTCGGAAGACGCGGCGGGCGAATTCGTGCTCGTTCCTCCCGACATCGCCACTTGCCCGGACTGCCTGGCCGACCTGCGCGATCCGGCCAATCGCCGCTACCGTTACCCGTTCACCAATTGCACCAACTGCGGGCCGCGCTACTCGATCATTCAGGAAATCCCGTACGACCGGCCCAACACGACCATGGCCGGCTTTCGCCAATGCCCAGATTGCGAACGCGAATATCGCTCGCCCGGCGACCGCCGCTTCCATGCCCAACCGAACGCTTGTCCCGCCTGCGGCCCGTGGGTCGAGTTGTGGGATCGTGAGCGCATGCTCGCCGAGCGCGCCGAGGCCATCGACCGGACGCGGCAACTGCTCCGGGACGGCGCCATCCTGGCGATCAAGGGCGTAGGCGGTTTTCATCTCGCCTGCGACGCCACCAACGACGCTGCCGTGCGCAGCCTGCGCCAGCGCAAGCTCCGCTCCGCGAAGCCGTTCGCGCTGATGGCCTCTAGCATCGAGAAGATCGCGGAGTTCTGCGAGACGTGCCCGGAGGAGCGTGCGGTATTGAGCGGCGCGCGACGGCCAATCGTGTTGCTGGCGCGCCGGCCCGTCAGCCGCATTTCGCCCGAGGTGGCGCCGGGCGCGCCCACGCTCGGTGTGATGCTCCCCTATACGCCGCTGCATCACCTGCTCTTCGAAGGCGGCGCGTTCGATGCGCTGGTGATGACTTCGGCCAACCTCAGCGAGGAGCCCATCGCCTATCGCAACGAAGAAGTGGCGGCGCGCCTGCATCCGCTCGCCGACTACTTTTTGCTGCACAACCGCCCCATTCAAACCCGCGTGGACGATTCCGTGGTGCGCGTTTTCGAAGGCCGGGAACGCCTGCTGCGCCGCGCGCGCGGTTACGCCCCGCGCCCCATCGAGCTTGGTTTTGCGGCCCAAGAAGTCCTTGCCTGCGGCGGTGAACTCAAGAACACGTTCTGCCTGACCAAGCAACACTACGCCATTCTCAGCCAGCACATGGGCGACCTGGAGAATCTGGAGACGCTCGAATTCTTCGAGGAAACGCTCGATCACATGCGCCGGTTTTTCCGCGTGACGCCGCGCGCGGTGGCCCACGATTTGCATCCGCAATATATGACCACGCGCCTGGCCCTGGCCATGCCCGGCATCGAAAAGATCGGCGTGCAGCACCATCACGCCCACATCGCGGCCTGCATGGCCGAAAACGGATTGAGGGAAACGGTAATTGGCGTCGCGCTCGACGGAACCGGCTACGGAACCGACGGCCAGATCTGGGGCGGCGAATTCCTGGTCTGCGACTATCTCAACTTCGAGCGCCGGTTCCATTTGCGCTACGTTCCGCTGCCCGGCGGCGATACCGCCATCCGCCAGCCATGGCGTTCCGCGATGAGTTACTTTGAGGACGCTGGCCTGCCCGGCGCGCCCGCGCTGGAGGCGGTTCCGGAGGCCCAGCGCCGCGTGGTCGCGGCCATGCTGGCCGGCCGCGTCAACACCGTGGACACGTCATCTTGCGGCCGTCTTTTCGATGCCGTGTCGGCACTGCTGGGGATACGTCTCGAAACCACCTACGAGGGGCAGGCCGCCATCGAACTGGAGGCCGCCGCCGCCGCGGGCATCGACGAGCGTTATCCCTATTCGATCGACGCTGGCACCATCGATTTTCGCGAGACCATTCGCGCCATCGTGCGCGACGAAAGCGCGCGCGCGCTGCGCTCGGCTCGTTTTCACAACACCGTCAGCGCGGCCATCGCCGAAGCCTGCCGGCGGATTCGCGCGGCGGATGGGCTCGACGTGGTCTGCCTCTCCGGCGGTACTTTCCAGAACGTGTACCTGTTGAGCCACGCCGCGCAACTGCTGCGCGCCGCCGGTTTTCGCGTGTTCACTCACGCCATCGTCCCGCCTAACGATGGCGGCCTCTCACTCGGCCAGGCCGTCATCGCGAGCAACCGCCTGCGCTGATTTTCCGCCCGCCCGGATCGAACGGCCGCTGAATTGCATTCGTCAGGGTGAATTGTCGCGCGCCCCATCCCCCATGAGAGAACTAACTGCATTGCTGTGCCTGGCCTGTGCCGCTGCGGCACAGGCGCCGCGGATTAACGACATCAACTACTACGGCCTGCACAAGGTTACGGCCGAGAAGATCCAGGCCGTCACCGGCCTCCGCAAAGGCGGCACGCTGACCGCATCGAAAGGCGATATCGAGGACCAGATCGATAAGATTCCCGGCGTGGTCCTGGTGCGCGTCGAGGCGCTCTGCTGCGAAGGCACCGCGGTCGATCTGTTCGTCGGCATCGAGGAAAAAGGCGCGCCACATCCCGCGTTCCACTCGACGCCCGAAGGCACCGCCGCATTGCCGCGCGAGATTCTCGACACCTACGCGGATTTTCTCTCCGCCGTGGCCCGCGCCGCCGCGCGTGGCAACACGACCGAGGACTTCACGGCGGGACATTCGATGATGGACGACCCGGAAGCCCGCGCCTTCCAACCGCGTTTCCTGAGCTTCGCGGCGGACCACTTCGATTGGCTGCGCGACGTCCTACGCAACTCCGCCGATTCGGGCCAGCGCGCCGTGGCAGCCGCGTTGGTCGGCTACGGCGCCGACCGGCAGCAGGCCGCCGGCGAGTTGCAATATGCCATCGGCGATCCGGACGCCTCCGTTCGCAACAATGCCATGCGCGCCCTGGCCGCCATCGCCGTCTACGCCGGCAAGCAGCCTGGCAGCGGCATCCGCATCGCGCCCACCTGGCTGGTCGAGATGCTGCATTCGATCGTGCTCGAAGACCGCATCCAGGCCGCCCGCGCGCTCGTCCTGGTTACCGATTCGCCCAATTCCGGTGCGCTCGACCTGATTCGCGAGCGCGGCATCGATTCGCTCAAAGAGATGGCCCGCTGGACCACGCTGCGCTACGCGCTGCCGCCGTTCCTCCTGCTGGGCCGCGTGGCCGGCATGCCCGACAGCGAGATCCACGCCCAATGGGAAACCGGCGATCGCGAAAGCGTGATCCAAAAAGCCGTCGCACTGGAACCGGGCAAACATAGCCACCCATAGCCGAGCCTGGCGTGGCGGGGCGGCTCCATACGGCTATAATCACGATTGAATGTTGCTGCTGCTGGTAGTGGAGAACTACGCCGTGGTGGAGCGGCTGCGCGTGCGTTTTCACCCGGGGCTGAATCTGTTGACCGGGGAAACCGGCAGCGGCAAGTCGCTCGTGGTGGACGCGTTGGGGCTGCTGCTGGGCGGACGCGCTTCGGCCGACATGATTCGCACCGGAGAGCCGCAGGCGCGCGTGGCCGGCATCTTCGACGTGCGGGACAACCCCGCGGTGCGCCGGATTCTAGATCCGGCCGGCCTCGAAACGGAAGACGGCGAATTGCTGATCGAGCGCGAAATTCTGGCTACGGGCAAGTCGCGCGCTTTCGTCGGCAGCCGGCCGGTGGCGGTGGCGCTGCTGCGCGAACTGGCGCCGTTCCTGGCGGACATTCACGGACAACACGAACAGCAACTGCTGTTTTCGGCCGATGCGCAGCGCGACCTGCTGGACACCTTCGCCGGCAATGCGGAGCTGACCGCGCAGACGGCCGAAGCCTTTCGCGGATGGCGCGCGGCAGGGGCCTCGCTCGCGCAGCTCGAAGGCTCCGAACAGGAGAAGCTGCGCGCGCTCGATCTGTGGACATTTCAGCGGCGGGAAATCGAAAGCGCTTCGGTAAAGCCGGAAGAAGATGCGGCGCTCGAGAGCGAGCGGCGCGTGTTGCAGAACGTGCAGCGCCTGGAAGAGGCGGCGGCCACGGCCTATGCCGCGCTGTACGATAGTCCGCAATCGGCGCTGGCGCTGGCGCGGCAGGCGGCCCGGCGGGTGGACGAGTTGTGCCGCATCGACCCTTCGCTCGAAGGTCTGCGCGAGCATTTGAAAACCGCCGATCTGAGCCTTCAGGAAGCCGGCTTCACGCTGCGCGATTATCTGACGAGGCTGGAGGCCAATCCGCAGCGCCTCGAAGAAGTGGAAACGCGATTGGCCGCGCTCGACCGGTTGAAACGCAAGTACGGCGCGTCGCTCGATGCCGTGATCGAGTTTCTGGAAGAGGTCCGCCGCCAGATCGCGGCCGTCGAGAATGCGGGCGAGCGGATGGAAGAACTGCGGAAGGAACAGGTGCGGCTGGCTGCGGATTTCGAGAAACGGGCAGCGGAGTTGACCGCCCGCCGCACGGCGGCCGCGCGCAAGCTCGAGAAACGCGTGGCGGCCGAACTGGCTCCGCTCGGCATGGAGCGGGCCGTCTTCCACGTGGTACTCGACCGCGGGGCGTGGAGCGAGCACGGGGCCGACGCGATCGCGTTTCTGGTGTCGGCCAATCCCGGCGAGGAGCCGCGGCCGCTCGAAAAAGTCGCTTCCGGCGGCGAGATTTCCCGCCTCGCGCTGGCGCTCAAGACCTGCCTGGCCGCGGTGCGCAGCGCGGGCGACGGCGGAGCGCAACGCACGCTGGTGTTCGATGAAGTGGATGCCGGTGTAGGCGGCAGCGCGGCGGAAGGCATCGGCCGCCGGCTGAAGCGGCTGGCGGGTTCGGCCCAGGTGCTGTGCGTCACGCACCTGCCGCAAATCGCTTCCTTCGCCGATCATCATTACCGGGTCGACAAGCAGGAACTGCGCGGCCGCACGGTGGCCACGGTCGAGGAACTGGACGGCGCCGGCCGCACGCGCGAAATCGGCCGCATGCTCTCCGGCCAGACGCTGACGCCGGAGGCCCTCAAGCACGCCGCCCAGCTTATCAAGCTCAGCGCCGAGTGAGGGCGATCGATCCCGCTATTCCGGCCCCGGCTGTCCGGGCGGCATGGCCAGCACCGCGCCCCAGCTCAGCCCTGCCCCGAAGGCCGCGAACACCAGCGGCTGCGCAAGGGCGTCCTGGCTGCCGGCGTGCCACTCGGCGGCGGCGATCAGCAAGGATGCCGACGAGGTGTTCCCATAGCGCGCGAGGTTGCAGAAAAAACGCGATTCGGGCACTCCAACGGCCGTGGCGACACGCGTAATCAGGTTGAGGTTCGCCTGGTGCAGAATGTACGTGCCCACTTCGTCCGGCCGCAGGTGGTTTCGCTCCAGCAGTTGCAGAATGGCGCGCGGCATTTTGCGGGAAGCGTGGAGGATGATCGTGCGTCCATCCATGTGCAGCGGGGCGTCGAAATACAGGCGCAGGGCTTCGGCGAATTCGCCATCGCTCTGGAGCAGCGAATCGCGGATCTCGGCGAAACCACCCGTCGCGCTCACCAGGCAAGCGCCGGCGCCATCGCCGAACAGGATCGCCGTATCGCGTCCGGCCGGATCGAGCAGCACCACGCGGGACATGATCTCGCTCGCCACCACCAGCACGTTGCCGTACTGATGCGCCAGGCCGGCGGCGAGCGCCATGCCGAATAACGCGCCCGCGCTCGCCATCGGCAAATCGATGGCCGGCACGCCGGCGAGCCCCAAGCCTCTGGCGATGGTCGTGGCCGGGCCCGGGAAACGGTGCTCGCCGCTCCCGCTGCTCGCGATCACCAGCCCCACGGTTTCCGCCGCGGCCGCGCAGTTCTTCAGGCAATCGCGCGCCGCCTCAATTCCCAGGCTGGCAACCGTGTCGCCCGCGGCCGCGAAACGCCGCTCCGCGATGCCCGTGACGTGCAGCATCCAAGCCGGATCGGCCCCGACCATGGGCGCCAGTTCGGCGTTGTCGACCACGCGCGCCGGCACGTGGTGCCCAAACCCGCGAAGGAAGGCCATGTCAGGATTTCGCGGCCAGGTAGGATTCGATCCGCTCGATGGAATCGAACTTTCGCGGCACCAGGTCCGAATCCGGGACCTTGATCGAGAACTCGGCCTCCAGTGCCGTGACCAGGTCGGCCAGCGAAAACGAATCGAGCAGCCCCGATTCAAATAGCGAATCCGCTGGCGCCGGATTCACGGGTTCGGCGGCGACGCGCCTCACGATCTCGGTAATTCTATCCCTGGTGCTCATTAGTTGTTGTCTGCCTCGGCACGGGCCTTTTGATAGACCGCGTACTGCTCCATCAGATCTCCATACAACACATCGGCCAAGCGCCGGTAGCCGGGCACGGTGAAATGCACGTAGTCGGCCTGCGCCAGCCCCGCATATACCCAATCCCGCATCGACCCCGGCCCGCCCATCCGCGCGCGCGTGTTCCAGTAGGCGCAGCGGTTGGCCCGGCAGGCGCGCTTCTGCGCCGCGATCACCCAGTCGATGCCGGTCACTAATTTGATGCCGTATCGCGTGCGGGACCACCGGTCGCTGGGGCCGAGCACCAGGATCGAAGCCGTTGGCGCGGCCTGCCGCAGGCGCTCGAGCAGGGACGAGAACATCGCCTCGTAGCCATCCTCGGTCCAGCTCGGGTCGCTGGCTTCGTTGGTTCCGTACGACAACACGATCAACCCCGGATTCCTCCGTTGCAGGTAGGCTGCCAACATGGCCTCATTCCATTTCAGGATCACGCCGGCTTCGGCGCCGTTGATGCCGAGCGCCTCGTAGGTCACCCCGGCGCCGCGGTCGGCCACCCAGCCGAACAGGCGCACCGGGCGGGAATCGAGCGTCACCACCTTGAAGGAATGCAGGCCCGGCGCCAGATCGTAGTGCACCGCTCCCGGAGCCATCTCCACGCCATCGGTCGAGAACTCGTCGCGCCGCACGTCGTCGACGATGACGGCGAGCGAGCCGCCGCCGGGCTGCACCAGGTAGTCCAGTTCGAGCGAATCGCATTCCGCTTCGGCGTGGACCGATTGCCCGGCGCGCGTCGCCTCAATGCTGACGCCGCCCAGCCCGTAGAAACCGTCGCCGGCGCCCGAGCGCAATCCCGCGGAGAGCCACAGCGTGCTCGCGCCGCCGCGAATGTCGTAGCGCCGGTACCCCAGGAATGGCCGTCCCGCCAGCGAGAATCCCGATCCGCCGTCGCCGAAGCGCCGCTGAAACGCGTCGCGCAAACCGCCCGTCCACTCGTCCGCCGCGGTGTGCGAATCGCCGAATTGAATCATGTGCAAGGGCGGCCGATCGCCGTTGGCGCTCATGCGGAAAAGCTGCTCGAAGACCGGCGCCAGCGCGCCCTCCTGTTCGAAAGCGTGCTCCGGCGGATCTTCGAGCGACACCGTCACCCGCTTTACCGCCCCGGCCCGGGCGGACGCCGGCACTGCCACCGCCGCCGGTCTCCTTCGCGCCGCAGCCGCGGCGGCCCGCTTCCGCGCGGTGGCCGATGACGGAGCCGCGGTCTTCTTTCGCGCGTCCGCCGCTGACGCCGTCGTCTTGGTCTTCTTCCGCGCCGCCACCGTGGTCTTCTTTTTCGTAGTGGTCGACGATGCCGTGGCGGTCGCGCCAGTCAGCCCGGCTGCGAACGACGAGGTTTGCGCTATTAAGAACGCGAAAACCAGAGCGCCGCACGCGAGCATCGCCAGAAGGGGTTTCACTACTTCTAGAGTAACCCGCTCGACGGCGCTATTTGTTCTGTGCCGGCATGTTGCGCAGCTTGTAGCGGCTCAATCCCCGGTCCATTTCGCGCACCAGAACGGTGGCGATGAGCTTGCCGCCGGCGGGATAGGGATGGATCAGGTCGGCCGACACCATGCGCGGCTCCTCGGTATACCAGCGCGCCATGGTCCCGGCGCCGCCCATGGCGTCAAACGTGTCAAAGAAGCCGCAGCCTGTATCCGCCGCCACACGCCGCTCGAGCGCCACGATGCGCGGGATAGTGGCCATGGTCGCGATGCCATCGGCGCCGCCGCGCTCGCCGCGGTCCATCGGACTCATGATCAGGATCGACGCATCGGGCAATGCCGCATGCACGCGCCGGATGGCCTCGCGCAGTTCCTTCTCGTACCCTTTGTCGACGAACGCCGCGAAATCCGCCTCGTTGGTGCCGTAGTTGATTACCACCAGGTCCGGATTGCGATGGCGCAGTTCCTCGGCCCAGTGCGCCTGGTTGAACATGCGCGACAGCACCGTAATGGATGCGCCGTTGAGACCGGCGGTATCGTAGACCACGCCCGGACCGGGCTTCTCCGCCGTGAACCCGAACAGCCGCACGCGCCCGGATTCCACCATGAGGTCGATCTCGCGGGCGCCGCCGGGAACCTCGAAGTGGGCGAAGGCGGGTCCGGCATCGCCCGCAGTCGCGACGCGCGCCACGGCTTGGCCGTCTGCCGTCAGCGCGACCACGCCGCCATCGGGCTCGGCCATGTACCAGAGCTCGAAATTCGATTGGCCCGGATCGCGCAGCACCAGCTTGCTGCTTGCCCCGGCTTGCCCCGAGAAACTCACGCCGCCCAGGCCGAAGGCCCCGTCCATCGCCTTGAAGTGGCTGGCCGGCGCAATCTGCCAGCCCTTGCCCGTCAACTCGACGCCGCGGTGCCCATACCACGCCCACGGTTTTGCGATCAGCACCAGGCCGTGTCCGCCATCGCCGAATCGCTCCTCCAAAAGCTGGCGCGCGTCGCCGGTGATCAGATCGGCGGTGGTGGGAGAATCGCCATAATGCAGAATGCGGGTCATGCCGTCGCCCTTTTCGGTGCGCCAGAGAGACTGATAGAAATGGTCGAGATCTCCGTCGCGGTCGTCCAGCAGCGGACCGCGGAACGCGTTCGCCGCGCGCGATTCGGCGGCTGCCGCGGACCGTCCCGCGCGGAGCGACGGCGCCTCCGGCTTGGGCCGCTCGACCAGCGGGCTGGCTGGCGTCGACTTAGGCGTGAACGCCACGATCGCTTCCAACAGCGATTGCGGCGAATCGATCGCGCCCGGCATCCGCAGCCGGAGCAGCAATAGCAGCGCGCCCAGCAGCGCGATCGTCAACGCGGTGGAAATGGGAAATTTGCGCATGGGGCTAGAACTGCGAGTACACAAACGGCACGGTACCCCTTCCGCCAAGCAAGCGGATGGCCAGCGTCAACGCCAGCAACGCCGCCGCGTGGACCCAGAACGGGCTCGACGCAAAGCGTTCTTCGACCCACGCGTACCACTGTTTGCGCACCGCGAAGGTGGCCGCGCCGAGCGCCATCGCCGCCACCAACGTCGCCGAAATATTCTCGAAGCCCACCGAAAGCGAACCGATACGCCCCAGAATGGCGAAGGCATTCTCCAGGCTGGAAGCGCGGAAGAAAATCCACGTCAGGCAGACGAACTGATAGGTTCCGAAGATGGCGGCGGCCCTGGCCCACGGGTTGGCGGGCTTGCGTTGGCGGCCGCGCCGCGCCGTCCAGACGCGCGTAACGGCCAAGCCGGTTCCGTGCAGCAGCCCCCAAACGAAAAACGGTCCGGTGATGCCGTGCCACAGCCCGCCCAGCACCATGGTGATCACCAGGTTCAGGTACGGCATCAGCCTGGTACGCTTCCCGGGCAGCGAAAAGTACAGGTAATCGCGCAGCCAGTTGGAGAAGGTGAGGTGCCAGCGGCGCCAGAATTCAGCCAGGTTGGCAGCCAGGTAGGGGCGGTCGAAATTGATCGGCAGCCGGATGCCGAGCAGCATGGCCACGCCGCGAGCGATGTCGGTGTAGCCGGAGAAATCGAAGTACAACTGGAGCGAATAGGCGTACACGGCGATCAACGTTTCCGCGCCGCTATAGAGCGTGGGCGTATCGAACACGCGGTTGACCAGGTTCTCCGCCAGGAAGTTGGCGAGAAAGGTTTTCTTGATCAACCCGAGGCCGATCAGGAAAAACGCCCGCCCGCCTTCCGATCTGTCGAGCATCGGCCGCTGGGCGAATTGCGCGGTCAAATCGGCCACGCGCGTGATCGGCCCGGCCAGCAGGGTTGGAAAGAAGGACACCGAAGCCAGGTGTTCGAGCAGACTCTCCGTGCCCTTCGCGTCGCGGCGGTAGAGATCGATCGTGTAGGTGAGCGCCTGGAAGGCGTAGAACGAGAGCCCCAGCGGAAAGACCCAATCCCAATGCGCCGCGCCGCCGCCCCAGCGCCCCAACAGCCACCCCATGTGCCGCGACCCCAGCATCAGCCCCAGGTTCAGCGCCACACTGAGGCTGACCAGCAGCCGGCGCCACCCCGGCGCGCGAAGACGCATCAGGCCCAGGCCGAGCGCGAAATCGATCGACGAGCAGAGCGGCAGCAGAACCACATAGAACAAGCCGTAGCGCGCCGCGAAGAGATAATTGGCGAGCAGGACCACCGCCAGCCGGGCGCGCCGCGATCCCGCAACCGCCCAATAGAGGAAAAAGACCGCCGCGACAAAAACGTAATAGGCTCCCGCCGATACTTGCACAGGCATATTCTAACCGCATAAGGCAATCGAACGGCCACACCGCGGTGCGCGGGGTGCGACACAGCAATGACGAAGCTCCCCATTCCCAGTGAACTGGCATGAATCCGAGGGTAGGCGTACGCAAGGACTCGCTGTCAGGCGTGTGTATCAGGGCACGACTTCAGTCGTGCCGTAGGATCGGAAAGAGGGTTGGGCTTCAGCCCCTGAGAATTGAGGAAAGCCGCAGGGGCTAAAGCCCTGACTGCCGGCCTTCTGGCACGGCTCAAGCCGTGCCCTGTGTCGCCATCGACCGAGTTACGTCGCGCCGCCGGAGTTACCGCCAGATGTCCCACCTCCTGTAAGAGGTCGCCGGGATAAGTGAGCCGTGCTTCGTCGACTATCAGTACGCCATTCGCAACGTGACTATCCGGTACGAATATTCTATTGGGTACTGCGCGCGCGCGAACAGGTAGACCGATCTCAATCAGATAGCCGGCGATGCGATTCGCGATAGGATTCAAACATTCGGCGACCATAGTGTAAACAGTGTATCTGTTAGTACGGTCCACGCAGGGGTTTAGTACCGGCATGGTATCCTCATCCACGGAAACCTGATCTTAGTGGCCTTGAAGGTCTTCCCAAGTCATCGCTCTTGTGAGAAGATAAACCCACAATTTGGTTTCCGCCTGGGTCGCAGCGTGTCACTCCACGTTGCGAGTGCGGGATCCGGATTGAGGGCGGCTACTGTGAGCCGCAATAACTCGGGGGAGGGTTAGTAATGCGTTCGGTTTTGCTGTCTCTGTGCGTCTTGGCTGTTGGTCTGTCTTCGGGCCTAGCTTCGGCCGGCACCATCTCGTTCACGGGAACCTTTTCGGCGGACGACCAACTGGAGATCTTCCTTATCACGGCTCCTTCTGCCAGTTTTGTTGCGCAAACCTGGAGTTACGCAGGCGGGACCAATGGAGCTGAAGAAGTAATTCCGGCCGGTGGTTTCGATCCCGTGCTGTCGCTGTTCGACGCTACCGGCGGATTGACCGCCAGCAGCCCACTGGTCGCCGAAAACGACGATAATCCCGCGGCGGCTGTCGACTCGACCACCGGGAATGCGTTCGATGCGTTGCTATCCATTAGTACGTTGAAGCCCGGCGACGCCTATGCACTTATCCTGAGTGAGTCTGACAACCTTCCGTACGGACCGACTTACGGAGCCGGGTTCAGTCAAAGCGGGCAGGGCAATTTCACGGTGGCCGAGTTCGGTTGCAACGGAACTGCTCCGTTCTGCGACGCTTCGTCAGCCCAGCGGACAGGCCGTTGGGCGGTGGATATCTCGGGCGTGCGTTCCGCGGTCGATACAAACGCCAGTGGAGTACCGGAACCAGGTTCGATCATGCTGCTCTGCGCCGGGCTCGCCGGCCTGACGTTGCTCGGCAGGCGCGGCAAGCGAACTTAGGTTGCTTCGGGATCCGGTCGCGGCGCGTTCCCGAGTAAAGCAGGAGGAGTTACAAATGAGTGGAGTTCTCTCTCGAAGGATTCTGTTCGCCATTGGCATCGTGGCGCTCGAGCAGGCAGGGGTCTGGGCACAGACGTCTCCGCTGGTCGGGGACACGTTCATTGCGCCCGGCTCGGTTGCCAACTATGGTGCGACAGTCAACGTGAACGTCGGTGGAGTGGTCGGTTACCAGGGGCTGTTTCTCTTCGATCTCACCACACTACCGCCCGGAACCACGGCGGCCAGTGTCTCGGGCGCGTCTCTGCGGCTATTTGTAAGTAAGGTAGGAGCGGCGGGGTCCATTAATGTCAGCGCGGCCACGGCGCCCTGGTCGGAATCGACGGTGAACGGATTCTCCGGACCAGGCGTAGGATCGTTGGTGGCTGGTCCTATCGGTGTTTCGGTCGCGAGCTCTTACCTCTCGATCCCGGTGACAAGCCAGGTGCAAGCGTGGTTGAACGGAGCGCCAAACGACGGATTCATCGTCACTGCGGCGACGTCTTCGACCTCGATCGTTATCGACAGCAAAGAGAACACAACCACCAGCCATCCGGCGGTGCTCGAAATCGACCTGCTTGGACAGCCGGGCGCGACGGGAGCGCAAGGTCCGGCGGGCCCGCTCGGTCCCACCGGCGCCACGGGTCCGGCGGGAGCTAGCGGGCCGCAGGGCGCTACCGGCGCCCAGGGTGCTCCGGGATTAGGCGGGCCAACCGGCGCCGTCGGACCCACCGGCGCGGCGGGCGCCACGGGCGCGGCCGGAATCGCGGGAGCCGCAGGCGCAACCGGTCCCACGGGTCCTGTCGGCCCAACCGGAGCGTCGGGAGCCGCTGGCCCAACCGGTGTGGCGGGGGCGGCTGGCCCAACCGGTCCGGTGGGCGCCACTGGTGCCACGGGCGCGGCCGGTCTGACTGGGCCAGCCGGGACCGCCGGCGCAACGGGAGCCGCCGGACGGATCGACAATAACTTCACTTATGCTCTGTTGCTCAGCGCTGCGAGCATCACCATCCCCGACACTGAAACGATCACTAACATTCAGGTTGATAATACTAACTTCCAGCCGAACATCCTCTTGCCGCACTCGGCTGTCATCGGCGCGGGAACCGTGATATCGATCAGCGTACGGAACTGGGCGGGCGATGCCAACACCATCGCCGTCGGGCCACAATCGGGCGATGAGTTGCTGGTTCCGGCGGAAGGACAAAGCGCCAACCCCAACGGCGTGGTCACTCCCGGCACCTTCTGGATGCTGGACTACTCGTGCGAAGTGCTGTCGGATGGCCACGGCCACTGGTACTTCTTGAGCAACAACTAAGGAGGAGAAGATAATGAGGAAACCTATACTCGCAACAGTCGTTCGCATGGCTGCCGCCGGCCTCGCGCTTCTTCTCCCGGTGGTGGCGCTGGCAGACACTGCTAAGTTGGCCGGCGACGCTTACGTCAACGCGGGCGATGCGACTAACTACGGTGAACTGCCCACGTTAAACGTAGGCGGCGCTACGGCGTCCTCCGGGTTGCTGCTGTTCGACCTAACGACTCTGCCCTCGACCAGCGGCGTGGCCTGGGCAAGGTTGCGCGTCTATGTGGATCAGGTGAATACCGCCGGCACGGTCGACCTCGGCGCCGCCAGCGCAGCCTGGGCGGAAGCAACTGTGAACGGTACCAGTGGTGTCGCGGCCGTGTCTCCGATAGGAACGGCAAACGTCAATTCGACAGGTTATGTGACGTTCGATGTCAGTAGTCAGGTGACGGCATGGTTGGGCGGCGCGCCTAACTACGGATTCATATTGACTCCGGATGCGGCCACTCCCAATCTCTCGATTGCGATCGACGCCAAGGAAAACCCGGGCACCAGTCATCCGGCGGTTCTGGAGGTAGTGTTCACTGGCGCAACGGGGCCGGCCGGTTTGGCAGGTGCACCTGGACCGGGCGGAGCGCCCGGTGCGCCAGGCGCAGCCGGCGCGGTTGGCCCGACTGGGGCGACTGGGCCTTCGGGCGCCGCTGGAGCGACAGGTGCGGCTGGGCTCGCCGGAGCGAACGGGCCAACCGGGGCCACTGGCCCAGTCGGCGCAACCGGCGCTGTTGGCGCAACCGGTGCAGCCGGGCTAGCGGGCGCTGCAGGCGCCACCGGACCCACGGGCGCCACGGGCGCGACGGGTGCCGCGGGCGCGGCAGGAACGGCGGGAGCTGCGGGCGCCACCGGACCGACGGGCGCGACGGGCCCGGCCGGAGCGACAGGCGCGACCGGGCCAGCATTTACCAACCTATTGAGCGTGAGCACGAGTTCGGGAACTTATGCAATCCCCAATACGACTGTCAATAGCCTCTTCTTTACGAGTTCCGGCAACACGGTCACCCTGCCCACCCCCGCCAGCCAGACCGGAAGAAAGATCTGGATTGTGATGACTAACATCAGCGGCGGGAATTCCTTCATCGTCGCCAGCCCGACCGCTAACATCTATACGTTTGGAGATGTCGGAGTGTCTTTCGTGGAATTCGAAAGCGCGGTTCAGTTATATAGCGACGGCACACGCTGGAACGCGGCGTATACGAATCAGTAAAGGAAAGGCGACCACGTGGGGAGAACTAAGATGAATACCGAATCGCTCACTCGCTGGGGAGTTCTGCTGGCGGCGGGATCGCTATTTCTTCCGGCGCTATGGGCCGTGGATGCGCCGCTGGTTGGCGACACTTACATAAGTTCCGCGACGCTTGCCGGTAACTTCGGCACTTTAGCGAATGTCGTAATCGCGCCTGGCAATGCCGGGTTGGTGCAGTTCGACCTGAGCGCCATCCCGGCTTCCTCGACCATCGCGAAGGCTTATCTGCGCGTCTATGCGAACCAGGTTGCGAAGAGCGGCACATTGGATTTTGCGCTCATCACATCGCCCTGGAGCGAGACTGGGGTCACTTCCTCCAGCCAACCGACAGTTGGCTCCGTCTTCGCCACCGCACCCGCGAGCGTGGCTAAGACATTCATTTTGGTGGATGTGACTGCCGAGGTGCAAACCTGGTTGGCCGTCCCTGCCAGCAACTTCGGAGTTGAGATTACGGGAGTAGGGTCAACGTCGGTCCAGTTAGATAGCAAAGAGAGTCTTGCCGCCAGTCACCCGGCGGAACTCGAACTCTCGATCGCCGGACCGCCCGGCGCCGCGGGAGCTACCGGCCCATTGGGCCCGACAGGTAGCGCTGGTGCTACTGGCGCGGCAGGCGCCACGGGACCGGTTGGAGCGACCGGCGCAACCGGCCCGCTGGGTCCGCTGGGAGCGGCTGGCCCGACTGGCGTGGCGGGAGCCGCGGGCGCGGCCGGAGCTGCGGGACTCGCCGGTGCGCGAGGACCCACGGGAGCGGCTGGCCCGACTGGCGTGGCGGGAGCCGCGGGCGCGACAGGCGCGGCCGGTTTGGCCGGCCCGCGAGGGCCCAGCGGACCGGCCGGGCCGACCGGCTCGAGTGGTGGGACTGGTGCGCTCGGACTCGCGGGCCCAGCCGGCGCAACCGGAGCCACGGGCACCAACGGGCCTTCCGGGAACCGCTTCAGTCTGGATACAACCCTGCATAACTCGCCCTATACCATTCCGGACACCGACACATTCCTGTATTACCTGACTAACAATCCAGTGGGGACGGCCTCCACATGCGGCGGCGCGGTTACTATCAACCTGCCTCACTCGACCGTAGTTGGTGCGGGCAGAATCGTCGTTGCCAGCCCGGGGAATGTGCCTCTCGCCTCCCTAGGGTGCCCGGGGGTTGCCGTAGCGACCCAGGGTGCCGACGTGCTGGTTCCGTCCGGAATAAATGCCAGCAACCATCCGCTGGTCGTGGTCAGCGACGGCGCCGGGCACTGGATCATCGCTAACAATGACGGCAAGTAACGGGCTTGGATAAGTCGAAAGGAGAATGACGAATGGCGACCCCATCAGACGGCAGCGCGATGGGGGCTGGCATGGCGCAAGCCACGGACGCGAACCCTGGCATGAAACGCGCTACGGCTCCACGGCCAGACTGTAGAACACCTCGTCCTGACCAGTAATACGGAATCCCAAACGTTGGTGGAAACGCAGCGACCCGTGGTTGGTCAGAGCCACGGAGCAGGATAAACGCACGCCGGCAGCGCGTGCGGCGGCGACAGCTTCGGCCACCAGCGCGGCGCCAATGCCGCGGTTGCGGAACTCGGGCAGCAGGGCGATGTCCACCAGGCGGTGCTCCGTCGCGCCGCAGTGCAGCCAGATGCGACCGATCGGCTTCGCCTGCATCAAAACCATGTGATTCCCACCGGGATACTGCGCGCTATAGGACTGCTTCTGCCCCGCGTATTGAAATTTCAACAGCATCTCGATCTGCGCCGGCGCAAGCGGTGTCTGGGCGAATTCGGGCGAGCGCACGGCCTTGAATAACTCGAAGAGAAAGGCGTCGTCGTCCGCCGTGGCGGCGCGCGTGGCGATGGAAGGAGTCATGACAGCCAGGTGAAAAGTATAGCAGCCCGGCGATCTCATCTCCAAACTCGGGGGAACTGCCGGATTTAGGATGAGAAGTCCACCAGCACGGTCGAAATGCAAACCGCCTGGTTCCCCGGCTGGGAAGTGCGCGTGGACGGACGACCAGTGCCCGCGGGTCCGGGCACGCTGAGCGGGTTGATCACGTTTCAGGTTCCGCCCAGCGAGCACTTCGTGAACGTCGCTTATGGGCGGACCGCCGCGGAGAAAGCGGCCGCGGGAATCAGCATCGCCGCGCTGCTGGTCGGGATCGGGATCGGGGCGGCATCGCTGCGGAGCCGGGCGCCTACTTCCGATTAGGGGCGAGGAGATCGATGCGGGCTCCGCTCGCCGAGCGCTCGATGAGTTGGGCCAGCCGGCGCGCGCGCGTCTCCTCTTTTTTCGCGCTCATCACCCAGAAGGTCGCGATCTTCCGGTAGCCGGGCGGCTGCGCATCGAAAAAAGCCGCCGCCTTCCGGTTGGCGCGCAAGGCCGCGGCGAGCCCTGGATCGAGCTGCGCCCGTTCGCGCTCGTCCAAATGCCGCTCCGTTTTCCGCTCGTCGCGTCCGTCGAAAGCGGCGAGGCCCGGCGGCATCATGAGCCCTTTGGCAGTCAGTTCGCGAACGCGCGCGATGTTGACCGCGCTCCAGGTGCTGCCCGGTTTGCGCGGCGTGAAGCGGACCATGTACGCGTCCTCGTCGAATCGTTTGCGGACGCCATCGATCCAGCCGTAGGCGAGCGCTGCGTCGAGCGCTTGCTGGTAGGCGATCCCGCCGCGGCCCGACTCCTTCTTGTAAAAGCCGACCAGCAACTCGCGCGCGGCCGCGTGATGCTGGTCGAGCCACTGGCGAAAATCCGCCGCCGATGGGAAGAATGCCGGTTTCACTGGCGGGCGGCTAGGCATGTTTCCGGGCGAAATCCCAGGCATGCTGGACGATGGTCTTCAACTCGCTTGAGCGCGGCTGCCAGCCCAGCTTGGCGCGCAGCTTATCGGAACCGGCCACCAGGCTGGCTGGATCGCCGGCGCGACGCGTCCCCATCGTGTAGGGCACCTTTTGCCCGGCGACTTCCTCGACCGCGCGAATCACTTCCATGACCGAATGGCCGAAGCCGGTTCCCACGTTGAACTGGTCGCTCGCGCCACCGGCCAGCAGGTATTCAAGCGCCAGGATATGCGCCTCGGCGAGATCCTCGACATGGATGTAATCGCGGATGCAGGTTCCGTCGGGCGTGGCGTAATCGTCGCCAAATACCGTGACGGGCTTTCCGGTGAGTACGGCGCGCAGAATGAGCGGAATGAGGTGCGTTTCGGGGGCGTGCTCTTCGCCCAGCGCGCCATCGGGTGCGCCTCCGGAGGCATTGAAATAGCGCAGACACACGCTGGTGAGATGGTGGATGCGGTCGAACCAGCCGAGCATGGTCTCCACCATCACCTTCGATTCGCCGTAAGGGTTCACGGGCTGGATGGGGAAGGTCTCGAGAATCGGCACGGCGTGCGGATTGCCATACACGGCGGCGGTCGAGGAGAACACGATGTGCTTCACATCGGCGTCCTGCATGGCGGCCAGCAACGACAAGGATCCGCTGACGTTGTTGGTGAAGTAGCGCGCCGGCTCGACCATCGATTCGCCCACCGCGATGAAGCCGGCGAAATGCACCACCGCTTCGGTCTGCAATTGCCGCATCAGCTCGGTGAGCACGCCCGTGTCGGCCACGTCCATCGCGTAGAGAAGCCCGGCGGGAACGTTGTGCCGGTACCCTCGCGAGAGGTTGTCGACCACCGCCACGTCGTAGCCGCGTTCGAGCAGCAGACGAACCGTGTGCGAGCCAATATAACCGGCGCCGCCGGTGACGAGGATTCTTCGGGTAGCCATGAGTTTACGGGCCTGTCGGGAGATTGTCGATTCGACGACAGGAAACCGCTCCCTCCGGTCGCGGCTCCGATTAAATCAGAGCCGGTGCCATCGTCGCGAATGCGCCCCAATCCTCGATTGTACTGTATGCGCGAGGCCGAATCCGCTCAACGCATCTTGTCGGCTTCGGCCTTCATGACCTGGGCGTTGTGCCAGGCCTGCTGCGCCGCGGGGCCCGGAACGGCGGCGGCCTGCTGAGAGAACTTGACGGCATCGAGCATGCGCGCCTTGTTCATGGTCGCCTTTCCGATGTTGTAATTGGCGACGCCAAGCTGGAGCAGCGCGTTGCCATTCGTGGTCGGATTATTCTTCGCGTAAGAGAGGGAGGCGCGCAGGTTCTGATCGGCATCCATCCAACGCGCACGCGAGGCGTAGATCATGCCGGCCATGTAATAGGCGGGACCGAGCGAAATGTCGCGCTTGCCATCCCATTCGGCCGCCGGCACGCCTTCGGGCGCCTTGGGATGACTGTTCCAGAGGGCGATGATTCGCGTGGCAAAGGTAAGCTCGCGATCGGTCTGGCCATGATTGGCCGCGTAATTAACCAGGTAGATGAGTAAGTCGGGGTTCTGCGGGAAATTGGCGATTGCCTTGTCGGCAACCTCCGGCACCTTGGCTGCGGCGCCGGTCTTGGCGAGCGCCGCCAGATAGAAGCCATAGGCCTGGTCCAGATACTTGCTCTTGGGATTCTGCTTTTCGAGGGTGGCAATCAGTTCCACCTGCACTGCCGGCTCGGCCTGCACCGCCAACTTCAACAGCGCGTAGTCGGCGTAGGTGTCGACGGAGTGCAGGTACTCCAGGCGCGTCTTGGCGTCCGGATCGGCGGCGTCGGCCGGCTTGGCCAACTCCTGGCGCGCGAGGGCGCTGGTCTCCGGGGCCAACTTCTTGACCGCCGCGACATCGTTCTTGGTCACCGCGTCCTGCAGATCCTGATAGTTGGTGTCCAGATCGCCGGCCGCAGCGACGGCGGCTCCGGCAACGAGTAAGGCGGCCATCAATAAGCCACATCGGTTCATCGCAAATGTCCTCCAAGAGTCCGGGCTTGAATCAGTTGGATTATAACCCCACGCAAGCTGGATGGGAAGGGAGGCAAGGCTGGGAATCGGACGTCGAGTCGCAGTGAGCGCGCGAATTTGGTGGCATGGGATGAGGCTTCCTCAGGAGGGCGCTTGCGGGCTTCGGCGCGACCCATGGTGGCTCGAAACGGGGTGAATTTGCCCCGTTTGCCGAGGACGCTCTCCAATAGAATCAGGCACTTGAGTCTCTCCAGGCGGGGCAAATTCGCCCCGTTTTGTTAACATCTGACGCATCGAGGAACGGCTCCCAATCCGATTATGCCGCACGCAGCGGTGATGATGACTCCGAGGGCGGGTAGGAACCAGCGCAGCGCGATGAAAACAAGGGGCGAAGATTGTTTGTTGGGCGAGGTGAATGAGAGTGGCGCGATGGGCGGGGCCGGAAGTGCTGAACGGGGTGATCCAGGGGGTCATCGGCAATTGTTCGCCCAGTCACTATACAGCGCCAAGCGGAATCCGTCGATCATACCGATAGGTGGAGTGTGCGCCGCGCGGCTTATCGGGCGGCGGGTCAGTTTCCCGGAGAGGAGCGAATCGGCCAATACCGCAGAGCGGTTTAGAGCAGTTTCGTAACTGATGTACACTGTAATTGGCTAGCGTCCGCGACGACAGACGAAATGGCAAGACCATATGCAGACGATCTGCGTCGAAAGTTCCTGGCGGCCTACGACCAGGGGGGACATTCCCTGGCAAGCTTGGCCGGCATTTTCCAGCTGAGCGAGGGTTGGGCCAAGAAGATCTCGGCCTACCGCACGCGCAGCGGACGCGTCGAGCGGCCCACCTACACGCCCGGCCGCAAGCCACGAGCGGGACCCGCGGCACAACAGCAAGTGCGATCCTGGATCGAAGCGCAGCCGGATTTGACGCTGGCGGAAATCCGGACCAAGCTCGGTCGCGAGGCCGGCGTGACGCTGGGCATGACGCGCGTGTGGTGCCTATTGCGGAAGATGGGGATGCGGCTGAATAAAAGTCGCTCCACGCCGTCGAGTGCGACACCGAAGCCAACCGTCGACGGCGGGAGGAATTTGCCGCGCGCGTCGCATCGATCCCGCCGAAACGGCTGATTTTCCTGGATGAGAGCGGCGTAGCCACTTCGATGACGCGGCTCAGCGGACGCCGTCCGGATGGCCGGCGCATTCACGAAGCCACGCCGGGTGGGCAGTGGAAGATCATGACCATTCCGGGCGCCATGAGCCTTCGCGGCATGGTCGCCACGATGACCATCGAAGAGGCCACGGACGCGGAAATCTTCCGCGCGTATGTGGACCGCGTCCTATGCCGGGCGCTGCGGCCGGGCAGCGTGGTGGTGATGGACAACCTGAGTTCGCACAAAGTCAAAGGCGTGCGCGAGCGGATCGAAAACCGTGGGGCCGAAGTGTTGTATCTGCCACCGTACTCGCCCGACCTGAACCCGATCGAGAAAGCCTGGTCCAAGCTCAAACAATCCCTCCGCGCGGCCAAGGCAAGAAGCAGAGAGGCGCTCGACGAAGCCATCGCGGATGGCCTCCGGCAGATCACTCCGGAGAACGCAAACGCATGGTTCCGCCTCTGCACCGTGGGTCTACACTAATGGCGATAATGATCTAGTTCACCGGCGGTTGACGTGCAGTCGGAAACTGGGTAATTGGTTCCCTAGCGTCTCCAGTTTCCAGCTTCCGGTTTACCGCCGCTTCACCGCCCGCTGGCGTCGTCGAGGGGCGCCTCGATCTCTCGTTGCGGGAAATCAAGCTGGTTCTTGACCACCCCGCTCGCCACGTCTATCAAGTCGCCGTCTGATGTGACTAGCTGCCCAAGGCCAGGGCAAGACGCAAAGCAACTGGCTGCCACCTCGCACATCGTCTTCCATTCACCAGCGAGCGGGGCGCACTGGAGCAGCCGCTGGGAAGTTGCGGCGTATAACTGCGCGTCTCTGGGGTCATACCATAATTGCCTTACCCACTCGTGTTCCCAGTCCGTTCGCCACAGCTCGGTTCCATCCTTGCGGTCAAAACACCGAGTCGGGCCACAGCCTTCCGACAGGCAGAGCGCTTCTGGCGTAAAGGCTGCATCTAAGACGCGGCCAGTGACCAGCGGCGCGATGTGGAAAAGGCTCCTTTGCCCGATCAGGAAGAAGTAGCGGAAACCGCGTTTCTGCGTCGCCAACAGTCGCTCCCCGCCGTCTTCACTCTCACGAATGTCACGTACTCCGCGCCCGACTTCCCGGGTCTCCCCGCTGCCGCCGTCAAGGCGCTGGAGCGGCCCGTCATCCACAACACACCAGACGCTCTGACCATCGGCGGAGTATAGGACCCGCTGTGTGCGGCGAATTTCCGGGCGGTGCCAGACCGCGCAACCGGAGACGCAGTCGTAACAGGCGACGCCACCCCGCTTCCCCCCGTTCCATGAGGCCGCGACGCAACGCTTACCGTCCGGGCTGAGTGCCAGTCGGCTTCCGCCAAAGCTGAGCACGGTTTCGAACTCGGCATTGCGCGCGCAAGCTCGCAAGTCCCAGACCTGGACGGTCCGATCAGCAAAACCTGCCAAGAGGGTGGAGGCCGACCTGGCGGCAACCAAGTGTCGGATTGCGGAGGTCAGCACAGCGCCTCACGGGGCAGTTCGCGGGAAACCCAGTATCGGCACTCCCAACGTCGGCGTCGCCTTGCGGCAGCCCTATGATGCACAAGCGGAGCGGTTTTCGAAATCGGGCGCTGCTGCGAATCGTACATGTAGATGGTCGTGCCGCATGCGTCGCCAACGGTTGCGCGCGAGCGGGGTGCGGTGTAAGTGAATCTGTCCGGTACGTGGGGCAGGATTGGATGCGGCGTTCGGCTCGGCATCGTCGTTCCCAGTGTAGCTGTTAACGGGCGGGCGTCGAACATCGTTGTTGCATCACGGCACAGCTTCGGCCCAATACTCTTCACTTAGACTGTCACAAGGATGGAATGGTGAGCGGAAGAGCCGAGATGACTCTCGGCTCAGCAGCCTGGACAGGCTGCGCCACGATGTAGCGCCTGTTGCGAAACCAACGTTCCAGAGTCTGGCGACTGACGTGGCTGCCGCGCACTCGTGCGTGCGGCGTTGAGACTTCTCTCGACGCCCGCCCGCGCCTGGAAAAACCAAGCGTCGGCAAGAGTGCCGACGCGGCACGCACGAGTGCGTGCGCTACGTCGAACTGGCATGGTTGTCTTCTGGCAGGCGCTTAGGTGAAGAGTATGGGCTTCGCCGGTGTTGCCGGCAGAGTATTTGGCTGAGCAGGGTGACTGTCGACGCTGGCGGTTCGGCGCGCTTGCTGGCGCGGGCGCGGAGTGCCATTGTTGACGGGATTTGGTTGTGGTAGAGTCTTCGATGACGGCGCGGAGGGCCGCGACCAAACGACTGCGGTACGTTGGACGGGAGCCATCGTCGTCGATTGGGTCGGGCTGGCTTTTCCGGCCTTTGCCGCGGATAGCGTCGCCGGAAGTCTCAAGCCCGGTCTGCGGCGCGCGCAGAGGGTCGCGAGGAGTCTGCGAGATGCGGGCGTGGACGCATCCTATCTTTTTATCGAACGGCACGGGGACGGCGGCCTGCTGGTGGCGACGGGGCCACGAACGGCAGAGCCGCTGAACCGGCGCGTCGAGGCGATCGTTCGTCAAGAGTGAACGATGCGAATCATCGGGGCAGGTATAGTTGCCGTACTGATCGCGATCCTGTTGTTCTTCGTGCGCCCGGCAGCGGTGCTCGACCTGGACAACAGGGTGTGCGACGTGTTGACCCGATGGGCAGGCCCTGGCAAACAGACGGGGCGAGTGATGGTGGTCGAAATCGACGACAAGAGCCTGGCGCTGCATGGGCGCTGGCCATGGCCGCGAGAGCTGACAGGCCGCCTGGTCGAACGCGTCGCCGCCGGTAACCCATCGGAAATTGTCCTCGACATGACGTTTCCCCAGGAAGCGAATGCCGCGGGAGGGCAGGTTGACGGCGGCCTGGCGGCAGCGAACGATCGGGCGCTGGCCAGCGCGCTCGCAGCCAAGCCGGCAGTGGTGGGGTATTCGGCGCGGTTGGAGGGCGGGGGGGATATTTCGTCCGAGTGCGAGGTTCCGTCGCTGCCATTGGCGTTGGCGGACTCGGGTGGGTTCGCGATGGCGCCGTTTTTCCGGGCGTCCGGGGCGCTGTGCAATGTGCCACTGATTTCGCGCGCGGCGGCGGCGAGCGGGTTTCTGAACGCGACGCCGGACAGCGACGGCAAGGTGCGGCGGCTGCCGGTGCTGATCGAATCGGCGGGACGATTCTATCCGAGCCTGGCGCTGGCGGCGCTGATCGCGTATCGCCACGTGCGCACGGTGGAACTGACCGCGGATTCGAACGGTGCCGCGCGGCTGCGCCTGGATGGCAGAGTGATTCCGCTCGAAGGGCAGAGCCTGGCACGGTTGCGCTTTCGCGGCGCACGGCGGACGTTCCCTTTCGTTTCGGCGGCCGATGTGTTGTCGGGCGCGGTGCCGCGGGGAGCGCTGCGGGGCAAGATCGCGCTGGTGGGCGGCACGGCGCTGGGGCTATGGAGCCCGGTGGTGGCCCCGGTGGATGCGCTGTACCCGGCGGTGGAGGTCCAGGCCACGGCGATTGACAACCTGCTGCAGGGAGACGTGCTGGCGCGGCCGGGTGGGGGCTGGGTATGGGAGCTGTTGCTGGCTTCGCTGGCGGGTCTTGGGACCACGGTTCTGCTGGCCCGGGTGCGTTCCCCTTGGGCGCCGGCGGGAGCGCTGGGGTTTGGCGTGGCGGCGCCGGTGGGCAGCGCTCTGCTGTTGCGATCGACGGGCGTGCTGCTATCGCCGCTGCCCGCGGCCGTTACGTTGGCCTGCGCTTCGGTCGTCGTCATCGTGCTGAACAGCCGGCGGGAGAAGCTCAGCACCGAGCGGGCCGAGCGCCAACTGGATTCGGCGAGGGAGTTGACGCGGGAAGTGCGGGAGGAGGGGGAATCGCGCTATCGCCGTCTGGTCGAAAACATCAGCGACGCGATTGTCGTGTACGACGTGGAAGGGCGGATCGAGTTTGCCAACAGCCGATTGCGCGAGTGGTTCGGGCTGACCGGGGAGGACATGCACACGGTGACGTTCGAGCGGTATGTGGCTCCGGAATGGCGGGCGGAATGGCGCGCTCGCCACGACCGGCGGGTTCGCGGCGAGGCGGTTCCCGACCAGTTTGAATTCGAAGGCCTGCGCGCCGATGGAACCAGGATGTGGATCGAGGCGATCGTCACCACGGTCACGGAGAACGGGTGCATTTCCGGGACGCAGGCGGCGCTGCGCGATACCACGGCGCGCAAGCGTCTGGAAGCCGAGTACCTGCAGGCGCAGAAGATGGAGATCGTGGGCCGGTTGGCGGGCGGCGTGGCGCACGATTTCAATAACCTGTTGCAGGTGATCAGCGGCTATAGCGAACTGGCGATGCAGGATCTGCCGCCCAACCATCCGAGCTACTCCAGCCTGGAGCAGATTCGCATGGCGGGCGAGCGGGCGGCCGAGTTGACGCAGAAACTGCTGGCGTTCGGCCGGAAGCAGATCGCGCAGCCCAGGGCGTTCCAGTTGAACCTGGTGGTCGAGGAGGCGGAACGGATGTTCAGCCGGCTGGCGGGTGGGGATATCCGGATCGAGACGCGGCTCGATCCGGCGGCGGGACAGGCGATGGCCGACCCGGGCCAGATCAGCCAGGTTCTGATGAACCTGCTGGTAAACGCGCGCGACAGCATGCCGGCCGGCGGCAGCATCGTGGTCGAAACCGGGAATGTGGAAGTGACGGGGGAGGAAGCCGCGGAAGGTGCGCGTTCCGGTCTGGCGGCCGGCTGGTACGTGCACCTGGGCGTCACGGATACGGGCACGGGGATGACGGATGAGGTGAAGCAGCGGCTGTTCGAACCCTTCTTCACCACCAAGGAACCGGGCAAGGGGACGGGATTGGGTTTGGCCACGGCCTATGCGATCATCCGGCAAAGCGGCGGCGCGATCACCGTCGCGAGCGAAGTGGGGCGGGGCACCGCGTTCCATGTTTACCTGCCGCGCCTCGAGGCGGGGGTGACGGACGCGGCCGGCGCCAGCACCCCCGCGGCCGTGCCGGGCGGCTCGGAAACGGTGTTGATCGTGGAGGACCGGGATGCCGTCCGGCAACTTACCGGCGCGTGGTTGGCGCGACTCGGCTACCGCGTTCTCGAAGCCTCGAACGGCCCGGAGGCAATCGAGCTGGCGAGCCGGCATCGGGGCCGGATAGACTTATTGCTGGCGGACGTGATTCTGCCGCTGATGAGCGGACAGGCGCTGACGGAGGAATTGCTGCGCACGCGTCCCGGGATCAAAGTGCTGTACATTTCCGGCTATGCGGGAGCCGCGGTCAATCACGGCGGCATGCCGGACGGGAGTTGGGCGTTTCTAGCCAAACCGTTCAGGCGGGAGGCGCTGGCAGCCAAAGTGCGGGAGGTGCTGGCCGGCCGGGGGAGGGAGCGGCTCGGGCGACGCATACCTTAACTTTCGGAATGCACGAGATGAAAGTGCGGCGCACGTTCCAGCGCTGGGCGCGCGCTCAAGCCCCGAAGGGGCGAAAGACAGTAGCCCATGGCGTAAGCCGTGGGAAACGGGAGCGGTGAGCCTAGCCCCGGAACAGGGCGTAAGTCCTTCGTGGCCGAGCGGTCTTCCGCCCCGTTCCGGGGCTATGGCGGAATCGCGCTGACCCATGGCTTACGCCATGGGCTACTTTCTTTCGCCCTCCGGGCTGAAGACGTTTTCGAGCGTACCTTTACGCTGGGATACTGGCGAGTTTCCTCGATATCGGAGATTTCGTCACTTTCCTGTCGCACCCCTTAACCTTCGGGGGGGCTTGACAAGCCAGCGCAGACAGTTAGAATATCTCTCATCAACCGCCTACCTATGCAACCCGCCTGCGAGCACACGCGCACCCAGGTCCTGGCCCGAAGAAACGGGGTGGACTATGTGGAATGCCTGGATTGCCGCCAGATCTTCGAGGCCGAAGATCTGGAACCCGTAAAGACCGAGGAAGAGGAAGAATAGCCGTCCCTCGCTGCGTTAGCATGGAGGGAAATGCTCGATCTTTCATACGTTCGAAATAATCTCGACGCGGTTGCGGCGCGGCTGGCTACGCGCGGCGCCAGCGCCGGCCTGGAACAATTCCGCGAACTGGACCGGAAGCGGCGGGCGGCGATCACGGAAGCCGAGCAACTGAAGGCGCAGAGCAACGCGCAGAGCGTGAAGATCGGACAGATGAGGCGGGAGGGCCTCGACACCGCGGCCGAGCAGGAGGCCGTGCGCGCGTCCAAGGCGCGCCTGGCCGCGCTCGAAGAAGAGCAGAAGTCCTTCGACGACGGCTTTCGCGAACTGCTTTCCGCGATTCCGAACCTGCCGCACGAATCGGTGCCGGTCGGCAAGAGCGAAGCTGACAACGTGGAGGTGCGGCGCGTGGGCGAGCCGCGCCAATTCGATTTCGCCCCCAAGGCGCACTGGGACCTGGGGGCGGAGCTGGGCATCCTCGACCTGGAGCGCGCGGCGAAGATCACCGGCGCGCGGTTCGCCCTGTACTGGGACATGGGCGCCAAGCTTGAGCGGGCGCTGATCAACTTCATGCTCGACGTGCACACGCGCGAGCACGGTTACACCGAGGTGCTGCCGCCGTTTATGGTGAACTCGCGCAGCCTGTTCGGCACGGGTCAACTGCCCAAGTTCCAGGAAGACCTGTTCAAATGCGAAGGGCAGGACCTTTGGCTGATTCCCACGGCGGAAGTGCCGGTGACCAATATTTACGCAGGGGAAACGTTGGAGGCGGACGCGTTGCCGGTGAAGCTGTGCGCCTATACGCCATGCTTCCGCAGCGAGGCGGGATCGTACGGCCGCGACGTGCGCGGGATCATCCGGGTACACCAGTTTCAGAAAGTCGAGCTGGTGAAATTCGTGCGTCCCGAGACGAGCTACGACGAGCTGGAAAAGTTGACGGCCGATGCGGAGGATATCCTGCGGCGGCTCGGGCTTCCCTTCCGCACCATGGCGCTGTCGACCGGCGACATGGGATTTTCCTCCGCCAAGACTTACGACATCGAAGTCTGGCTGCCGGGGCAGAACGGGTACAAGGAGATTTCCTCGTGCTCGAATTACGAAGCGTTTCAGGCGCGGCGTGCGGGGATTCGTTTTCGCGGCGGCAAGAAGTCCGAATTCCTGCACACGCTGAATGGCAGCGGCCTGGCGGTGGGGCGGACCTGGGTGGCGATTATCGAGAACTACCAGCAGGCGGACGGCACGGTCGTAATTCCCGAGGCGCTGCGGCCGTATCTGAACGAGGAAGTAATCCGGCCGCGCAAGTGATAGATTCGGATTAGATTCGGGATTCGGGGACAGGCTACGAAACCCCCGAATTTCGGCAGTTTAGTTTGGGAGTTGCGTAGCCTGTCCCCGAAATAGTCGCATGAACCTGAAATTGTTGGCCCACCTGATCCGGCTGCGTTATCGGCTAATCTGGGCCAAGTCGCGTTCGCGGAGCGGAAGAATCGCGCTGTTCATGGCGGGGTACCTGCTGCTACTGGTGGCGCTGGCGCTGGTCGCGGCGGGAGGGCTCGGCCTGGGCGCGATGGCCGTGACCGCGGGGAAGGCGACGGCGACTGCGACTGCGGTGCTGTGCGGCCTGTTTCTGTGCGCCACGGTGGGGACGCTGATTCTGGGGTTCGGTCTGAACGCGACTTTCGCGGACGGCGAAATGCGGCGGTATCCGCTACGGGCGCGCGAGCGCGAGGTGGCGCGGCACCTGGTGGCGATGCTCGATCCATACTGGTACCTGGTGGTGGGGATCGAATTCGGCCTGTTGATCGGCCTGTACCTGTTTGGCGCGGCGTTTTTGCTAACTGGCGCGATCGCGCTCGGGCTGCTCTACGTGTGCAACTACGTGACGGCGCGCCTGGCGGGCATGGTGGTGGAGCGGATGGTGGCGCGGCGCGGCGGCGCCACGGTGCTGATGGCGGCGATCATGGCGCTTGGCGTGGCGCCTCCGTTCCTGGTGCCGTATCTGCAAACGCACGCGCACGGCGCCAGCGCCGCCGTGGCCTGGCTGCAGTGGACGCCGCCATACGGGGCGGCGCTGGCGATGACGCAAGAGGGCTGGCCGGCGTTGTGGGGGCTGGCGCTGATCGCGGGTTGGACGCTGGGGTTGGGCGCGGCGATGGTCGAGCTCGAACGCCATCCGGCGCGGGCGCGTGCGGCGTCCTCCGGCAAGCTCGATTGGGGCAGCGGGTATGAGCGCGCGGGTGCGTTTCTGGGGCCGCAGAATTCGATTCTGATCGGCCACTGGCTGCGGTTCTTCTGGCGCAACAACCGGTTTCGCATGATGTACCCGCTCTCGCTGCCGCTGGTGGGGCTGTTCATCTACGGGCTGACGCGGCAGCCTGGCGTCTCGCCGGGGCCGCATGGCGACCTGGCCTCCGCGATCGGCGCGTTTGGCATCGTCGGTTTCATCGGTACCGGGCAATTCGCCGTCAATCAATTCGGCTATCTGGGCAACGGGATGCGCCGCTACCTGCTGCTGCCGGGCGATCCGGCCGCGGCGATGCGCTCGTGCAGTTACACGTTCGCCTTGCTGAACGCGGTGACGATTATGGTGGGGCTCGCTATCTGGCCGGTCGTCGTCCGCGGCCGATTCGATCCGCGGACGCTGCCGCTGCTGGCCGGGTGCAGCCTGACGGGCATGTTCCTGTATCTGGCCGCCGGCTTATGGACCAGCTTGCTGGCGGCGCGCCGCGGCAACTATTACAGCAGCTTCGGCAACGATTTATCGTTCGCCGGCAACGCGGTCCTGATCGGCGCCATGATGAGCCTGGTGTTCGGGCCGCGCATCGCCGCCGCGTACTGGCCGGGCGCGTTCCGCAGCGAATACTGGTGGGTGGCGCTGGCCGCCGCCGCCGCGGCCGCCGGCGTATACTGGGTGTCGCTCGATCTCGCCTCGGTGTGTTTTCGCAGGCGGCGCGAGCGGCTGGTGGCCATCATGGAAGGGAGAGCCTGATCCGATGGATTCCGCGATTGTGATCCGCCACCTGGCGAAGGAGTACGGCGCGGTGGTCGCGGTGGAAGACCTCTCGCTCACGGTGCCGAAGGGCGCCATGTTCGGATTCCTGGGACCGAACGGCTCCGGCAAGAGCACCACGATCGGCTGCCTGACGGGGCTGCTCGACCCTTCGGGCGGCGAAATGGAAATCCTCGGCGAGCGGTTCACGGCCGAGAGCGTAGGCCTGAAGCGGCGGATGGGCGTGATGCCGGAATCGCTCGGCCTGTTCGAGCCGCTCTACGCGCACGAGTTTCTGGCCTTCGTGGGGCGCATGTTCGGACTCGACGAGACGACCACGCGCGCGCGGGTCACCGAGTTGCTGGCGGCGCTCGAATTGACCGATTCGAGCAAGACGCTGGCCGAGTATTCGACGGGCATGAGGAAGCGGGTAGCCTTCGCGGCGGCCGTGATTCACGCGCCCGAGGTGCTGTTTCTCGACGAGCCGTTTGAAAGCATCGACCCGGCGGGCGTGGCGCTGATGAAGCAGTGGCTGCGCCGCTTCACGGAGCAGGGCCGCACGGTATTCATCACCAGTCACGTGCTCGAGACGGTGGAGCGGCTATGCGGCGCGGTGGCCATCATCACGAGTCCCGGCAAACTGGTCTGGCAGGGCGACATCACGGTGCTGGCCGCGGATGGCGCAATCGAATACGACGGGCAACAGTTCCGCGCCCTGGAGCCGCTGTTCCTGCGCCTGACGGGCGAGCATTACGCCGACTTGAAGTGGCTGTAACGACGGCAGGCAGGCGCGGACTTACCCATCCGCGCCGCGTTGGTTCGCCGCGCTCCGTCGAACACATCCCAGGCCGGTGTAACTATGCCTGTTGTTGGGCGATGGGGCCTATCAACGGCAGAACAGTGGTCTTACCCTGGAACGTGGTGAACAACATATAGACCCAAAGCACGAAGCCCGCGAGGTTGTAGAGCGAGTGGAGGCCGAAACCGATGAACCACATGTGGAATATCCCGAGCACGATGCCGAGCACGATGGAACCGGCAACCCAGGCGAGAGAGAAGAAGATGGATTGAAACGCGTGGAAGCGGACGGCCTTGTTCTGGTTGTATGGGGCAATCACCAGAAAGATGACTCCCGTAATGAAGCCGAGGACATAACAGAGCGCGCTGGCGACATTATCCGCCATCGGAGCGCCCGACACGGGCGGCGGCGCGCCCGCTCCCTGCGGCGCGGCCGCGGGGGCGCCTACCACGGCGCCACACTTGGGACAGAACTTTCCGTCAACTTGGGTACCACAACCTGCACAAAACGGCATCGAATAGCCTCCTTAAGAAAATCGCAACAATTCCGGCCAAACAGGCGCAGCCTACTTCCCCGGCGCAACATGCCAGGCGTTCAGAAACTGTGCGGCCCACCCGCCCAGCCACAGTACCACAGCCGCCGCCCCGTATGCTAGCCCGGCGCGCGCCATCCATCGTCGGGCCGATACCCGCGAGGCGCGGCGCCAGCCCGGCGCCAGCGCGGCGTACCCGAGCGACGCCAGGGCAAAGCTCAGCGCGCCCAAGACCAAAATCGGACCGGCCGGCATAACGTGCCAGGCGGCGGCCACATTCCCGTGCAGGGCGAGCACGATGCTGCGCGTGAGACCGCACGTGGGGCACGGCAACCCGGTGGAGCGCCGGAAGGCGCAGGCAAGCGGAATCGGGTTGCCCAGGAAGTACACGCGCTCGAGGTCGGCCTCGAGCACGAGGCGCGCCAGGGCGGCATTGGCGAGAACGACCGCGCCAACCACCCACTCGAGCGGCGAGCGCGCCTCACTTGGGCCCACTATGACCCCTGCGGATTGTTGACCACGTAACAATTCACGACCTTATCGTGCAGGGTCTGGCCGCGCTCGTCCCACAACGGCCAGAGCAAGTCGAGCATCGGCAGGAACGGCACAAACGCCAGCGCCACGCGCACGACCAGGCGGAGGAACGCCGCCCCCTGGGTGAGCAGATTGCCGGAAACGTCGACGACCTTGATGTGCACCAAACCCTGCCCGATCGAATACCCACGCAGCGCAATCAGGTAAACGCCGTTATATAAGCCAACCAGAAAAGTGGCAACGGGAAACACCAGGATGAACATGCAGCACATGCCCCCGCCAGCTCCGTGGCCGGCCAACGCGGCCACGCTGGACAGCACCGTCCCAGCGGCGAAGAAGAGAACCGCCATGCCGGCGCCCACCAGGAGGCTGTCGATGAGGAAGCCGACCGTGCGGTTGCCCCAAGTGGCATAACCGAAGGCGAACGCGGCCGGGTATGGACTGGCCACCGCCGGTTGGACGGGGGCGGGCGGCGCCGCGCTCCGTTGCGCCGTGCCGCAGGCAGGGCAATGAGCCGTGCCATCGGCCATCGAGGAACCGCATTTGAAACAGAACATGGATTTTCGCTTACTGAGGATCTACATTACAACGTTTGCGGACGGGAGGGAAGTGAAATCGGCGTTCGCGGGCGCGCGACACAGGAAGGGCGAAGCACCCGGTTCCCAGCGAACTTGCACGAATCCGAGTGTTGGGGTGCTGAGGGCTTCACTCCTGCCGGCCATGTATCGAAGCACCGGTTTTGGCCGTACCGTCGTCAGGAGACACGGGCCCCTGACGGCTCGGAAGTAATAGAGCGGCCAAAGCCGGTGTTTGCCGTTGGCTTCGGCGCCCTCGAAAACACTGGGGTACTATTTGGCAGGTCCATTTCTTCATTTGGACCGTCGCGAACTTCGCAGGGCAAGGAACACGAAATGAGGA